>CAXSCV010000001.1:0-85246 GCA_964235895.1 uncultured Chthoniobacterales bacterium
CGGGGAAACGTGCAAATCGATTTCGCCGCTGAGCGGCAGAACGTCGGAGGAATCGGGCGGATTCATGGCGGGAGAAGATGTCACTCTCCTTCCCCTCGTCAATCCGTCACCAGTCGAGCGCGGCGAAGACTTGGTCGACTTGCGAGAAGTCGTCGAAGATAAAATCGGGCGAAGATTCCGCGAGTTTTTCGCGCGTCCACGAGCCGGTCGCAACCGCGACAGTGCGCGCGCCGAAGATTTTGCCGCAGGCAATGTCGTGAGCGGTGTCGCCAATGACATCGATGCGCGCGACCTCGAATTCTTCGCCATATTTTTTCGCGGCGCGCCGTCGCGCGAAGGCGCCGAGCTCATTGCGATCGTAATGATCATCGGCAAACGCGCCGAACTCGAAGTAATGCCAGAGCCCGTAATGCCGCAGCTTGAGTTCCGCGCCCCGGCGCAAATTTCCGGTGAGCAATGCGAGCACGCATGCCGGATTCGCATGCAGGCGCGCGAGGATTTCCGGGATGCCGGGCAAGACGCAGCCGCTGGTTTGCGGCAGCGAATGCTCCAGGTCGTCGAGATAGGCATCGAGTAATTCGCGGACGTTTTCCGCGGTCGATTCCACTTTGTATTTGCGCAATATATTCCGCGCGATGCCGACATCGGTGCGGCCGGCGATCTCGATATCGCGCAAATCATCGCTGCCTCCGAAACGCTTTTGCACCACGCGGACGAGGGCTTTTTGACCGGCACCGCCGCTGCGGATCAACGTCCCATCGATGTCCCAAAGGAGGAGGCGTTTCGACATGAATGCGTTCGCCGGATCGCTCGTTAGGGCGAGGGCGGGCGCATTTGTGCAAGCGCGAGCATGCTGGCGATGAATGCGAGAATGGCCACGGCGGCCGCGGCGAAAAGCGCCGTCTGCGTGCGGTCGTTTTGCGTTTTGCGATTTGGAAAAGGGGACGCGTTCGCGAAATCCGCCGGGCGCTCGCTGACCTCCGCCGGCTTCGCTTCTACTTCTACGGAAGCGGGCAGGGGCTGCGCGCTGGCCGGATTCGGACATTCGAAACACGCTTCCACTTTGCCGAAACGGATGCGATCACCCGGCCGGAGAATGGTCGCGCTGGTGATAGCTTTTCCATTTACGCGCGTGCCGTTGGTCGAGCCGAGATCTTGTAATTGATACTCTTCGCCCACGAGCTGGAGCTGCGCGTGACGACTGGAGACCGACGGATCGTCGAGTTGAATTCCATTTTCCAAGGCGCGGCCGAGCGTGAGCGATTCGTCGGCCAACTCGTGCGCGATCGTGCCGTTCGCACTCGTGATCATGAGCTTTCGCATGGGAGAAACCGATAGCAGCGCGGGCGGCGGAGGACAACGCTGTTCCGGCGGCGATGTTTCGCCGAAGTGTCATGCACCGGTGTTTGCAGATGCGCAACACTCGTTAGGCGACAGCGCGCCGTCGCCGCCGCGCTGGTCGCATTGACCAGCTTATGGCGCGCCCGCATAGTGAGCGCCTCATGTCGATCGAGCTTACGCGCAACTTTTGCATCATCGCGCATATCGATCATGGGAAGACCACGCTTTCCGATCGTTTGCTCGAGCGCACCGGCACGATCCAGGACCGCGAACGGCAGGATCAGTTACTTGATTCGATGGACTTGGAACGCGAGCGTGGGATCACGATCAAGGCGCATCCGGTGGCGATGCGTTACACGGCGAAAAATGGGAAGACGTACCGGCTGAATTTGTCCGACACGCCGGGACATGTGGATTTTGCTTATGAAGTTTCGCGTTCGTTAGCCGCTTGCGAAGGCGCGCTTTTAATCGTCGATGCCGCGCAGGGCGTGGAAGCGCAGACGGTCGCGAACGTCCATCTCGCGCACAAACAAGGTCTAACCATCGTGCCGGTGATCAACAAGATCGATCTGCCGAATGCGGACATCCCCGCGGTCCACAAACAGATCGAGGAAATCCTCCAGATTCCCGCGGAAGAAGCGATCGATTGCAGCGCGAAGATGGGGATCGGAATCGAGGACATTCTCGAGGCGGTCGTGCATCGGATTCCGCCGCCTAACGAGCCAAAGGACGACGTGTTGCGCGCGCTCGTTTTCGATTCCGTCTTCGATGTTTACCGCGGCGTCGTCGCTTATGTGCGCGTGATGTCGGGCAGCATGGCGGCCGATCAAATGGTGCGAATGATGAACAACGATTCGCGCTACGAGATCAAGGAAGTCGGCGTCTTCACGCCGAAGATGTTCCCGCAGGCGAAGCTAAACGCCGGCGATGTCGGCTACTTCATCGCCAACATCAAAACCACCGCCGATATCAAAATCGGCGATACCATCACCGACCTGCGCAATCCCGCGAAGGAGCCGCTCCCCGGATTTCAGGAAATTCATCCGATGGTTTTCAGCGGGATTTATCCGATCAACACCGCCGACTTCGAGCATCTCAAAACCGCCATCGGCAAACTGCGTCTGAACGATTCCGCCTTCATCTACCAACCGGAAAGCTCAGTCGCGCTCGGCTTCGGATTTCGCTGCGGCTTCCTCGGCTTGCTGCACATGGAGATCATCCAGGAGCGGCTCCGGCGCGAGTACGACATGGACATCATCGCGACCTCGCCCAGCGTGGTTTACGAAATCCTGACCACGCGCGGCGAGATCGTCCAAGTGGATAATCCCGCGCATCTCCCCGATCCGAGCATCATCGATGAAATCCGCGAGCCGATCGTCCGCGCCTATGTCCTTTGCCCTAACGAGTCCATCGGCGACATCCTCCAACTCATCATGGAAAAGCGTGGCACGATGGATCACACCGAGACGCTCGATACCCGCCGCGTCATGCTCCATTGCGAACTGCCGCTGAACGAAATCCTGGTCGACTTCAACGACAAGATTAAATCGATCACGCGCGGTTACGGCTCGATGGATTACGAGCACGCCGGTTATCGCGCGGATAAATTGGTCAAGCTCGACATCCTGGTGAACGGCGAGCCGGTCGATGCTTTCTCCATGATCGTCCATCGCGATCGCGCCGAAGCCCGTGGCCGCCAGCTCGCCGCGAAGTTGAAAGAAGTCATCCCAAGCCAGCTCTATCAGGTCGCGATCCAAGCGGCGATCGGCGGCAAAATCATCGCCCGCGAAAGCGTCAGCGCCATGCGCAAAGACGTGACCGCGAAGTGCTACGGCGGCGACATCACCCGCAAACGCAAACTCTTGGAGAAGCAAAAAGAAGGAAAAAAGCGGATGAAAAGCATCGGCCGGATCAACATCCCGCAGGAAGCTTTCATCCAGGTGTTGAAGACGCAGTGATCCGCCGGCGTGGCCGAGTCGTTCCCGTTGCAAAAAGTTTCAGACAGATTTCGTCTGTTTGTGAAAGATGCAGGCGCGCCTCGAGAGAGCGTCCACCTATCCACAGGTGTCATCCTGAGTCGCGCAAAACGACAAAGGATCTCGCACCGGGTAAAGGACGTTTCAGTTTCGAACGCGGGGCCGGATTACGCGCCGTCACCTCACTCGTTAGGCCACCGCGCCGATGAGAGGTCCTTCACTGTCTTCGGGTTCAGGATGACAACGCCGTGGGGCAATAAGGCCCGCAGGAAATCATGCTGGGGGTGCCATCACGCGTAGCTTCGAGGAGAACCTCGAGGACGTGAACCGAGAACTGGAAACGTTCCCACGAGGTAAGCAAAATCGTTCGCGAATACCAGACGCCAATCACTCTGTGCCGTGTCATGTGCCGTGTCAGTGCGGGCGGCCAAGCCGCTCGAATTGCAGTTTGCAAAGGAGACGGTTCGAGTAGCGTGTCGCCGCATGTTTACCCCGCGTTTTGTGAAACACAGCAAGCTCTTGCTGCGGCATGCGCAGAAATATTTGCGCTACAAAGAGGACGTTCTGACTGAGGGAGATCGCGCCGAAGTTGCGGCGCGTATCGGCGCGCTCGATGCCGCTTTACGCTCGAAGAAATCCGATCGCATCAAGACCGACGCGGAAGCGCTCGATACGAAGTTGCACCAACTCACCCCCGTGACTTGGGAGGCAAATTGGCGGGAGAATTGTGAAGTAATTTTGGTCGCGATCATCGTGGCCATCGGCATTCGCTCCTACTTTCTGCAGCCCTTCAAAATTCCTACCGGCTCGATGCAACCGACCTTAAACGGCATCATCGGTTATCCGACGGACCAGCCTTCGCCGAACATCTTTCGGCGCGCCGAGGAGTTCTTTGTTCTCGGGCGCAATTACATCGATATCGTCTCGCAGGAAGACGATCGCGTGCAGCAAATCGTGCCTAAGAAATTCGGCTTCTTCTTCACTTTTTCGCGCGTCATTTGCTCGCATCAGAGCTTTCTTGTTTATGCGCCGCCGGAAACCTTGCATCAGGATTTCCGCGTCTCCCCCGGTAACGTTTACCGCCGCGGTCAGGTCATCGCGCGGGGTTACATCGACACTGGCGATCAGGTCTTCGTCGACAAGTTCAGCTACAACTTCATCAAGCCTCATCACGGCGATGTTTTTGTCTTTCGCACCGATAATATTCCGCTTATTCCGGCCGATCCGGAAACGGGCGCGCCCTTTTACATTAAGCGGCTCGGGGGGACGCCGGGCGATGAGTTGCGCGTCGATCCGCCCCGGCTTTTTCAGAATGGCCACGAAGCGGACGGTTACGGTTTTCGGCGGGTCATGGCGGCGAAGGATGGCTACCGCGGTTACTCGTTAGGTCGCGACTATCTGGCCAATCCAAGTCAGACTTTCGTCGTGCCGGAGGAACATTATTTTGCGATGGGCGACAACAGTTACAATAGCTACGACAGCCGTTACTGGGGCCCCGTCCCGGAGGAAAACCTGGTCGGGCGCGGTCTCTTAGTTTACTGGCCGTTCAGCCGCCATTGGGGTTTGATTCGTTAGGCACAGTGCCGCTTAGTTGCTCTAACTAACATGTGGCGAGATGTGCCGCGACTCTATCCACTGGCCGGTCTCTGCCTCGGTTACCTGCTCGTCCTTCTCTTTAATCCAGTTCGTCTCGCGCTCCGCGACGGCTTCCGTTGCATCATTCGCTTTAAACGCATCTGGTTAACCTTCGCGTTGCTCGGCTTCGCTTATTTCGTTTTCCAATTCGCTACCTTCACCCCGCTGCGCGATTCCTCCGAGCTCGACTTTGTCGGGATGGGCTCGCCCGGCACCTGGGAGTGGCCGCGCCTGGCCGAGGTCTGGCGGGAGGCGCCGCTCCCGGCCGCGGAAGGTGTCGCCGGCATCTTCGATAACGCCACCACCACTTATCCGCTTTCGATCATTGCCGCGCTCTTGTTGCTCTTCAATTGGCGAGGTCTGCACGGCGCGTTACTACGCGCACTTCGACAACGTTTTCTTCTCTGGGGTTATCTCATTTATCTAATCGTTGTCTTAAGTGCGATCGCCGCGCTCTTCAAACCGATCGTCTATTGGCGCCTGCCAGTCTGGCGCACCGTTCTACCGGAATCGGTTCTCTTCCAAACTTCCGCGACCGTCGACGCGGTCTCCTTCATCTTCGAATATCTCTTCGGTGTTTACATCCAGGTTTATCTCATCACGGTTTGCCTGGCCTGGATCAAAGGACTTAGCTTCCGAGAGTCTGCGCTCTTTGAGTTCGCCGTGCGTCGCTTCACCTTTGTTTTAAAGTGGGCTGGCCTGGTCGTGCTCATCAGCACACTGGTCGTTAGGCTGCCGCTCTTACTCGCGTATTTCATCAATGTGCCGGACGTGCTCGATTACTTGCCTATTCAACGCGCGATCATGGTCGCGGTGATTCTGCTCTTTTGTTCGGTGCAAATCTCGCTCGTCCTCCATAACGAGAGCCTGCGCAAAGCTTTCCACGCGCATCGCGAATTCCTTCGCCGCGATGCCGGCCGCCTGGGCTGGTTTCTACTCATTTGCGCGCTGCATTGTTTCCTGCTCACCGCTTGCGACGCGATCGTTCGCGGTGCAATTGCCGATCGGGTGGCCGCTCTCCTCATTTGGAAAACGCTTTACGTTATCCTGCGCGGTCTAGTTACCGGCTGGCTGCTGGCTTCCTGGGTTTGCCTTTTCCGCCAATGTGAAACCGGACGTATCGGCCAGGAAACCTGGATTCGTTATTGAGCACATGGACGCGGCGAAGATCACACGGCAGAGCAAATCGAACCTCGCGCTCGCCTTTGTCTCGTTAGGTCGGGAACGCCGCGCGGACATCACCACCTTCTATGCCTTTTGCCGGTTGATCGACGACATCGCCGATTCGCCTTCTTTAAGTAACATCGAAAAAGCGCAAAACCTGGCTGCTTGGCGTGCCTGGCTAACGAGTCCTGGCGTCGGAGAAAACCCACTAGCCGCCGAGTTGCGCGAGCTCATGGCGAAGTATCGCATCGCTCCCGCCATGCTAGAGGAAATCATCGCCGGCGTGGAAATGGATCTGACCATTTCTCGTTACCCTACCTTCGAAGATTTACGGCTTTATTGTTACCGCGTGGCCAGCGCGGTCGGCTTGGTTAGCATCGAGATCTTTGGTTATCAAAACGCGCAGTGCCGCGACTACGCGATCGAGCTTGGCCTCGCTTTGCAAACCACCAACATCATCCGCGATGTCGCCAAAGATTTGCGCGTGGATCGTATTTATCTGCCGCTCGATGAGTTGACCCGTTTCCATTATAGCGAAGCCGATTTGCAGGCGCGAAAATACGACGCCCGCTTTCTTGCCTTAATGGATTTTCAGGCGGCGCGCTCCCATGCATTTTTCGAGAAAGCAAAAACGCTTCTCCCGCGCGAAGATCGTCGCGCCATGGTCGCGGCTGAGATTATGGCCGCCGTTTACCGCACCTTGCTGCGGCGGATGGAGCGCGATCGTTTCCGTGTTTTCGAAAAAGATTATCGGCTCAACCGTCTGCAGAAAGCCGGATTCGTCGCCGCCCAGCTCCTTCGCTCGGCGTGGGCCTGAAGCTTGCTCTACGAGATTCGAATAAGAGCGCGAAACGCGTCGTCCATTCAGACTTATAGTTTCATCTAGCCTCGATAAATTTTCGCCGCTAGTTTGTAACTTCCTTGGAATAAAATTATGAAAAAACTCAATACAATGTTGGTAGCGGCAGTGGCGCTCGGCGCACTTGCCCTTAGTTCTTGCGATACTCCCACCGGCCAAGGCGCGGGCTTCGGCGCAGCCACCGGCGCCATCCTCGGCGCTGCTGCCACCGGGAACGTCCGTGGCGCGGCCATTGGCGCCGGCATCGGAGCCGGCACCGGCGCGCTCATCGGCGCGTCGATCGAAGCCGATCGGAACGGTTACTACGAAGGCCGTCCGATGAGCTACTATCCTTACGGCCGCAGAATCGGTCAGCCTGGCTTCCTGCGGAGCCCGTATCCTCCGCATGCCATCGTCGATGTGCGCGGTGTCCCGCGCGGCGAATTGGTGCGCGACCCGGCCAGCGGACGCATCTTCCGCAAGCCCTAAGGCAAACCGCGCCCCTCCTTAGGCGCGCTACCGGTTAGGTGGAACATCAGCAGCGGGTTGGTTCGGCGAAGGTCGGATCAACCCGCTTTTTCGTTCGCGTGATCACTAAGCGATGTAGACACCGAGTCGATCTGCGCGACCGGGTAGCGCCGTTCAATGCGAAGGATGATTCAGAGCAAGGATTGCGAGGCTGGCTTGACGCGTGCGGTCGATTAACCTCTCCGACCGATATTCCGTTCCAAGCTGAGAAGGAATTCGATCATCTCGGCGCGTCTCCACTAAGCACGACTTTTAAAAGAGAAAAGCCGCCGAGCACTTTCGCGCCCGGCGGCTTTCCGAAGTTACGTTAGTTAGAGTCTCCTAGGATCCCATCCCGAGAGCATCCAGCGTCGGCTCGTCGATCGCGGCCGTCGAAGGAAGTCCCTGGTCGTCCTGATAAGAGGTTAGCGCCTCGCGAGTCAAAGGCCCGAGTAATCCATCGACCTCACCTTTGTAGTAACCCGTCTGCTGGAGCGCGCTTTGCACATCCGCGATCACCTGATCCGGTGGCTCAGAACGGTGGCCGACATAGATCGGTCCATCGTAGGCATAATACTCAGCCGAAGGACGGTAGCCCCAGGCCGGATACCAGTAGCCGTTATTCTGGTAGTAGTAACCGCCACCGATCAGTTCCACCCGACTATAGTGCGAGTGATACCAGCCCTCATCGTGCCGTTCCGGATGATACGAGCGGAAAGCTTCGTATTGTTGACCCTGCCACCGGTCGCTTCCTTCAATCCGATGGTTTGGATTAAACGTCACCGCTGGGGCGAGTTGAGGCTTAGGTTGCGCGTGGAAGTTCGCGTGCTCGGCCTTGATCTGTTGGACCTGTTGGGGAGCGGGCTTCTTCGCTGCGGCGATCTTATTTGCTAGCTCTTTGGGCTGGCCCGCAGTCTTAGCTTGTGCAGCGGGCGCAACTGAAGGAGCGGCCGAGGCGGTCGGCGCCGGAGTAGCAGCGGCCGTGGCTGGAGTAGCTGACGGTTTGGCGGCGATGGCAGGATTCTTCGCGCCTTTTCTGCGCTCTTCCGCCTGCTTCTTTGCATCGGGTGTCGCACTGGCGCTGGCTGCGGGTTGACCGGCAACCGCCGTTTTCGCTGCGACCGACGGGGCAGGGTTAGGCGTCGTTGCGGCTTTCTCCATCTTTGCCGACTTGGGCCCGTGCTTGTCTCCCTGCCGCTGGGCGACTGAAGGTTCGGGTTTCGGCGCTGATTCGGCTTTCTGCATCTGCGGCGTATTCTTCGCGTCGTGCTGGCCCGGACCGTGAGGCTTCATCTCATTGGTGCCGTGTTTTGCTTCCTCCGTATGGCCTTTGCCTTTATCGGCATGCTTCGGATTTGGGCTCGCCTGCCCATCAGGCTGTTGCGCCATGGCGGCTCCGGCCAAGGCCAGCGAACATCCAATCAATAAACTAGTGAATTTTTTCATATCGTATCTCTTTGGTCGTTAGCGGGTCGCGATCTATTCATGGCCCTTTTCCAGAAAATCCCAAGTCGCCGGCACTTTTACGGCTCTGCCGCGGCGACTGCTGGGGCGCGGCCTATTAGAAAGAATGATGCGTTTTTAGCCACGCAAGCAGGCCGAGCGCCTGAAGAAGAATGAGCATGCCATCGAGAATGGCGACACAGGCGAAGAGGCGCTTCGCGTTCTTGCTGGAAAACCATTGTGCAAGGTAAGGGCCGAGCCGCCCACCCCAGAGCACGCCTAATATAGTGAAGATAGCCATGTCCCAAGGGACGCCGCCTAGGACAAAACCATGGATGCCAGCCAGCAGGATCGAGTTAAGGGAGAGTAAGACGACACCTAGACCCAGTGCTCGATTTGCGTCGAGCCTATAGGCGAGCATGCAGAAGGCGGCGACAATCTCGCCTTCGCCGATTGCGACCCAGCCAGTAATCAAACCGCCCAAGGCAGAGACGAGCGTGATCGGTGCGTTGGCTTTTGGTGGAAGATCCGGCAAGCCACCTTTGCGATTGGCTGTGAGCAAGGTTAAGAAGCCGGCGACGAGGCAGATGGGCCCGAAGAGTCCTTTCACCAGCATGGGGTTGGCGCGGATGAAAAAGGTGGAGATCAACGCGCCTATGATCAGTGCTGGCACGGTCCAGGCCAAAAGGCGGAGCGGCACAGCTCCGCGTCGGAGCCAACCGAGAGCCCCGCTGGTCATCCCGACAGCTTGTGTAACAAACGAAAGCTTAAGCGCGGCGATTGGGTCGGCTTGGTAGGCAAAGAGAAGCACAGGAATAAAAACAAGCCCGCCTCCGATGGCCGTGATGTTACCGATGGTTGCGCCACAAAGACCGACCAGGACCAGCGGCCAGTTCCGGGCGGCCAAGGCACCGGCATTTGGAAAGAAGAGCAGATAGATTACTAGCCAAACGGCCGTAAAAACGAAGAGCCAGGGAGTGAAATACCGGAGCTGCCGAGTTGGCTGCTCCGTCGGAAGAGATAAGTCTTTGTTCCTCGAAGCGACCGATTCGGTTTCGTCCATGTAGCTCCGTCTGGAAGTAGTGGACGGTCGTAGGCGAGGCAAAGGTTAAGTCTTATCGTCGGTTTAAGGAGGGGAAGATCGTCGACGACTTACTATGGCGAGAAAGGTTTCCGGCCGCTAACGCTCCTCTGGGAACTGATGCGGGATAAGGGATCCGGCGCGGTCAGAACGAGTAATACACGCGCTAATGGAGATGCAAAAACTGGACATCGCGTCCTTGCAAAGAGCTCGCGATGGAACTTAGAACAGAAGCGTTCGTTAGGCAGGCGCGCCGCTCAGACCGCCGGGAAGAGGAGGCGTAACGTCGGGAGCGACCACAACCTGCTTAGGCGGCTTCTCGGGCTGCATCTTCTGACCAGAAGCGGGCGGTGGTCCAGGCGGCGGATTCAACATTCGGCCATGCTCGATGATTTCGTTGATTTGCTTGCCGTCGAGTGTTTCGAATTCAAGCAAGGCCTTGGCGATGGTCTCCAGCTTATCGCGGTGAGCGGTAAGTATGTTCTTCGCGGTGGCGTAGGCGTCGTCGATTAGCTTGCGCACTTCGCGGTCGATCTGCTCAGCGGTCGCTTCGCTGTAATCACGCGCGCGCGAGATGTCGCGGCCGAGGAAGACGTAGTCTTCGTGTTCCCCGTATTCAACCATGCCCATCTTCTCGCTCATGCCCCATTCGCAAACCATCCGGCGAGCGATCGAAGTCGCATTCTTGATGTCGCCCCGAGCGCCGTTAGTGACATCGCCAAAGACAATTTCCTCGGCGACGCGACCGCCCATGCCGACGGTTAAGCTGGCGACAAGCTCGTTCTTGCGGTTGGTATACTTATCTTCTTCAGGCAACCACATGGTGCTGCCTAACGAGGGACCGCGCGGGATAATGGTTACTTTGTGCAGCGGCTCGGTGTGCTCGAGTAACTCCAGAAGCAAAGCGTGCCCGGCTTCATGATAGGCGGTGTTCGTCTTTTCCTTTTCGCTGAGCGCCATGCTGCGGCGTTCCTTGCCCCAGCGTACTTTGTCCCGCGCTTCTTCTAACTCATGCAGCGTGATGCCTTTGAGCCCGCGGCGAGCGGCAAGTAACGCGGCTTCGTTGATAACGTTGGCTAGCTCAGCGCCGGAGTAACCCGGGGTCCCGCGCGCGACTACCTGCAGGTCGACGCCTTCGGCGAGTTTCACTTTCTTGGAATGAACGCGGAGGATTTCTTCGCGGCCTTTGACGTCGGGCAAGTTTACCGTGATCTGCCGATCGAACCGACCCGGACGCAAGAGCGCGGGATCTAGGACATCGGGACGATTGGTCGCGGCGATGATGATGACGCCTTCTTGCGTATCGAAGCCGTCCATCTCGACCAGAAGCGCGTTTAGCGTTTGCTCGCGTTCGTCGTGTCCACCGCCGACTCCGTGGCCGCGATGACGACCGACTGCGTCGATTTCATCGATGAAAATAATGCAGGGCGCTGACTTCTTGCCCTGCTCAAACATGTCGCGCACGCGGCTGGCGCCGACACCGACAAACATCTCGACGAAATCCGAGCCGCTGATGGAAAAGAACGGCACGTCCGCTTCGCCGGCGATAGCGCGCGCGAGCAAAGTCTTGCCAGTTCCGGGAGGACCGACCAGCAGCACGCCTTTCGGGATGCGGCCGCCGAGTTTCTGGAATTTTTTCGGATCGCGCAGGAACTCGACCAGCTCGGTCACTTCGTCTTTCGCTTCCTCGACGCCGGCGACGTCTTTGAAGGTGATCTTATTTTTGTCGCGCGCGAGCATGCGCGCTTTCGATTTACCGAAATTGAGCGCGCCTTTTCCGGCCATGCGAATTTGCTGCCGGAAGAGAAGATAAAGCACGACCAGAAAGACGGCGATGGGCACAAAACCGAGCAGCGTCTGCGCGATCACGTTTGAATCCATTTTGATCGCGGGCTGAATGCCAGCCTCGGCCAACTTCTCCTGCAAGTTGGTGTTGAAATTCAGATAAACGGTCGTGCGAAACGGCACTTGCTGCGCAGGATTCGGCCCGACGCCCTGCTTAATGTAAGCGCCCCGCAGAGTTTGGGTCGGCCGGCCTTCTTCAACGACGAGCTGTAGCGGATAATTGCGGTCGTTGGCGATCTGCTTGTTCTCGAGGAGATCGAGGAAGCGATTGTAAGGGACGTCCTCGACGTTGTTATAAGTTCCGCCGCGGAAGAGGACCGCCAGCCCGATGAGCGCGAAGGCGATGGCGATGAGGACGACACCGCGCCAATTAAAGCTCGGCTCGTTGCCTCCGGATTTGTTTTCCTTTTTCGAGTTACGATCGGATTGCGACATAGGAAGAACTCGTCTTTTGCGAGGGTGAAGAGATTATCATGAAGAAGATGGCATTGCAAAAGAGCACGACTTGAGCCGCGTCGGTTTATTCGTTCGCGCGAACGTTCCTTGCCCCCGGCGGCAGGGCGCGTGCTCTGTGGAGGATTGCGCGTCCGAGGTCTCAGATTTACTTTGAGCGCCGCTCCACGAATGCCGCCACCCGCCACTACCCTTGCCGATAAGATCGACCGCGCCGTCCAGCGCGTGACGCCGTTTGCCTATCGCATGCAGCGCAAAAGCCGGCGCTGGATGCGGCGCGCTTTGCGGAAACCACGGAGCGTCGCGGAAGGCCCAAATCTTTTGCCGTTGCTCATCCAGGTGCTGGCGAGTTTTTCAAAAGCGGACGGCGTTTTGCTGGAGGAGGAAATCGATTCCAGCCTCGGCTTCCTCCGTTACGATTATCCGGAAGCGGTTTACTCGGAGCTGCGGCAACTCTTTCGCCAGGCGCTTTACGAGCAGCAGGACCTTTCCGTGATGGCGCAGAAGCTGGCCGCGCGCCTGAGCGCTGACCGCAAGGTCATGCTCGGGGTGCAGCTTTACGATTTGATCTCGCAGGCCGGCCTGAAGCAGGAGCAGGTGGTTGCGTTTTATTCTTTCATGTCGCAGCTCGGAATGGCGGCGCAGGCGATCGATATCGTCTATCAACTGAACGCGTCGGAAGATTCCGATCCATCGATTTATCAACGTGGCGCATCGCCGCTCGAGTCTTTGTCTTTCGGACCGAACGGCGCCTCCGATATTCTCCTGAAAAATCTCGCGCCTAACGAGCGGTTGCTCGCGTTTCGCTATCACGATCTCATCCTGTTGAAGAACTACAGCGGGCAACCCGTTTCCGTCCGCGGACGTCCGCTTTTGCGCGGTGGTTTCTGCCGCATTTATCCGGGACAGCGCATTCTGATCGGCGATCAGGTGCTGACTTATCAGGAGCTGGCCGCCTATTTCAACGCGAAGAAAAACGTTTCGCTCCCGCAGATTTTTGTGCGCGTGCCGAAGGACGCCGATCAGGTGCAACTCGAACGCGCGCGTTCTCGCGAAAGTTCGCTGGAAGTGACCTTTGGTTTGAAGGTGCGCGTGAAAGCGCTCCGCGATGTCGATGCCGTGATCAACGGCGTGAAATTAAAATCCGGCACGCAAGTCGAAGCGACCTTGGAAGACCGGATCGTTTTTCACAACGACAGCGAGATGGATTTGAGCGACCTGCGCCGGCGCGCGCGGGCCATGGGCGGCCGCTTCCAACTCAAAGCGTCGAAGTCCGAATATCTCGTCTCGAATAATCCGAGCTTACTGGAAGCGGACGACATTTTGCTTTCGCCCGGCACGAGCGGCGATGTCTTGCTAAAGATTCTTTGCGATTACGACGCGCGCGTCGGCACGCTGGAAGTGATCGAGTCCGACCGACCGATCATGGTTGGCGACACGCCGGTTCGCGGCACCGCGCCATTGGCCGACGGCGACACCATTCGCATCGACATCGGGCAATTCCTCCGCTGCAACTTTTCCGAGCGCATCATCGAGGAAGAACGGAACATTATTCGCAGCCTCGAAGTGGTGGATTTGAATCATCGCTTCGGCAATTCCGAGGTCGCGCTCGACGGCATTTCCTTCACGGTTAATCGCGGCGAGCTCGTTTGCGTGATGGGCGCGAGCGGTTCGGGCAAGAGCACGTTGCTCAAAGTTCTCGGCGGCCAAATTCAACCGACCGGCGGGCAGATTTTGCTGAACGATCAATCGCTTTACGACAACCTCGATACGCTCAAGCGCTACGTCAGTTACATCCCGCAGGAGGACGCGTTCGACGAGCATTTGACGATCGCGGAGAACTTGCAATTTGCCGCCGCGATTCGTTCGCCGCATTTGTCGCAACGCGATCGGACGCGCCGGCTCGAGAGCAAATTAGTCGAGCTCGGCTTGAGCGAGCGGCGCGACAGCGTGGTCGGCAGTCCGGTGAAAAAAACGCTCAGCGGCGGCGAGCGCAAACGGCTCAACATCGGCCTCGATATGATCGGTTCGTCGGATGTTTATCTCTTCGACGAGCCGACCTCGGGATTGTCCTCTAAAGATTCCGAGCACGTGATCGAGATCATCCGCGGGATGGCGCACAACAAGATCATCATCGTCACCATTCATCAGCCGAGCTCGAAACTTTTTCAGATGTTTCACAAGGCGATCCTGTTCGATAAAGGCGGCCGCTTGGTTTTCTTCGGCACGCCGACCGACATGCTGCGCTACTTCGCGGAAGCGGAGCATCAACATCAATACGGCGCTGATCTTGGCGCTTGCCCGTCCTGCGGAACGACGCGGCCGGAATTCATTTTCGATGTCTTGGAAACGCCGCTGCGCGACATCAGCGGCGACGTCATTTACGAGGAAAATAATCGCGGCCAACTGGTGGCGGCGCGCCGTTACTCGCCGGAATTTTGGCGCGATAAGTACGAAGCGTTTCGGCTCATCCAGGACGTCAAACAAGTTTCGCTCCGGCGCGATCCGATGAATCCTCTGCCGGCCGCGCCCGCGGAAAATGCGCGACGCCAAATCCGCTGGCACGACGAGTGGACGCAACTCCGCACGCTTTTGCGGCGCGCCTTCATGAGCAAATTGCGCAACCGCGGCAACCTCGTCATCACCATCGGCGTCGCGCCCGTTCTCGCGCTGCTCATCGCCACGCTCCTGCGTTATTCCGATAGCGGCGAATACGATTTCGCCTCCGCCTATCACATTCCGACGTTCCTGTTTCTCGGACTGATCGTCGCGATGTTCCTCGGCCTAACGAATAGCGCGGACGACATCATCGGCGATCGCGCGGTGCTGCAACGCGAGCGCAATCTCGATGTCCGTTTGCCCTATTACGTCCTCTCGAAAGTGCTCTCGTTAGGCATTTTCGCCGTCTTCCAATGCGTTCTTTTTGTGTTGATCGGGAATTGGATTCTGGCCATCCGCGGGATGTTTTGGATCGATCTCGGCATCATGGTCATGACCGCGATGGGCGGCGTCGCGCTCGGGCTGGTCGTCTCCTCGTTAGTCGATAATCCGAAGACCGCGGCGAACATCGTGCCGCTCATTTTGATTCCGCAGATTATCATGGGCGGCGCGCTCATTAAGTACGAGGACATGAATCGCAACCTCGGCCTCGTTTACACTTTTTCGCGTTGGTTCTCCGAGCACCCGAACGAGCAGACGAACAAGAAAATGGACAGCAAATTGCAGGTGCCGTTTGTCTGCCAATTCATCGCCATGCGCTGGTCGTATGAAGAGCTGGTCGTCGCGCAGGCGAAGTTGAATCCGCTGACCCGCCGCCAGGAAAAGGTGAACGCGGAAATCCAGCGACTCGCGCCCGATGCGAAAAGTCCGGAGTCGCGTTTGCGTCTGAACGATCTCAAGGAGGTGCTGGCGATTCTTTCCGGCCTCGAAGCGAAATCGGCCAAGGAACTCGATAATTATCTGCACCAAATCGACGAAATAGTAGCGGGCACGCGCGGATTTCGCCGATCGGATTTTGCGAACGCGTCCGGTCCGATCACCGCCGAGCAACTTTACGTGAACCAAAAAGTTTCCGATTTGATTTCCAACGCGGAGATGGAGCAAAGCGATTATCGGCGCGGCGGCCGGCCGAATGTTTTCTTCGGCGCGGAGAAGCGTTACCTGGGAATGAACTTCGGCGTGTTCACTTTTGACACCACGGTGTTGATCAGTTCGACCATCGCGTTGCTCGGCGTGCTGCTTTGGATTTTGCGACGGCAACTGGAAGTGCGGCGCGGATAACTCGTTAGGCCGCGACAGTGCGGGATCGCGATCCGGCACGCGGGGATGACAAGCGCGAGCCGCGCGTTTACAAATTAATCGTGAGCAAAAAAACTTCTCCGACTCGTCTCATCGTCGCGGCCAGTGAACAGGATCCCGATATGCTGTATGCCACGCGCCTGTTCGCGCCGGATCCGTTTGTCTTTCTCGAGCAAAATGGAAAACGCACTTTGCTCTTGAGCGATCTGGAAATCGATCGCGGCAAAAAGCAGGGGCAAGCAGACGAGTTCGTGCCTTATTCGAAATTCGAGCGCGAGGTGCAGGGCAAGGCAGTGAAGACGCCGGCCTTTGAAAAAGTGGTCGCGCATTTTCTCGGAAAACGCGGCGTGCGTTCGGCTTTGGTGCCGGCAAATTTTCCGCTCGGTTTGGCTAACGAGTTGGCGGGAAAGAAAATTCGCCTGCAAACCACGAACGGTCTTTTCTGGCCGGAGCGCGAGACGAAAACGGACGATGGGGTGAAACTGATGCGGCGCGCGTTGTCCATCACTGAAGCGGGAATGGCGCGCGCCATGGAAGTGCTGGCGGCCTGCAAAGCGCGCCGCAACAATAAGCTCGATTGGTTCGGGCGCGTGCTGACTTCGGAAATTTTGCGCGCGGAAATCGACTCGGCGATTTTGCACGCCGGCGGGTTGCCCGCGAATACGATCGTCGCCGGGGGCGATCAAGCCTGCGATCCGCACGAGCGCGGCTCGGGTCCGCTGCTGGCGAATTCGTTGATTATTCTCGACATCTTTCCGCGCGACGCGAAGAGCGGTTATTACGGCGACATGACGCGGACGGTGGTGCGCGGCCGCGCCAGCGAGGAGCAGCGCAAGCTTTGGCAAACGGTACGCGAAGGGCAGGAGATGGCGCTGAAGAAAATGAAGCCGGGCGCGGACGGATTAAAGATTCACAACGAAGTGAAAAAGTTTTTCGCGGAGCAAGGTTTTCCGACGGAAGTGCGCGACGGAAAAAACGTCGGCTTCTTTCACGGCACGGGTCACGGACTTGGTTTGGAAATCCACGAGTTCCCGCGTTTTCAGAAAACGATTTTCAAAAAGGGCCAAGTCATCACGGTCGAGCCCGGTCTTTATTATCCGGGACTCGGCGGCGTGCGGATCGAAGACGTCGCGCTCGTAACCGAAAATGGAAATCGTCTGATCTCGAAGTTCGAAAAACGCTTGGAGATTTAAAGCGCGCGCCTTACGCGCGGGCGGGCAAGTAATCTGCGCGCTCTATCGTTTCATCCTGAGCCGCGAAAACGGCAAAGGATCTCACACAGGCTCAGGGATCAAGCGAGCGCCAACGGTTGAATAGAACAGCGCGCGCAAAGGATTATCGTCAGCAGTTCTTGAACGAATGCCGAAATTTGGCGTCTAACCACGTACTCAAATTACAATGTTCTATCACCCCTACGGTTTTGGCTTTGGCTCCAATTGGCTCCTGCTGGTCGGGCTGCCTATAATCAGCGCACTCTGGGCGCGATGGCGGGTGAGCCACGCCTTCAAGAAATGGGGCGAAGTGCGCGCGAGTTCGAATGTCACTGGCGCGGAAGCCGCGCGCGAAATTTTATCGGCGGCGCAGATTCATGACGTCACTGTGGTCGAGACGAATGATTATCTCGGTGATCACTACGACCCGACGAGCAAGCAGCTCCATCTTTCCAGCGGCGTCTTTAACACGCCGTCGGTCGCGGCCCTCGGCATCGCCGCGCACGAATCCGGTCACGCGATTCAACATGCGAAAGCGTATGCGCCATTAAAATGGCGGATGGCGATCGTGCCGGTGACCTCGATCGCATCGCGCATGCTGCCGTTCCTCATTTTCGGTGGATTCATTTTCCACATGACGGGGCTGATCACGATCGGCATTTACTGCTACATGATTCTGCTGGCCTTCCAGTTAATCACACTGCCGGTGGAGTTCGATGCTTCGCGGCGCGCGAAAATTATCCTTACACAAATGGGCATGGTGCAGCCGGGCCAGGAAACCGCCGGCGTGAACAATGTCCTCAATGCCGCCGCGCTCACCTACGTCGCCGCCTTCGTCGCGACGCTCGGGAATTTGCTCTATTTAATGTCCGTGCGCGATCGGCGTTAAGGAATGCCGGTTGAGAAGAGAAAGATGAATTCCACCATTGCTTTGCCGTCGCCGCGGCGCTTTTCCGATTTGTTGTCGTCCGGTCTTCGGCCTCGTGCTAAGGCTAGACGAGACGTGACAGACCAGCCTCGATCGGACGAAGACAAGCAACTGGTTGCGCGCACGCAGGAGGGCGATGTCGGCTCGTTCGACCAGCTCGTGGTCAAATACACGCCGCGTCTTTACGGTTTGGTTTATAACATGACCTCGAACCACGAGGACACGAACGACCTGCTCCAGGACGTTTTTTCGAAAGCCTACAAATCGATCCGCGGCTTTCGCGGCAAGTCGTCTTTCTATACCTGGATTCATTCCATCGCGGTCAACATGACGTTGAACTTTTTGAAGAAACGCGGCCGCCGTTTCAACCTCAGCCTCGACGATGTGGACGCGAGCATTCAGAACGACAAAGAGTTCCTCGAGCTCACGCAATCGAGCAGTCCGGTGCGGGAAGCGGACCTCTCCGAACTGCAGGTAAGATTGAACGAGGCCATGATGAAATTGTCTGAAGAACACAGAGCCGTGGTTACCATGTTTCACATTCAAGGAATGCCACACGCCGAGATCAGCAAAATCTTGCGCGTCTCTGAAGGCACGGTACGTTCCCGGCTCTTTTACGCGAATCGGCAGTTGCAGAATTACCTCGAAGAATTTCGCAAAAATCCAGTCTCCTAAATCATCCGCTGCATGAACGAATTTAACGAAGAAGACATCGGCAAACTGCTCCGCTTAAAACGCCACGAGCAACCGCCGCCGGCTTACTTCGAGAATTTTCTGCACGAGTTCCATCGTCGCCAGCGCGCCGAACTTTTGCGTCAACCCCTCTGGCGTCTCGCCTTGCAACGCACGCACGATTTCCTGTTCAGCTTGAATCTGCCCGCGCTGAATTCCTATTCCGCGGCGGCTGCAGCGGTCGTCGTTTGCGCAGCCGCGCTCTCGCTCCGCATGCAGACTCCTAACGCCGGGAACGTCGCCACGGTCGCGGAACGCGCGCCCATGGTCGCTTCGGTTGATCCGGAATCCAGTTGGAGCCTTTCCAAGACTCCGGTCGCCTTGCGCGATCTCGGTGCTACGCCTTTTCGCATCGTGAACGAACGTGCTCAGACTCACCGGACCGGCGCGACTCCGCGCTACGTGCTCGATAGTACTCCCGTGAGTTATGAGGCGGCGCTCAGGTTCTAGGGGGAACGTCGGCCCAGGCCGGATTTTTTATCCGATGGTCGTTAGGCTCTCGTTAGGCTGCGTTTTCCTTGCTCTCGTTTCCGCCCTGCAGGCGCAGGAGCAATCGGCCAACACGATCAGCCACGAGGTCAAGGAAATCTTCGATCGCGCGGCCAAGGCGGTCGTGAAAATTCGCGCGGTCGATCAGCACGGAAAAATTTCCGGCACCGGCTTTTTCATCGATCCCACCGGCACGCTTTACACAGCTTATTCCGTCGGCGCGGAAGCGGATAATTTTACGGTCGAGTTGAATGGCAAAGAAATTCCCGCGCGTCAGGTCATGGCCGATCTGCGCAGTGGAATCGCCATGTTGAAAGTCGATGCTTCGACCCCGTCGTTGCCGATCGGAAAATCGGAAGGCCTGGAAGTGGCGACGCCGGTTTTGACGATCGGTTTTCCGCTCGATCTTCCGAAATCCCCGAGCTTTGGCATGATCGCCGGCTTCGATCGCAAATTGCTTGGCCGTTATTTTTCCACGACGCATTTGCGAGTGAACTTGCCGACGCAACGCGGTGAAGCCGGGGCGCCGCTGCTCAATTTCAAAGGCGAAGTCGTCGGCATTTTAGTAAGCAGCGTGGAGAATGGCTCGGCGTGTTATGCGTTGCCGATCGATGCCGCGGAAAAAATCCGGAGCGATTTTGTGCGCTTCGGCGAACCGAGGCACGGTTGGGTCGGCATCAATGTCGCGCCCGCGCCGGCGGAGGTCGATGGCTCGACCGCGCAGTTCACCGAGATTATGCCGGGAACGCCGGCGGCTGAATCCGGCGCCAAGACCGGGGATATTTTGTTGCAGGTCGGCAAGACGAAAGTGCATCAGCCGGAAGATGTGATTGATGCGTCCTTCTTCATTACCGCGGGCGACAAAGTGCCGATCACGGTCGTGCGCGATGGAGAGAAAATGACCTTCGAAGTGGAGGCTGATTTTCATCCAGCGGCGCAGCGTCCGGCCATGTTGGCTTCGCCTTTTTCGCCGCGCCAGGCGATGCCGCTCGGCCTCGATCGCACGCCGTAGCCTAACGAGTTGTTCCGCTTTCGAGCAACTTGCGAAAACCGGTTTCGTCGAGAATAGAAACGCCGAGCGTCTTCGCTTTTTCCAGCTTGCTGCCGGCGTCCGCGCCCGCCAGCAGGTAACTGGTATTTTTGCTGACGCTTCCGCTCACGTGCCCGCCACGCGCTTCAATTTGCGCGCTCGCTTGGTCGCGCGTCAGCGAAGGCAACGTTCCGGTCAGAACAAAAGTTTTGCCGGCAAGCGGCAGATTCGCCGCGGCCTTTCGCGAAATCATTTCGCTCTTCGGCGCGATCTTCAGTTCGCGCATTCGACGCAATGTTTTTGCGCCGTCCGCCGAAGCGAAAAATGAGAGAACTGCTTCCGCCACGACCGGCCCGAGTTCGGTCACGATGCCGATTTTCTTTTCCGTTTTGCTTTTCGATTTCGTGGCGAAGCCGCTTCCAATTAATCGACCGCTGATCGCTTCGATTTCCTCTTTCAATGCCTGATGACGCGCAGCGTCCTCGCGGCGCGCCTGCTTCGCTTCCTCGCCGACGCGATGATAAGCGACGACATCGCGCAACAAATCGGAATGCGCGACCGCATCCATGTCGCGGTGAAATTGCGCGAGCTGTGTGGCGGTGGTTTTTCCCACTTCGGGAATGCCGAGCGCAAAGATCCAGCGCGAGAGCGGAAAGGTGCGCGCGCGCGCAATCGCCTGCACGGTTTTAGCGGCGTTTTTCTCGCCGAAAATTCGCGGCGATTCCTCGGTGCCGAGATTCAAAGTCGCAAGCTGCTCGACTTGTAACTCGAACAAATCGAGCGGCTCGCGCACCAGTCCGCGCTCGATCAATTTATCCGCAACGATACCGCCGAGACTCTCGATATCGAGCGCGCCGCGAGCGGTAAAAAATTCCAAACGGCGCGTCGCCTGCGCAGGACAAACAATATTCGTGCAACGCCAGACGACGAATTCCGGATCGCGATGAACCGGCGCATGACAGACCGGACAGCGCCCGTCGATGTGCGCAAAAAAATCAAACGGCTTCGCTTTCGGCGGACGTTTCGCGAGCACCACTTCGACGACTGCGGGAATGACTTCGCCAGCTTTCTCGATGCGCACGGTGTCGCCGATGCGAATGTCTTTGCGCTCAATTTCGTCGGCGTTGTGCAAGGTCGCGCGCGCGACGCGGCTGCCGCTGACCGTGACCGGTTCCAGCGCGGCGACCGGCGTGAGCACGCCGGTGCGGCCGACTTGAATCAGGATGTCCTGCAGCAACGTCTCGACGCGTTCGGCTTTGTATTTGTAGGCGATCGCCCAACGCGGCGACTTCGCGGTGAACCCAAGCTGCTCGCGTTGCGCGAAGGAATCGACTTTCACGACCGCGCCATCGGTTTGATAAGCGAAATCGCCGCGCACTTCATCGAGCTCGCGGATCGCGCGCAAAATTTCCTCGACCGAATCGGCGCGCCACGAACGTTCCGCGATCGGCAGCCCAAGTTTTTTCAGCAACGGAAGAAGCTGCGAATGCGCTTCGAGATTCGCGCCCTCGATCACGCCCGTGCCATAAAAGACAACGCCGAGCGGACGTTGCGCCGCCATTCCAGGATCGAGTTGTTTGAGCGAACCGGCAGCGGCGTTGCGCGGATTGGCAAAAGCGGGAAGTCCATCTCCGGCGCGCTTCAAGTTCAGTTGCGCGAAACCATTTTTATCCATGAAAACTTCGCCGCGCACTTCGAGCAGACGCGGCGCGTTGCCTTTCAAGCGCGCGGGCACGGAACCAATCGTTCGAAGGTTTTGCGTAATGTCGTCACCGACAGTTCCATCTCCGCGAGTTGCTCCGTAGCGCAACTCGCCCTCTTCATAGAGAAGCGAAACGGCCACGCCGTCGACCTTCGGCTCGATCACTACGGGAATGGACTCGTTAGGCAAAAGTCGTTGCAGCCGATGATAAAAATCCGCCAATTCCTCCTCGGAATAAGTGTTGTCGAGGCTGAGCATCGGCACGCGATGCTCCACCTGCGCGAAGGCTTTCAGCGGCGCGCCGCCGACTTTTTGCGTCGGTGAATCGGGCGAAGCGAGGTCGGGAAATTGTTTCTCGAGATCCGAAAGTTCGCGATAAAGCGCGTCGTATTCCTGATCGCTTATCGTCGGCGCCGCTTCTTCGTAATAGCGGCGATTATGTTCCTGAATTTGCGCTCGGAGTTCGGCGATGCGCTTGCTCGCGGCGCGTTCGGAATCAACCACGCCGCATCATACGTTTGTCATCGACGCGGGCAATTCGTCGACGCTGCGAAATTTCGCGAGCGACTAACGCGCCACGCTCACCAGCATGAGCGTCTGCGTTCTATGCGGTGTCCTTTTTGCCAGGCGAACCGGGTGCTTTTTTGCTGGCGCGGTGGCGATGCGTTTGGCGACGGGCTGTTGAGATTTCGCAGCCGGCGCGGCAACACGAGACGCGGCCGGAATTGGCGCCGCGTTCACTAAATGAAGCGTCGTGATCGTGAGCGGCGCGCGGGCGAGTTGCGCGATTCGTTCGGCCCGAAGATGCATGCTCGTGGCCTGCATGTCTTTGTAATCGGGGGCGCGCTCTTCGCGTGTGGCGGCCGGTTGCTGATCATTGAAATACTGACCGACCGCGTAGCGATCGAAAACTTCCGCGCTGACTAATTGCCGATGCATCGAGCCGGCGCGATCCCGCAAAATAAAGGCGTAGGACCCGTCGACACCGATCGTTTCGTAGAACGGAAGCGGGCCGGAATCTTTGCGAACAATGACACCTTCATTCGCGCAACCGGCGAAAAGTAAGGGAACGAGCAAACTGAGAATGGAATAGAAACGCATAGAGGAAAATGGGGTACGGTTGAGTGAGTTCGTTCTATGCGGTTCGGCGAACGGCGGCCAGCAAAAATGTGCGAATCTATGTTAATCGCGGTCAGGTCGAGAAAAGTCTGGCAAATCAAAAAACGCGATGGATAAGCGCAAGCGCGTGCCCGCGCACGAAGCAGCAAGTAAACCTCAACCCAAAAGGATTAAATATGCTCTGGACTATCTTCGTAATTTTGTTGGTGCTCTGGCTGCTCGGCCTCGTCAGCGGTTACGCTCTCGGCGGCTTCATTCACATTCTCCTCGTTATCGC
This sequence comes from uncultured Chthoniobacterales bacterium, assembly GCA_964235895.1. Classification (GTDB taxonomy): domain Bacteria; phylum Verrucomicrobiota; class Verrucomicrobiia; order Chthoniobacterales; family UBA10450; genus JACCTI01. The sequence goes on from CAXSCV010000001.1 coordinate 23,570, forward strand.
GGTGGTCGTGCTGATCATCAATTTGATCCAGGGACGGCGCACACTTTAGTCACTCCATTCTATGAAACCTTTAGGCATCCTCGGCATCATTCTCATCGCGGTCGGCATCATCGCGCTCGCTTACGGCGGTTACGCCAGCTTCACCACGAAAGAAAACGTGGCGAAAGTGGGTCCGCTCGAAATTAACAAACACGAAGAACATCCGGTGCCGATCGGTCCGATTGTTGGCGGCATTTGTCTCGTCGGCGGGATCATCTTGCTCGTCAGCGGAAATCGCGGCTCCAGCGCGTAGGCGTTCCGCAACGGCGCGCATTTTGCGCGCTTAAATTTCCTCGCAACGCGCGCGGTTCAGGTGAATCGGCGCGCGTTTGTGTTCAAAGCGCCACTCGTTAGGCGCCGGCTTTCAGGACGGCGAAGGTTTTGCTTCCTTTGCGATCGAGATAAAGGAGAACGCCTTTGCGCGGATCCGCTTTCGTCAGAGCATCGCGAAACGTCTGCACGTTCGTGACCGGTTTGCCATCCACTTCGGTGATGACGTCTTCGCGTTCGATGCCTTGCGCGGAAGCGAGGCTGTCGTCGGCCACATCGGTCACGATAACGCCCTGCGTCGTTTCGATTTTCAAACGGGCCGCGACCTCCTTGGTTATTTCCTGCACCTGCAAACCGAACTTGTTCGTGTCTTCCTGCTTCTGCGGGCCCGGGCCGGGCGCGTTCGCGACGCGGCCGATTTCCCCAGGCAACTCTCCGGCCGTCACGGGAATTTTCAGCGTCTGACCTTTGCGCCAAACGGTCAGGTCGACACTTTGCCCGACTTTCTTTTTGAGAATTTCGCGCTGCAATTGCGTGTCGCTCGCGACCGGCGCGCCATCGACTTGCGTGATGACATCGAAGGGCCGCAGGTCGCTTTTGTAAGCAGGCGCGTCGGCTTCGATCGTGCGCACGACCACGCCTTTCTCAAGGCCTTTGAAGAGATCGCGAATCGATTGGTCGTCGCCCAGCGTTTCGATGCGAATGCCGAGCCACGGCCGAATGATTCGCTGACCGGAAATTAATTGCTGGCCGATTTCGTTGACCAGATTGCTCGGAATGGCGAAGCCGAGTCCGCGATTCAATCCATTGATCAGCGTGTTCATGCCGATCACTTTTCCATCGATGTCGCAGAGCGGGCCGCCGCTGTTTCCGGGATTAATCGACGCGTCGGTCTGCAAATAATCCGAGATCGAATAGCCGCTGTTCGAGATTAATTTGCTTCGGCCTTTTCCGCTGATCACGCCGTAGGTGAAGGTGTAATCAAGCTTGAAGGGCGCACCGATTGCGAAAGCGAATTGGCCCACGCGGATCGCATCGCTGTCGCCGATCTGCACCGTCGGCAAATTGTTCGCGTCGATTTTGATTACGGCCACGTCGGTTTTCTCATCCGTGCCCGCGACCTTGGCCTGAAATTCGCGGCCATCTTTCAATTTCACATCGATGCGGTCGGCGCCGTCGAGCACGTGATAATTCGTGAAGATATATCCATCCGGCCTAACGATGAATCCGGAGCCTTCGCTTTGCAGCGGCGGCGCGCTGCGCGGATTGCGGCGCGAGTTGTTCTCGTCGGGCTGTGGTTGATTTGGGAAAAACAAATCGTCGAGGCTGGACCCATCGCCGCCGTCGTTTTTCTTTGTCACTTCAATAATGACTACGCTTGGCGCGACGATCTCGAAGACTTTGGCGAAGGCGTTGTTTAATTGATGGACGACATCTTTGCCGGACTCGGCCGCGGCTGGCGGCACCGTCGGCGTCGGGCTGGTCTCTGCTTGCGAAAGCGGCGCGGCGGCGCGCAACGTCGCGATAAAAATGAGCGAGCAGCAGATCGAACTGGCGAAGCGGATCATGAAAAACTTGGACACGAGACGAGCATAGCTGTTCAACGTGTTTTTGCGATGGACCTCGCTCTTTCGCCTGCGGCGCGCACCGAAAAGTGCCTGCATTGACTTGATTGTTAAGGCTCTTAACTTTTCGCCTAACAACACAAAATGCTCACTCTTGCCGCAGGCAAAAAGGATGGGAAAGAGTTTGTCTCTCACGCGCCGGGCTATTGGCCAAATGTCAGCGCGGAACTCTGGAACGATTGGAAATGGCAGCTGAAAAATCGGGTCACGACACTGGCCCAGCTCGAGCAGCATCTCGAACTTTCCGATGACGAACGCAACGGCGTTTTGCTTTCGGGAACGAAGCTCGCGCTCGCGGTCACGCCGCATTTTTTTAACCTGATCGAACGCGATAATCCGAATTGTCCGATTCGGCGGCAGGTTGTTCCGCGCGTCGAAGAATCATGGGCCTCGCCTTATGATATGGCGGATCCGTGCGGGGAAGATTCGCACATGCCGGTGCCGGGTTTGGTGCATCGTTATCCGGATCGCGTTTTGTTTTTGGTAACGGATCGCTGCGCGAGTTACTGCCGTTATTGCACGCGCAGTCGTGTGGTCAGCGGCGTGGGCGAACAGGAATTGCACACAGAATTCGACGCGATCTATAAGTATCTGGAAGAGCACACCGAAGTGCGCGACGTGCTTTTGTCCGGCGGCGACGCGCTTTTGTTCAGCGACGATAAGTTGGAGAAAATCCTCAGCCGGTTGCGCGCGATTCCGCACATCGAATTTCTCCGCATCGGAACGCGCGTTCCGATTTTTCTGCCGCAACGCATCACGCCGGCGCTTTGCCAGATGCTGCAAAAATATCATCCGCTCTGGATGAGCGTGCACGTCAATCATCCGCGCGAGCTAACCATCGAAGTGAAGGAAGCGCTCGAGCATCTGGCCAATCACGGCATCCCGCTGGGCAACCAGAGCGTGCTGCTCGCCGACGTGAACGACAATCTCGAGACGATGAAAACGCTCGTGCAAAAACTGCTCATGTGCCGCGTGCGTCCCTATTATATCTACCAGTGCGATTTGATTAACGGCTCGTCGCATCTGCGCACGTCGGTCGCGAAAGGCATCGAGATCATCGAGGGTTTGCGCGGACACACGACCGGTTATGGCGTGCCGCAATTTGTCATCGATGCGCCTGGCGGCGGCGGCAAAGTTCCGATCAATCCCGGTTACATTCTCTATCACGACAACGAAAAAATCGTCATTCGGAATTACGAAGGCCAGATCTTCGAGTATCCGGAAGTTGGCGAAAACAAAGACGCGCAGTTTGCGCCGGCGCGTGAATACCACGACGAATATTTGTATTCCTGATCGCCGATGAATCGCAGCGCGCCAATCTTCCGAAGCCTGATCGCCGCGCTGGCCATGCTGGCTTGGTTCGTCGCTTCGAATCATTGTTCGTTTGCCGCATCGTTCGAAACCGCGCCGCAGCCATCGGAATGTCCGATGCACACGTCGGCCAAACATTTGCCGGTGAAGAAGAGCGGCGCGGATTTCCTTTGCTGCAAGAATTTGCCGGCGACTGCGGCCCTGGCGGCGAAGGCGATTGCGAAACCCATTTATATTGCGGCGCCGCCAGAGCTTTTCGCGGCGCTTGTTTTGGAAATCGAAGACGGCTCGCGGGAAAACGCGATCGTCTGTGACACCGGACCGCCCGGCGCGAACAATTTCGCCGAGTCCGTTCTGCAGCGGAGCATTCTCGCTCACGCTCCGCCGTTTCTGGCCTAACGAGTAGTAGCCCGCAGGCGCGGGTTGTCTCGTTTTCTTCGTTTTGTCGCGCGGCGCGCCATCGCGGCCGCGTGCGTCCATTCGTTTTTCAACTCAGGCAATTTTATTTTTTGAAATCATATATTCTTTTTTTAACGATCAGTTTCGCTCTGCTCGCTGGGATTCCAGTCGTGGCGGAATCCGATCACACTCAGCACGCCGCGCATCAGGAATTCACCTGCGCGATGCATCCCGAAGTGCGGCAGGCCAAGCCGGGCAAATGTCCGAAATGCGGGATGACTCTGCAGCCCGCGAAAACCAAATCTTCACCGCCTGCGATGTCGATGAAGCAGAAGGGCGCGCCCATGCAACACATGGCGATGGCAATGCAATCATCGGTCAACCTCGCCGACCCGATGAGCCGCGAAAGTTCCGGGACCGCGTGGGTGCCGGATTCGACCCCGACGTATGGCAAAATGCTCATGCTCGGCGACGACATGCTCATGCTCCACGGCGCGGCTTTTCCGCGTTACACAAACGTGAGCACGCGGCGCGGGGACGATCGCATCGATGCGCCGAATTGGTTTATGGGGATGTATTCGCACTCGTTAGGCGAAGATGCGCAAATCGGCGCGCGCCTGATGATGAGCCTCGATCCGCTAACCGAAGGCGGCCGCGGGTATCCCTTGCTTTTGCAATCGGGCGAATCGTGGCAGGGCCAGGCGCTGCACGACCGGCAGCATCCGCACGATTTGTTCGATGAAGTTTCGCTGGCTTATTCGCGCCGCCTAACGAGTGATTTCTCCGGTTTTCTTTACGTCGGCTATCCCGGCGAACCGGCTCTGGGCGCGCCCACTTTCATGCATCGATTGAGCGCGATGGACAATCCGGACGCTCCTATTTCGCATCACTGGCAGGATTCGACGCACATCACTTTTGGCGTGGCCACGCTCGGGATGGTTTGGCGAAATGTGAAACTCGAGGGCAGCATTTTCACCGGCCGCGAGCCGGACGAAAACCGCTACGATTTCGATCGGCCGCGCTTCGATTCCTACAGCGGCCGGCTTTCCTGGAATCCGACGACGAACCTGGCGCTACAGGTTTCGCATGGATATTTGAAAAGCCCGGAGGAACTCGAGCCGAACGAGAAGCAACATCGCACGACCGCCTCGGCCATTTACAACTACTCGTTAGGCGCGGACTCGAATTGGGCGAACTCGTTTGTCTGGGGTCAGGACAACGTGACCAAGGAAGGCAAGACGCAGTCGTTTCTGTTCGAGACAAATTATCAGCGCGGACGCGACACCGTTTATGCGCGGATCGAGCGCGTTGAGAAATCTGCGCACGAGCTGGTTCTGGCGGAAGCGGATCGTGGCCGCGTATTTCCGGTCTCGGCTTACACGCTTGGTTACGTGCGCGATCTCACGCACGGAAGAGGGCTCGACGTCGGGCTGGGCACGCAATTCACGCTGAACGATTTACCGGATCGGCTCGATCAATATTACGGGAACGATCTGCCGTATTCGTTTCAAGTTTTCCTGCGCGTCCGGCTCTCACGCGAAAAATCGATGAGCGGGATGATGGCGAAGTGAATGCTTTTCAGGAGCAACTTGCACGCTGATCGTGCTGAAGGTGCTGATCCATTCCGGATCGCGCCTAACGAGTTGAACGGCGAAGAACAAGGCCGGTCCTTCATGCGGGAGGACGAAATTTGCGCGGCCCGCGTCATCGGTTTTTTGAAAGACGCGTTTGCTTCCAGACGCGTCGATTAAGCCGATGGTTGCGCGGGCCAGCGGCTGATCAAGGGCGCGCAATTGGACGGTGAAATTGTCACCGCGATGCAGTGCGGTCGGGTTGCTCATCGGAATAATTTCCAACGGCAAACCCACCGCTTCTTTCCATGAAGCATCCGCGTCCGCGTTGCCCAGGGCGACGAAAGTCTTGGCGCATTTCGTATAGGTTTCGCGCCACTTGTGCTGCGCTTTCAATCGCGCCCAAAGTTCGCGAACTCCCGGCGAAGCGGAGATTTCCTCGAAGTATTCCGCGACCTTTTTTTCGCTCAACTCCAGCGTCTTTGGATGCAGTTGAATGAAGGCGGTGACCAGGCCCGCGTCGAAAAATCTTTGCCGGAACTGAAGAGAGGTTGTGGTGGAAATGGGCCTGCCGAAATCGTGTGTCTTTTTGTTTTGGCGGAAGAGTGCGTTGCGGACGCGTTCCGGCCGAATGGAATATTCGAGCGCGGGGAATTTCATTCCACTCGTTAGGCGAAATTGAATTTCTTCTCCGGGCGCCGCGCGGAAAGGGGAGGGCGCGAGCCAGGTTTCGTGCGCGTGGCACTCGGCCGACGCGCAGAAATTCAAGACGACAAACGAGAGGACGAGGCCGCGAACTTGCGGCCGCGATTTGAAAAATGATTTAGCCATCGCTCGAGAGGAATAGACAATTTCCTTTCGCTCGAGGCTCGGAAAAAGATTCGTCGTTAATCGTTTTTACATCTGCGAAAAAGCTCTCTATGGAAAGGTCGATGCGAGAGCGCGCGCGAGAATCCAACCGATCCGCAGAAAATTCTTTTGCCAAGGCGATGTCGATTTATAGAGTGGGCGCTTCCGTGGCCGCGCATCATCTCACTCAACTTTTTTCGGAACGATGCGCCGCACATCCTAACCGCCGCGCGCGGCCGTTTGTAGACGAGCGGATGCGCTTTGCAGATTCAGCGCCTCGCTAGTTTGTATGGCCAATTTTTTCCCCCGCTGGTCCAACTGGCTGCCACTGAAAATCGCGATCTGCGGTGGCGCGCTCGTCTCCGGATTAACCGCGGCGACTTGGTATTATGTGACGCCAAAATATACGCGTGTCGGTTACGAGCCGGTGCAGCCGGTGCCGTTCCCGCATGATCTTCACGTGACGCAGCTCGGGATGGATTGCCGTTATTGCCACAGCTTTGTGGAAGTGGCGGCGCATTCGAATTTGCCGAATACGCAAACGTGCATGGCCTGTCATACGCAAGTGCAGAAGGATAATCCGAAGCTCGAGCCGATTCGCGCGAGCTGGAAATCGGGCCTGCCGGTGGAGTGGGTGCAGATTCATCGCACGCCGGATTACGTTTTTTACAATCACTCCGCGCATGTGAATCGCGGAATCAGTTGCGCGGTTTGCCACGGGCAGGTGAATCACATGTCCGAGGTTTATCACGCCAAGCCGCACAGCATGGCTTGGTGTCTCGAGTGCCATCGCAATCCGGAAAAGTATCTGCGCCCGGAAGATCAGATCACGAATCTGGATTGGAAACCGGAAGACGTGAAGCCGGCCGAGTTCGTTGCGAAATACGGGAAACCGCAGGGCGCGGCGAACGAAGATTGGAGCAAGAAGCAAACGCTCACGCAACGTGAGATCGGCCAGACTTTAAAGGAACGTTGGAATATTCAGCCGCCGCTGAATTGCCAGGGATGCCATCGATGAAACACGTTTTCGAACATCCGCCCGAAACCACCAGCGGCCGTCAATATTGGCGGAGCGTCGGCGAGCTAAGCGACACGCCGGAATTTCGTGGCTGGCTCGAGCGCGAATTTCCCGCCGGCGCCGCGCAATTGGAAGGCGACGAATGGTCGCGCCGCGGTTTCTTGAAATTGATGGGCGCGTCGATGGCGCTGGCCGGTCTCGGCATGAGCAGTTGTCGCCGGCCGGAGATGCATCTGGTTCCGTTTTCCAAGAGCGTCGAGTGGGCCATTCCGGGCAAGCCTCTCTATTATGCGACGGCGATGCCGCGCCGCACAGGCGCCTTGCCGCTGGTCGTCTCAACGGTCGACGGCCGCCCGATTAAAATCGAAGGCAACCCGCTTCATCCGGCGAGCGGCGGAGCGACCGACGCATTCGCGCAAGCGTCCGTGCTCGATCTTTACGATCCGACGCGCTCGAAGCGTTTCGTGCAAAACGGCAAGACAAGCGATCGTGAAACCTTCGAAAAATATCTGGCCGATTTGCGGCCGCGATTGGCCGCGGAGGGCGGCGCGGGTTTCGCTGTTCTCGCGGAGGAAACGCTTTCGCCGACGCGTGAGCGTTTGCGCGCGCAACTCGAAAAAGCGCTGCCGCGCATGCGCTGGTGTCAGTACGATCCGCTGCTGAGCGACGCGCAGAATTTCGGAACGCAAATTAGCTTCGGCGACAATTCGCGGCTCGTGCCGCGCTTCGATCGCGCGGATGTGGTGCTCTCGTTAGGCGCGGATTTTCTGGATTGCGGCGAAGGCGACATCGCTTCTTCGCGCGCCTTCTCCTCGCGGCGCCGGCTGACTTCCTCGAAGGACACGATGAACCGCCTCTACGTGGTCGAGAATCATTACACACTGACCGGTGCGATGGCCGATCATCGGCTGCGCGTCCCGGCGAGTCAGATTCCTGCTTTCACGCGCGCGCTCGCGGGAAAAATCGCCGCCGCCACGCAAAGCGCGGAGCTTGGTTCGGTCATCGCCACTCTCCAACCGCAGCCCGGGACGATGCAGTTCGACGATAAATGGATGACGGAATGCGCGAACGATTTAATCGCGAAATCCGGGGCAAGTTTGGTCGTGCCCGGACCACATCAGCCGGTCGTGGTGCAATTGATGGCCTACGGGATCAACGTCGCGCTGAAAAATGTCGGCGCCACATTACTCGTTAGGGAATTTCCGCGGAATCCGCGCACGAACAGCATCCTGCAATTGGCCACGGAAATAAGCGCCGGCCGGATCAAGCAGCTTTTCATTCTCGGTGGCGACCCTGTTTATAATGCGCCGTGCGGCCTGGCTGAAGATCGCGAAACGAAGCAGATGCTCGATTGGTCCGATCTGCAGAAGAAGGTGCCCGAAGTCGTGCGCCTCGGTTATTATGAAGATGCGACTTCGGCGCTGAGTCAGTGGCACGTGCCGGCCGCACATTACCTGGAATCCTGGGGCGACGGGCTCACTTCCGAGGGCGCATATCTGACGATTCAACCGATGATCCTGCCGCTCTTCGGCGGCGTTTCGGATCTCGAGGTGCTGAACGGTTTGCTGGCCGGCCCGAAAATCGACGGACCGGAATTAGTGCAGGAAACTTTTCGCGCGTCCGCGCCTCCGGGCGATTTCGCGACCGCGTGGTCGCAGCTTTTGCGCGACGGTTTCGCGACGCATCTTCCACAAAACGATCGGCCGCCGAAGTTCAACTCGAATGCCGCGGGCGGAATCGCGCACAACTTGTGGTCGTCCGCGCCGGCGCCCACGGCTGATTCTCCCGAGGTCGTGCTCGTGCGCAGTTATGCGGTCGATGACGGTCGTTACGCGAACAATGGCTGGCTCCAGGAAATGCCGGACCCGATCACGAAACTGACTTGGGACAACGCGGCGCTGATCAGTCCCGCGTATGCGAAACATTTGAATGTGACCAGTGGCGACCTGCTGCAAATCACCGTCATGGAATCGGCGCTGGGCGCGAATCAGAAACCGTTGCAGCGGCAGTTGGTCATCGCGGCCTTAATCGAACCGGGACACGTGGACAATTCGGTCACAGTCTCGTTAGGCTACGGGCGTAACCTCGGAACGAGCGGCGCGCTGCCGTATGCGGGCGCGGCTTCGGGTGATAATCCTTCGGCCGGCGATGGCGCTGGATTCAACGGCTACCTGTTGCGCACGACCAGCAATCCGCATTTTATCGTCGCCGATGGCAAAGGCGTGACCGGCGTGAGGGTGGCGAAAGCGGGCGGCACTTATGTGCTGGCGACCACGCAGGAACATTGGAGCATCGAGGGCCGCGGGCTGGTGCGGGAAGCGACGCTCGATCGTTATCGCGCGAAGCCGGATTTCGTCGAAGACATCGCGGGCGACGACGAATTGCCACCGCGTTTGCCGACCATCTACAGCCATCCGCCGTTGAACGCGCCGCAGCAATGGGGCATGTCGGTCGACCTGAATGTCTGCACCGGTTGCAGCGCCTGCGTCATCGCCTGCCAAGCGGAAAACAACATTCCGATTGTCGGAAAATTGCAGGTCACGCACGGGCGCGCAATGCACTGGATGCGGATCGATCGCTATTACGCGAGCGATAAAAAGTTCAACCAGGATCGCGGGCAATATCCGGAAAATCCCGAGATCATTCACGAGCCGATGATGTGCCAGCATTGCGAGAACGCGCCGTGCGAGACGGTCTGTCCGGTGAACGCGACTGTGCACAGCGAAGACGGCCTCAACGTCATGGCTTACAACCGCTGCATCGGCACGCGCTATTGCGCGAACAACTGCCCATTCAAAGTGCGCCGGTTTAATTTCTTCGATTACAATCAGCGGCCGGTCGGCAAGAAAAAGGTCGCGGGCGCGGTCGGCGTTTATCAAGAATATCTTGGGCCGCTCACGAAAAAAGGTGCGCCAGATACGACGAAGTTGCAGAAGAATCCGAACGTGACCGTGCGCATGCGCGGCGTGATGGAGAAGTGCACTTATTGCGTGCAGCGGATCGAGGAAGCGAAGATCGCCGCGCATGTCAAAGCCGGCGCATCGGACAAAACGCTCATCGCGCGCGACTCATTTACCAGCGCTTGCGCACAGGCTTGTCCGACGGAAGCGATCGTCTTTGGCGATATCGCCGATCCAGAAACTCGCGTCTCGAAGTTGAAAGCGCAGGAACGGAATTATCGCCTGCTCGCGTATCTCAATGTGAACACGCGCACGAGTTATCTCGCGCGCATTCGCAATCCGAATCCGAAAATGCCGGACGCGAAATACATCGGCGTCGCGAGTTTGCAGCCCGCGGGTCAGCACGAGGAAAAGGGCGAGCATAATTTCAACGAGCATGACCAGGGCACCTTGCATCCGACGGAGGCGCGGCCATGACCGGCGTGATTTATTCGCGCGCTCGGTCTGCGCAGAGTATTCGCTCTGCGCGCAATCATTGTCCTGTACACGAATGTCGTGCTGCGCAGAGTTTTCGTTTTGCGCGCCGTTGTCATCCTAAGCGTAGCGAAGGATCTCTCATCGGCGCGGCTGTTCACGCTCATCGAGAAGCGATGATCTTCGGCTATATGCGAGATCCTTCGCCGTCTGCGCGACTCAGGATGACAACCTTCACACGTGCGATGACATGCGTGACTCGGAATGCGAGGACGCGTTCGATACGGGGCCAGATAACGGAGAGATGGCGGTCATGAACGGCGCGACCACTGCACCCGATGTGATTCAAGGCGAGGCTTCGTCCTCGGTTGAGCGGCCGCTCGCGCGCGTGCCATTGGTCCTGAACAAGCGCAATTTCAACTGGATCACCGAACGCATCGCAGGGGTGATTGAAGGTCCGGCGCCACGCTGGTGGTGGGTCGCGTTCGCGCTCACTTCGATGGTTGCGGCGATCGGCCTCTTCTGCCTCGGCTATCAAATTTCCACTGGCGTCGGCACATGGGGATTGAATCATCCCGTCGGTTGGGCCTGGGACATCACCAACTTCGTTTTCTGGATCGGTATCGGACACGCCGGCACTTTGATTTCGGCGATTCTCTTTTTGCTTCGCCAAAAATGGCGCACGTCCATCAACCGTTCCGCGGAAGCGATGACGCTTTTCGCGGTCATTTGTGCGGCCATTTTCCCGGGCGTGCACGTGGGCCGCGTTTGGATGGCGTGGTTCTTGGCGCCGTTGCCTAACAACTACGGCATCTGGCCAAATTTCCGCAGCCCGCTCTTGTGGGACGTCTTTGCGGTCTCGACTTACTTCACCGTTTCCGTGCTCTTTTGGTACACTGGATTAATCCCGGATCTCGGGACGTTGCGCGATCGCGCGACGACCAAGATCAAGAAGTTGCTCTACGGAATTTTCGCGCTCGGCTGGCGCGGCTCGAATCGCAACTGGCGCCATTACGAAATGGCTTACCTCTTGTTAGCCGGCCTTTCCACACCGCTGGTTTTGTCGGTGCATAGCGTTGTCTCCTTCGACTTCGCGACCTCCGTGATTCCGACCTGGCACACGACGATTTTCCCACCCTACTTTGTCGCGGGCGCGATCTTCGGCGGATTCGCCATGGTCCTGACGCTGCTCATTCCGGCGCGCGCCATTTACGGGCTGCAAGACATCATCACGCCGCAACACATCGACAAAATGGCTAAGATCATTTTGTTAACCGGCTCGATCGTCGGCTACGCCTACGCCATGGAATTTTTCGTCGCCTGGTACAGCGGCAATACCTACGAGCGTTACGCGTTCTACAATCGCGTGCTCGGTCCTTACTGGTGGTACTGGTGGGTCGGCATGCTTTTCTGCAACTCGGTTGCGCCGCAGTTGATGTGGTTCAAAAAACTGCGCTTCAACATTTACGTCGTCTACTTCGTCTGCATGTGCGTGAACGCCGGCATGTGGTTCGAGCGTTTCATCATCATCGTCGGTGGAATTCATCGCGATTTCCTGCCCTCATCCTGGGGCATGTTTTATCCGACGTGGGTCGATATCTGGACCTTCGTTGGCACCTTTGGAATTTTCCTTTCGCTCTTCCTTCTTTTCATCCGTTTCCTTCCGATGATCGCCATGTCGGAAGTGAAAATTGTTCTGCCGGAAGCTGATCCGCATTTTGGCGCGACCGCGGCCGAACATCATCCAGTCGCGGCTGGCGGAAAGGAGCGCAATTGAGAACGCCTTCCGGAAATAAAGTCTACGGAATGGGCGCGGAATATCCGAGCGCGGCCGCATTATATGAAGCGGCCAAACGCGTGCGCGACGCTGGGTTCAAACGCTGGGATGTGCATTCGCCATTTCCCATTCACGGAATGGATGACGCGATGGGCTTGGGCAAATCGTGGCTGAGCGCGGTCGTGCTTTGCGGCGGAATCACGGGACTTTTGACTGCGGTGGTGCTGGAGTTTGGGCCCTCGACCTTTATTTATCCGTTGGTCGTTCACGGAAAGCCGTTCGATTGGCGGACGGTGCCAGCGTTTTTCCCGATCATGTTTGAGCTGACGATTTTGTTCTCGGCCTTTTTCGCGTTCTTCGCGGTCTTGATCATGAACGGATTGCCGCGCTGGTATCATCCGGTCTTTAACTGGGAACGATTCAGTCGCGCGACGAACGACGGATTTTTTCTCGTGATCGAAGCGCGTGATCCGCGTTTTACGGAAACCGAAGCGCAACAGCTTTTAGAGCAAACCGGCGGTCAGCATCTGACCGTCATTCACGAAGATTAGTATGTTGCGCGGCTTCTTCCTCATCTTCGTTCTCACCGGAATCGCGCTGGTGGCGTTTCTTGGTTTTCGCGGCCAGCGCAGCACTGGTTCGCCGATCGAATTATTTCCCGACATGGTCCGCCAACCAAAAGTGCGCGCACAGGCGCCGCTGGGATTTTTTGCCGATGACCGAGGCGCGCGCGTGCCGGTGAACGGAACGGTGCCGATCGGTTACGACATGCCGGAGGCATCGGCCAAAGCGAGTCCCGGTGCGGCGGCCGCGCCGAGCAGTTATCGCGAAGATCATCCGCGGGTTTCTTTCAGCGCTGGGACTGATTACGTCGACACCGGCAAGATGGGTGCGAATTGGGGAACGGGCATTCCGTTGGAAGTGACGCCGCAATTAATGGCGCGCGGCGAACAGCGCTTCAATATCAACTGCGCGGTTTGTCATGGCGGGGCCGCGGCCGGGAACGGCATCACGAAACAATTTGGCCTAACGACGGTGGTCAGCTTGCAGGACGACCGCATTCGCAGCATGGCCGACGGCGAGATTTTCAACACGATCACGCACGGCAAAAACACCATGATGGCCTACGGCCCGAACGTCACGGTGAACGATCGCTGGGCGATCATCACTTATCTGCGCGCTTTGCAGCGAAGCCAGAATTCCACGATCGCGGATGTGCCGCCGGAAGCGCGCGCAGGATTGGAGAAGCCATGAGCGAGCGATCTCAAGTCGAGCCAAAACCGGAAGGCGAATATTTCGAGAACAGCCGGTTCTCGGGTCTATCGCTTTTGCTGGCCATTGTCGCGCTGGTCGGTCTGGCGCTGAGCGCGCTCGGCGCGATTTTTTGGCCGCAACAATTTGCCTACTCGTGGCTCTTTGGCTGGGCCTTTTGTTTTACGCTCTGCGCCGGCGCTTATTTTTGGATCATCGTCCATCACGCGGTCGACGCCGAATGGTCGGTGGTGGTGCGTCGGCAACAGGAAAACATTGCGATGCTGTTGCCGCTGGTGGCGTTGTTCTTTATCCCGGTCTTTTTCTTCCGCCATTATCTCTACGAATGGATGATCATTCCGCGCGGCGCCGATCAATTGCTCGATAGCAAACGGCTTTACTTGAACCTGCCGTTTTGGGTCGTGCGCACGATTTTCTTTTTCTGCTACTTCACGCTCTTCGCTTTTCTTTTTCGCAAACTTTCCGTCGGCCAGGATCGCGACGGTAATCCGGCGCGGACTTTGTCGATGCGCCGGCTGGCCTTCATCGGCCTGCCGCTCTTCGCGCTTTCGCTGACCTTTGGGGCCTACGATTGGTTCGCGGGAATGAACTACAAATGGTTCTCGACCATGTGGGGCGTTTATATTTTCGCCGGCGCTTGTGGCAGCTCGATGGCGCTGATTGTTTTGGTGACCGCGGCGCTGCGCAAAGCCGGTTATTTGCAGGAAGTCGTCAACGTCGAGCACTTCCACATCATGGGAAAATGGCTTCTCGCTTTCACCGTTTTCTGGGCCTACATCGGCTTCAGCCAATACATGCTCATTTGGTACGCCAACATCCCGGAGGAGACGCAGTATTTCATTCTGCGAAACACGGAATCGTGGAATTTGATGAGCTTGCTCCTGGTCATCGGACGCTTCTTTATTCCTTTCGCCCTGCTGCTCATGCGCTCGAGCAAGACGAAGGTCAGCCGGCTCTGCAAAATCGCGGGATGGATCATCTTCATGCAGGCGCTCGATATGTATGTGGTCGTGATGCCGGAACTGCATCGCGCTGGTGTTCATCTCAGTTTGCTCGATTTCGGTCCGATCATTGGCATCGCCGCCTCACTCGCGTTCGTTTATCTGCGCTTGCTCGGTAAGACCTCGATTTTTCCCGTGCGCGATCCGCGCCTCCTGGAATCACTTCGGATTTTGAATTAACCCGTGGCCGCCGACGAAACATCTCTCAACTTCGAACAGCCGCGCTCCATGTTTGGAACATGGCTGGGCGTCATTCTTCTCTTTGGATTTTTCGCGCTGGTCGTGTGGGTGGTGATGAGCTTGATGCCGCGGGGCAACGATTACGAACAGAAGCGCGCGACGGCGCGTTTTGAAAAACTCAAAACCGTGCGCGAAGAAGCGAATGGCGCGTTGAACGGCTACGCCTGGATTGATAAAACGAAAGGAAGCGTGCGGGTGCCGATTGCGCGCGCGATGGAGTTGAGCGTTCCGGAGTTGGCCAGGAAAAAACCAGCGCCGGCCAATCCGATCGGCGATTCCGCTTCGCATCCAGGACCGCAGGCGGCCGCGACGGTGACCGCTGCGCCCGCGCCCAGCGCAGCGATCAGCCCGGCTCCGAATTCCACGCCGGCGGCAACCGAAGTTGAAGGAGTTAACTCCGAGAACCGCGGCCAAAAAGTAGGCGAAAATAATCCTCCGAACGCGCCCGCCGGAACGCAGCCCGGCGCAAATGCTACGCCGGTCGCGACGCCGCCGGCCGGCGCGAATCAACCGCATCCCGGTCCTGGCCAACCGACCGCGACGCCGATGCAAGTTCCGCCGGGAACACCGATCCCAGTCCCTGGAAAAAAACCATGACGCCCGCTGAGTTACCAATGATTCCGCCGAGCACCGCTCTCGTTAGTCGAGGCGAAATCGACGTGACTGGCGATGATTTCGACCAGGTGGAACGAGCCTTGATCGACGCTTCGACGCGCGTGCCGGTCCTGATGTTTTATACGTCGGCGATCGTCTGGCTCCTGCTCGGAACTCTGCTGGCCCTGCTGAATTCTTTTAAGCTACACATGCCGGATCTCCTTGGCGGCGTGAGCTTTTTGACCTGGGGCCGCATTCATCCGGCTTACATGGACACGATGCTTTACGGCTGGGCTTCGATGGCTGGCGTTGGCACTTCCATTTGGTTAATGGCCCGTCTTTCGCGAACGACTTTGCGGCATCCCTTGTTGCTCGTGGCCGGCGCGGCTTTTTGGAATCTCGGCGTGCTTCTCGGCGTGGGTGGGATTCTCGTCGGGAGCAGCACCGGTTATGAATGGCTCGAGTTTCCGAACTATGCCGCGCTCGTTCTTTTCGTGGCTTACTCGCTTGTGATGTCGTGGGCCATCCTGATGTTCCGTTTCCGCCGCGGCGGCCACATTTACATCACGCAATGGTACTTGTTAGGCGCGTTCCTCTGGTTCCCTTGGCTTTACGGCGCCGCGCAAATCATGCTTTTCGTCACGCCGGTGCAAGGCGTCATGCAAGCGGCGGTGAACTGGTGGTTCGCAAATAATCTTCTCTTCCTTTGGTTTGGCGCGATCGCGCTCGGCACCGCTTATTACATGATTCCGAAAGTGATCGGCCGGCCGGTTTACAGTTATCATTTGGCGGCGATTGGATTCTGGACCTATGCGTTCTTCGCCAGCTGGACGGGAATGCAACGCCTGGTCGATGGGCCGTTCCCGGCTTGGATGATCACGGCCAGCATCGCCGCGGCCATTCTCACGATCATTCCCGTCGCGACGGTCGGACTGAATCATCACATGACCATGCGCGGTTATTTTTCCTTAATGCGATATAGCCCGACGCTGCGCTTCACCGTTTTCGGCGCGATCGCTTACACCATTTTCAGTCTTGTCGGCGTTTTGATTTCCTTGCGATCGATTGCCAGTTACGTGCATTTCACCGAGGCGAGCGTGGCTTACACGCACCTTGGGATTTATGCTTTCTTCACCATGATCATGTTCGGCTCGATGTATTACATTGTGCCGCGGTTGGTCGGTCGCGAATGGCGTTACGCCAGCCTGATTAAACTTCACTTCTGGGCCTCGGCCTACGGGATCATGTTATTGGTTCTGATGCTCTTTGTCGGTGGCGTCGTGCAAGGATCGAGCCTGAACGATTCCGCGCTTTCCTTTAGCGAAACGACGCAATCCGTCCTGCCTTATTTGCGCGGCCGAAGCGTCGCGTGCCTTTTGCTCACGGCCGCCCACGGCATCTTTGCTTTCCACTTTGGCTTGATGCTCCTTGGTCTGGGTCGCACCGCCAGCGTTCCGACATTTTTGAACCCGCAGGAAGAGGAGGCGCTCGCATCGCACATATGAAGGGTTTCCTTCCGCTCATCCTCGGCATCTTCGGAACCTTTGCCTTTTCCTGGCTTGGCCTAACCGTTGTTCCGAACTCCCAGATCGGTCATCTCGATCCACAAACGGACGAGGACGGCAACGATCCTTATCCCGCGCCGAAATCCGGGATGGCCGAGCGCGGCCGGCAGATTTATGCGGCGAACGGTTGCGTCTATTGTCACAGCCAACAGGTACGCGCGGATTACGCCGCCTCGGATATCGAGCGGAAATGGGGCGATCGCCGAAGCGCCCCGCGCGATTACATTTTCGATCGTCCGACGTTGCTCGGAAAAATGCGCATGGGTCCGGACCTTTCGAACGTCGGCAAGCGCGCACCCTCAGTCGACGAAAACGCGCCGACTCCCGATGCGACAGCGATCGCTCCGGCCGCGCCCGCGCCTGTGGCCAGCGCACCAACAAATTCTGCGCCCGCTCCCACAACCGTCGCCCCTGCCGAAGCAGCGCCGGCTGGTGCGAGAGCTCCCGCGGCCAGCGCTTCGACTGCCGTTGCCGTCACCACCGCCAGCGCAAAAACCGCGACGGCAATGTCAGCTCCATCGGCCGCCCCCACCGCGGCTAGCCAGGCTTCCGCGCCCGGGGTCAGCGCGCAGACAGCCGAAGTTTCCTCGGTTGGAAAGAATGGCGCACCGTTGCCTTACTCGGCCGCGTGGCATCATCTCCACCTTTACGCGCCGCGAACGGTCTCTCCGGATTCCAATATGCCGGCCTATCGTTTTCTTTATGAGAACCGGCGCGTCGGCGGTCAGCGCGCTGCCGATGCGGTCGCGCTCAGCGGCGAAGACGCTCCCGCCGCGGGTTGGGAAATTGTCCCGACTTACGACGCGAAATGTCTCGTGGCGTATCTCATGTCGCTCGATCAGTCACATGCTTTGAAGGAAGTGAAATCAACCGCGCCCGCTTCGCCGCCGGCGCCTGGAAAGGCGGTCAAATGAACGAGCGCACTCCTTCACCTGATCATCGGGCGCGCCAGGGAATGGATTATGGCGAAACCGAAGACGTGCAGAAAACGCACGCCGCGATTCAGCGCGAAAAAACCGAACCGCGCGCCGGTCTTG
The DNA here is from genome assembly GCA_964235895.1 of uncultured Chthoniobacterales bacterium. GTDB lineage: Bacteria > Verrucomicrobiota > Verrucomicrobiia > Chthoniobacterales > UBA10450 > JACCTI01. The sequence goes on from CAXSCV010000001.1 coordinate 41,512, forward strand.
AGCCGCTTTCCATTTGGCTCATCGCCGTCTATGGGCTCGCGATTTTCTGCGGCGGCGCATATCTCGGCCGATACTCCGGCAGCTTCAGCGGCGATGGTTTGGATCCGTTAGGCGGCGCGCCGCGCGCGGCGAAAAACGGCGCTGCGGGCGCGCCCGGTGCGACGCAGGTTGCCGAGCTCACGCCAGCCGAACGTGGTAAGAAAATCTTCTCCGCCAATTGCGCCACCTGCCACCAGGCCACCGGTCTCGGAGTTGCCGGACAATATCCACCGCTCGCTGGATCGGAGTACGTCAACGGCGGAACGCGACGCCTCGGGATGATTGTGCTCAAAGGGCTCGAAGGTCCGGTCACGGTGAAGGGCGCGCAGTTTGGCGCCGCCGTCATGCAACCGTGGGAGAAGACTTTGACCGACGCGAAAATTTCGGACGTGCTCACTTACATTCGTCAGGAATGGGGAAACAACTCGCCGGCCGTCTCGCCCGAAGGCATCGCGGCTTTGCGCAAGGATCTCGCCGGACATGCCGCTTCCTTCCACGAACCCGATCTCAAAGCCGTTCCCGAGGATGCGATGCTTCCCGGTGGCGAGGCCGCGGCTCCTCCGGGTGGCGCTCCACCGAAGCCGTAGTCTAACGAGACGTCGGGCGCGGCGCGCCGGTTTCGCGCAGGAATTATTTGTCGCCGAAGCGAAGCATTCGTAGCTAATGCTTACTGCACAGGCGTATTCACTGCTGATGATTCAACACAAAGACCTGGATGATTCCGAAGCCCGCGAAGTGATCGTCGTCGGCGGCGGGATCGCGGGTTTGTCGGCCGCGATTTATCTCGGGCGCGCCGCGCGTGACACTTTGGTGATCGATTCCGGTCACTCGATGGCGAAATGGGAACCCGAGGTGCAAAATTATCTCGGCTTTCCGCAAGGCGTTGGCGGGGAAGAGTTGCTCAAGTTTGGCCGCCGACAGGCCAAGCGTTACTCGGTCGAATTTGCGCGCGACGAAATCAAAAGCGTCTCGAAACGTAAGCGCGGCTTCACGCTGCGCGGCCGGCACCGCAGCTATTGGACGAACCGGCTTTTGGTCACGACCGGAATTTTTCATCTGCCGCCGAAGATTCCCGGCGTCAAAGAATGCCTCGGGCACAGCATGTTTTTTTGCAAAGACTGCGACGGATTCCGTGTCCGCGGAAAACGGATCGCCATCTGCGGCGCGAACGATGAAGCGGTCGAATACGCGCTCGGCATGCTGGCTTATTCAGCCTGCGTGGTCGTGGCCACGAACTCGGAGAAGCCGCGCTGGAATCGCCGACATGCCAGACTTTTGCGAGAATATGAGATTCCCGTTTACCAAAAGAGAATCACGGGCGTGGATCATCGTGGTTGTCAGGTGAGGGGATTGCGTTTGATGGGCGGCGACGAGATTTGCATCGATTATATTTTCACGACGCGCGGCGATATTTTTCACACGCGCCTGGCAGAGTCGTTAGGCGCGCGACTCGATGTTGATGGCCAGATCGAGGTCGACCATTGCATGCGCACAAATGTTCCGCGGCTTTACGCCGCAGGCTGTGTGACGCCGGCAAATTGCCAGATGATCATCGCCGCCGGCCAGGGCGCGGCGGCGGCGCAGGCGATCAATCGCGATCTTTTTCAGGAAAGTTTGAAGACGCGCTCGCTGCGACGTTTCCGCGAAGTGCAGTTGGTGGAAGAACGAACGGTGCCCGAGATCACATGAACCTGCTCGCGATCAGTGGGAATGCGGCCGGGCTGCGCGTATTTTTTGGCGTGCTGCTTTGTTTGTTGCTCGCGGCCGGCGTTTACATTTTTCGAAATCGAAAACAGTTTTTCAGTTACAGCGGCGATCCGGGCGACAGTTATGCATCGGCCAATCTTCGCATGTGGCTGATCGTGCTCGTCTGGATTCACGCCGTCGCGGTGACGACGTTGATGATCTTCGAAGTTTGAGTTTGGACCGGCGACAAATTTGTCTACGCCTCGCAGAATTTGGCGCTTTGCTCTTGAAATCTTATCCGTGATATTCAGTTTCAGCTTGCACCTCTATGGACGCCTCCACTGACCTCGCCGCTCACTCTCAGACCGCGCACGATCCGCATCATCATCACGATGAACACGAGCATCACGAGCTCGGCTTTTGGCGAAAATGGGTTTTCTCGACCGATCACAAAATGATCGGCATTCAGTACGGCGTGACCGGTTTGGTTTTCCTCTTCTTCGGTTTCTCGCTCATGATGTTGATGCGCTGGCAGCTCGCTTTCCCGGGCGAATCCCTCCCGATCATCGGTAATGCGCTCGGCCATCTCTTCGGTCCCGGGAGTATGCCGGATGGGAAGATGACGCCGGAATTTTATAACTCGTTAGGCGCGATGCATGGCACGATCATGATCTTTCTTGGAATCGTCCCGGTCGCCTTCGCCGCCTTCGGCAACTTCGTCGTCCCGCTGCAAATCGGCGCGCCTGACATGACCTTTCCGAAAATTAACGCCGCCAGTTTTTGGGCGTTTTTCGCCGGCGGCTTGGTCATGCTCTTCAGCTTTTTCGTTCCCGGCGGCGCGGCCAAAGGCGGCTGGACTTCTTACACGCCACTCGCCGTCATCTCGGATAAAGGCGAAACCTACGGCGCGTTTTTCAATGGCCAGACGCTCTGGCTGGTTGGTTTTATCTTGCTGATCACCTCGTCGCTCCTCGGCGCGGTCAATTTCATTACCACCATCATTCAGTTGCGCGCCAAAGGACTGACCTGGATGCGCCTGCCGTTTTTTGTTTGGGCGCAATTCGTGACCGCGTTCCTTTTGTTGCTCGCCTTCCCGCCACTCGAAGCGGCGGTTGTTATGCAACTAATGGATCGCACGGCCGCGACCAGTTTCTTTATGCCGAGCGGTTTAGTCCTCAACGGCGCGCCGCTTCACATCAGCGGCGGCGGCAGTCCGCTGCTTTGGCAGCATTTGTTTTGGTTCCTCGGGCATCCGGAAGTTTACGTGCTCATCCTGCCAGGCATGGGCATCGTCGCGGAAGTGATCGCGAACAATTCGCGCAAGCCGCTCTGGGGTTACAAGTCGTTAGTCTTCTCCGTCCTCGTCCTTGGTTTTCTCTCCTTCATCGTTTGGGCGCACCACATGTGGTTGACCGGAATGGGCACCACGGTCAGCGCATTTTTTCAAACGACAACGATGATCATCTCGATTCCGTCGGTCATTATTTTAAGCGCATTTTTCATTTCGCTCTGGGGCGGGTCGATTCGATTTACCGTGCCGATGTTGTTCGCGACCGCCTTCCTTCCGATGTTCGGCATCGGCGGCCTAACGGGCATCCCGCTCGCCTTTAATTCGGCCGATCTTTACCTGCACGACACCTATTACGTGATCGCGCATTTCCATTACATCGTCGCGCCGGGAACGATCTTCGCCCTCTTCGCCGGCGTCTATTATTGGTTCCCGAAAGCGACCGGCCGCAAGATGAACGACTTCTGGGGCAAGGTGCATTTTTGGCCTTCGCTCATCTGCATGAACGTCATTTTCCTGCCGATGTTTTTGCAGGGCATGCTCGGAATGCATCGCCGTTGGTACGACGGCGGACAGGGCTGGAATTTAGCGAACGAGAAAGCCTGGGGCGTCTCCGGGTTTCACTGGAACACACCGATTTCCATCGCCGCCTGGTGCATGGGTTTGGCGCAGATTCCGTTCATCATTAATTTTTTCTACAGCATTCGCTGGGGCCAAAAGGTGAATGACAATCCCTGGGAAGCGACCACGCTCGAATGGACCGCGCCATCGCCGCCGCCGCATGGGAATTTCCTCACCCCGCCGGTCGCTTATCGCGGCCCTTACGAATATAGCGTGCCCGGACGCGAAGCTGATTTCACCATGCAGAACGATCCGATTCAGCCGAGCGAGCGCGCGCTTCCGCAAACGCCCGAGCCGATCCACGCCTAACGAGTCGTAAGAAATGGAAATTCCCTACACCGTCGCCTCGCGTCCCGACACGGGACTTTGGAACGCCAAGATCGGCATTTGGCTCTTTCTCGCCTCCGAAGTCATGCTCTTCGGCGGTTTGTTCTCCGCTTATATTTTTCTCCGGCTCGATGCCGAACCCGGTTTTTGGCCGCATGGGTTATTGAACGTGCCGGTCGGGACGATGAACACGGCGATCCTGATCGCTTCGTCCGTCACGGTCGTGCTCGCGTGGGCTGCGCTGAAGATGCGCCAGTTCACCAAATACAAAATCTACATGGGCATCACGATCCTCTGCGGCATCCTGTTCCTCGTGGTGAAGTTGGCCTACGAATGGCCGCAAAAATTCGAGCACTTCGGCGCCTTCATCAAAACCGAAGCGCTCGAGAAGTACGAGCCGCTCTTAGGGAATCATCACTTACTCGCGGAAGGTTTGCCGCCGCGCGTCGAGATCACGGGACATCTGCATAATCACGAGGCCTTGAACGATCCGAACATCAAGGAATTCGAAGTCGGGCTCGATCCGATTTACACCGATCCAACCAATCCAAGTATGGATCGGCCGCATTTCCTCTATGTCCCGCCGACGGAAAAGGTGGCGACGATTGAGAAAGCGGATGTCGAGCGCGCGACCATGTTCCTCCCGACGCACAGCACGTATTTCGCGACCTATTTTACCATCACCGGCCTGCACGGTTTGCACGTGCTCGGCGGCGTGATCGTCTTCACTTATTTTTGGCTGCCGTTCGGCGCGAATCTCTACAAGCGCAATCCCGAACATCTCGCGAACCGCGTCGAAGTCGCCGGCTTGTTCTGGCACTTCGTCGACCTGGTTTGGATCTTCGTCTTCCCGCTTTTTTACCTGCTCTAAATCATGAACAATCCGCCCGACGTAACGCAGGATCCGAGCGAGCACGAACAGTACGCGCACGACGTCGCGCATCATGTGAAGAAGTACATGATGGTCGGCGGCGCGCTTCTCGGCTGCACGGCGCTGACCGTTTTCCTCTCTTATGTGAACTTCGGCACGCAAAAGGCGAACGTCGCGGTCGCCATGCTGGTTGCGACTTTTAAAGCCGCGCTGGTCGCGGCGATTTTCATGCACTTGTCGGCCGAGAAAAAATTGATCTATCGCATTCTGGTTTTCACCGGCCTCTTTGTCTTCGCGCTTTTCTGGCTCACCTACCTGGCTTGGTACGATCCGATTCACCACTGATGTCGCTCAAGGCTTTCCATTTTGTTTTCATCACCTTCTCCATTCTGCTCGCGCTCGGTTGCGGGTGTTGGTGCGTTTGGATTGACCTCCAGACCGGCCTTTCCAATTATTTTCTTGGCGCGATTGGATCGTATCTCGCGGCGATCGTTCTCTTCATTTACGGCATGTGGTTTTACCGAAAAATGAAACGGCTTAGATTGATCACATGAAAACGCGATTACTGGCAGTTCTTGTTGTCTTCCTCGGCACACAAATCGGACAGGCCATGGCGTGTTCGGTTTGCTTCGGCGCGGCCGGTTCCAAAGTGAACGATCACATGGCGACCGCCATTTGGGTCTTGTTAGGCGCGGTCATGTCGGTGCTCGGTGGAGTGGGGGCCTTTAGTTTTCATCTCTGGCGCCACGCGCAAATGCCGCTCGAGCCGCATCAGGAACTGACCGAGGAAGATTTCGCGGAATATGATTAATACGCTCGCGTTGATTAACGAATTTCTCGGGCAACCGCCGAATGTTTCCGAGCATGGTTTCCAGATCGATCACATCATCGAGTTCTGCCATTGGTTCATGGGCGCACTCTTCGTCGGATGGTCGGCCTATTTCATTTACGTCCTCTTTCGTTTTCGCAAAGGCCGCCATCCCGTGGCTGATCACGAAGGTGTAAAAAGCGGAATCTCCACGCACCTCGAGTTCGCCGTCGTCCTCATCGAAGCGGTTTTACTCGTCGGCTTCGCGGTTCCTTTATGGGCGAAACGCGTCAATCAATTTCCCGCCGATAAAGATGCCATCCTCGTGCACGCGATTGGCCAGCAGTTTAACTGGAACTTCCATATGCCCGGACCGGATGGCCAGTTCGGCAAACGCAGCATCGACCTCGTGACGAACTCAAATCCGCTCGGGCTCGATCCAAATGATCCGGCGGGGAAAGACGATCTCGTGGTGCTCGGCGAATTGCACGTGCCGGTCGATCGACCGGTGATCATCGAAGTTTCCTCGAAGGACGTGATTCATAATTTCGATTTGCCGAGCATGCGCATCGCGCAGGATGCGATTCCCGGACAGATCATTCCGATGTGGTTCCAGCCAATCAAGACCGGCAGTTACGAAGTGGTTTGCGGACAACTTTGCGGACTTGGGCATTACGGAATGAAAGGCATGCTCGTCGTCGACACGCCGGCTGATTATCAGGCGTGGTTGAAAGAACGCGTCGAGCTTTCCGGCACACAGACCGCTCCGGCGCCGCTCGATCGTCCGCCCGGCGAACCGGGTCCTGGCCCGACGCCCGGCACCGTTCCACCCCCGGGTGGACCGAAGACGACCAACCCGGAAGCGAGCATTCCGCCGGGGACGCACTAAAAGCGATCACTCGTTAGGCCGCGCCGGTGGCGCAAAGCATTTTTGCGAAAGACGAACCGCAAAACCTTTCCGCGTGTCGCGCGTTTCCGCTTCGCTATATTGGAAGCGATGTCTTTGCCGCAGGCGAACCGCTGGCTCAATCGCTTCATCTGGCTGACCGCTGTCGCCACACTCCTGCTCATTTGCAGCGGCGGAATGGTCACGAGCAAGAACGCTGGCCTGGCCGTGCCGGATTGGCCGACCACCTTCGGTTACAACATGTTTCTCTTTCCCTTTTCACAATGGGTCGGCGGAATTTTCTTTGAGCACACGCATCGCCTGGCCGCGTCGACGGTCGGTTTTCTCACGATCATCCTCGCAGTCTGGTTATGGCGGAGCGACTCGCGCCGTTGGGTGCGAAGGCTGGGCGTCATCGCGCTCGGCGCGGTCATCTTGCAGGGAATCTTGGGAGGCCTGCGCGTGACCATGTTGAAAGATGAAATCGGCATCTTCCACGCCTGCCTGGCTCAGGCCTTTTTCGGTTTGCTGGTATTTCTTGGCCTAACGACCAGTTCTTTTTGGAACCAACTGCGCATGCGTCGCATGCCGGCGACGCTTCTTTGGTGTCCGATCGCCATCACCTTGCTCATCTATTTTCAGCTTGGTCTTGGCGCGACCATGCGTCACCAACATCGCGATCTGGCCATTCTCGATTTCCCGGCGGCTTACGGCAGAATCATTCCGGACGTGAGCGGCGAAAACCTTGCGCGGATCAATCAGTGGCGCGATGGGCGCGCGCTTTCCGACGTCACTGCGGGACAGATTTGGTTGCAGATGGCGCATCGCATGATGGCCGCGTTCATCGGCCTCGGCGTTCTCGCAAACTGGATTGCCGTCCGCCGCCAGCGTGGAAGCGCGGACGAGAAACTCCTGACCCTTTCCACTTGGTGGCTCGTTCTTGTCGCGTGTCAGATTACGCTCGGAGCGTGGACGATCTGGAGCAACAAAGCTGCGGATATCGCCACCGCGCATGTTGCCGTTGGCGCAACCCTGCTCGCGTTCGGCATTAGCATCTCGGCTATCGCGGTAAAATTGCGCGTCTCCGATCCAATCTTTGCAGGAGCGATCTTGCCGGAACAGGCGCACGCATGATGAAAACTGCGACCGTCGAAACAGCAGACGGAACGCTGCTCGCGAAAGGCAGCCCGCACGGCGGTCTCTTCGGAGATTTAGCGGAGTTGGTGAAGGCGCGGTTAACGCTTCTTGTTTTGCTGACGACCGCCGTGGGATTTTACCTCGGCGCGGATGGGCCGGTCGATGGATGGGCCTTGTTTCACGCGGTCTTCGGCACGGCTCTGGCCGCGGCCGGCGCCGCCGCGCTCAATCAATGGTGGGAACGTCCACTCGATGCGCTTATGCAACGCACCAAGGAGCGCCCAATTCCTTCCGGCCGCATGCTGCCGCGGAGTGGATTGATCATCGGCGCGTTGCTTTCCCTCGCGGGCATCGTTTATCTCACGCTCATTTGTAACGGCCTCTCCGCTTTCCTCGCCGCCGCCACCATCGGCATTTATGTTTTCGCTTACACGCCGCTGAAAAGAATTAGTACAACCAATACTTTAGTCGGCGCAATTCCGGGAGCGCTTCCGCCTGTGATCGGATGGACTGCGGCGACCGGCCACATCGAGGGCGCGGCCTGGAGTCTCTTTGCGATTATGTTCTGCTGGCAGATGCCGCACTTCTTCGCCATCGCCTGGATGTATCGCGAAGATTACGCGCGCGGCGGTTTTCGCATGTTGTCGCTCGATGACGACAGCGGCGCGCGCAGCGCCAGCCAGGGCGTTTTGTTTAGCATGTTGCTTCTGATCATTACCGGCGTGCCGACCTACATTGGCCTAACGAGTGAGATTTATCTCCCCTTCGCGCTCGCGCTCGGCGCCTGGTTCATCATCATGGCCATGCACTTCCACCGGCGCAAAACGCGGGCTTCCGCGCGTGCCTTATTTCTTACCTCCATCATTTATCTACCGCTCCTCTTACTCGTCCTCGTTCTGACCAAATCATGAATGCTGCTTCCGTTCCCGTGCGCCGCCCGGTTTCCGCCGGCGCTGCTGTTTGGCGTGCGCTTCTTCTGGCGCTTCCCCTATTGATCGCGACGATTTTTTTCTTCGTCTGGCGCAGTCAGGTCAATCAACTCGCGCAACGTCCCTTGGACTCGTTAGGCACGGTGCCGCCTTTTCAGCTGGTGAACCAGAGCGACAACGTTTTTGGATCGGCGGAGCTTCAGGGAAAAATTTGGATCGCCGATTTCGTTTTTACTACTTGCCGCGGGCCATGTCCGATGATCAGCAGCCGCATGAGCGAATTGCAGCGGCCTCTGGAAAAATCGGACGTGCATCTGGTTTCTTTCACCGTCGATCCAAAGACGGATACGCCAGCAGTTTTGCGCGATTATGCCGAGCGCGTTCACGCGCAACCTGGCCGTTGGGATTTCTTAACCGGCTCCGTTAGCGCGATCTACGATCTGACGCGGAACGGATTCAAACTCGCAGTGGCCGATGGCGCGGATGAGCTCGGCGTGCCGGTGCACAGCACGCGCGCGGTTTTGGTGGATCGACAAGGAACCATCCGCGGCTACTACGATATGACGGCGCCGGATGCGGTGACGAAGTTGCTCGCCGACACGAGTCATCTGCTGCGCGAAGAGCCGCGCTGAGCACGGAACGATTTACGATTCCGCGGTTGGCCGAACGGTCGGGCCTTCGTCGGCGGCAAGACGAAGATATTCGCGGTATTCGCCTATCGGCAGCCGGTCGATGATTTGCTCGAGCGCGGGTTGATCGATAAAGCCGGCGCGAAACGCAACCTCTTCCAGGCACGCGATCTTCAAGCCCTGCCGATGCTCGATCGTGGCGATGTAGTTGCCCGCTTCCAACAAACTGGTTTGCGTGCCGGTATCGAGCCAGGCCATGCCGCGCGTGAGGACTTTTACATGCAGTTCATTGCGCTCGAGATAAACCCGATTCAAATCCGTGATCTCTAACTCACCGCGCGCGGATGGTTTTAACTCGCGACAAAAATCGACCACGCGCTCGTCGTAAACGTAGAGACCGGGAATCGCGAAATGGCTTTTCGGCTTCTGCGGTTTCTCCTCGAGGCTGAGCGCTTTTCCATCCGGTCCGAACTCCACCACGCCGTAACGCTCGGGATCGCGCACTTGATAACCAAAAATGCACGCGCCCTTCTCCACCGCGAGAGCGGCGCGATAGAAATCGAGTTTCCCGTAGAAAATATTGTCGCCGAGAATGAGCGACGTGCCGGTGCCATCGAGAAATTTCGCGCCGATTAAAAACGCCTGCGCGATGCCTTCCGGTTTCGCTTGCTCGGCGTATTCGATGCGCACGCCGAGGCGCGATCCGTCCCCCAGAAAATCCTGCAACATCGGCAGATCCTTCGGCGTCGAGATGATTAAAATTTCGCGCAGCCCGCCGAGCATGAGCGTGGCGAGCGGATAACAAATCATCGGCTTGTCGTAGACCGGCAGAAGCTGTTTGCAGACGATGCGGGTGAGCGGATAAAGACGAGTGCCCGCGCCGCCGGCGAGAAGGATGGCTTTCTTGTTCATCGAGTTGCAGCGGCAGGCTTATGGCTGGTCGGGAGATGTTGCAACAGCGACTCGATTGTTTGCTCGATCGCAAACTTGTTCTGCACGCGCGCGCGGCCGGCACGGCCGAAAGTTTCGCGTAGCGACGGATCATTGATCAAAGTCGCAATCGCCGTCGCCAAGGCCGACGGATCATTCGGCCTAACGAGTAATCCAGTTTTGTTTTGCGCGATCAATTCCGGAATGCCGGCGACCGTGGTCGAGACGACCGGTTTGCCGCTGGCCATCGCTTCGGCGATAACCGTGGGAAACACATCGCTCGCGCCACGGTCATCGACCACCGCCGCGAGGACAAAGACGTCGCAGTTGCGTAGCGCCTCTAAAACGTAATCCTGTGCCTGTTCGCCGGAAAAACAGACGTGATCGCCAAGATCATTTTGTGCAACCCGTCGCTGCAATTCCTCGCGCAACTCGCCGTCGCCGATGATTTCGCAAGAGAATTCCACACCGTCGCGACGAAGCTGCGCGCAGGCGTCGATGACGACATCGAATCCTTTGAACGCGACCAATCGACCTACGCTCAGGAGACGGATGCGATCATGCGACGGCATCACGTTTTCATTCGCAGGCGCAAATTTTTCCAAGTTCATCCCATTATAAACGCGAAACATTTTGTGCGCGGAAGCGGGACATTGCGCCGCCAGAAGGTCGCGACTGTAATCGGTTTCCGCGGCGACAAATTCCGCGCCCGCGCAAATTTCACAAAGCAATTCTGCGTTGCCGAGATCGGTCATGAAATCCTGGCCGTGCGCGGTCATGCTGAACGGGATGCCGCTGATCGCTTTCACGAAAAGCGCGGTGTACGCGGCGCGATTGGCGAAGTGCACATGAAAATGTCGGACGCGGTGGCGCTCGAAAAGGTCGACGAAGAAGAGCGCGTTCCGCGCGCGCAGGGCCGCTTTGTAAGCGGGGCCGTATTTTTGCTCATGTTGCGCGATCAATTTCTCCGGCCAACGACCGGCGCGTTTCGCCTGGAGGACGAGTTTTTCCAGGTCCGATTTTTCCGGCGCGTAATGCACGGGCGCGCGGAAACGCGCGAGGTATTCGTGGCGCACGGGCGTCTTCGGCGGATACATCGAGGCGATGACTAACTCGAAGTCGCGCCGTTCCAGTTCCAGCATCTCGGTGTCACAGAAAGTCTGCGAGAGCACCGGATAGCGCGAGTAGAGATAGGCCAGCTGCATGCGTTGATTTTGGGAACGCGCGCTTCCCGCATCCGAGTTCTGACGTTCAGGAAAACTGCACGTCTTTGCCTGGATCCATTTCGAAATCCAAATCGAGAATCTCCGCCACGTTCGGCTTGATCACTTCCTCGACGAACTTCACGTAAATCGGGTCCTGGCAAAAGACGTCGTATTTGTCCATCGACTCAAAATCGATCGCGATGAAGAAGGGCCAGGCCATTTCGCTCTTAATGCGCTTGCCGCATTTAATGCTCAGCACTTCCTGGATTTTCAGAAGCTGCATGCGCGCGTTCATCATCATCTCTTCCACGCGCGCCGGCGTCACCTCGGGCTTGAGCTTGAACAACGCGATGTGGTGGACCATGGCGCTAGGATTAGGCGGGAGGCTGACGCGCGCAAGCCTGAAGCAGCCCCGAAGAGGCGGCGGAAATTTCGCGCTGCGCGTCCGCTATTTTTTCCAGTCGAGCGCGCCTTTTTTCAGCGCGTAAACATACCCGACCATGAGGATGGAAACGAAGCTGAACATGCTCCAAAGAATGGTCATGCCATGCGTGATCGATTCCTTATAAACGACGGCCCACGGATACATGAAAACGATCTCCAGATCGAAAAGAATGAAGAGCATCGCCACGAGATAGAACTTCACGCTGAAGCGCGGTTGCGCTTCGCCCTGCGGGACCATGCCGCATTCGTAAGCGGTATCTTTCACGCGATTCCGGCGGCCGGCTTTGCCGAGAAGCACGCTGAAGAGCAACGCGGAAACGGCAAAGCCGATTGCCACGATGATGTGGAGGAGGACCGGGAGATATTCTCGAATCATTCGGGGAAACCGAACGCTGTTCGCGCAACGCTACTTCGTGGTCGTCGTGGTCCCGACCGGCTTCGTCATGGGCGGTGGAAAATGGCCGTTCTGCGGCGCGATGGCCGCGGCGAGGGCAGAGGGCAATCCCTTATATTTCTTGCCGGTTTTTTTGACCGCGCCCCGCGAGACCAGGTTCTGAAGTTTTTCATACGCACGCAGGCGAAGCATTTCCTCTCCGCCGCTGGCCGCATTCCGCGCGCGCAAATTTTCATGCACGACATCGAAAAGTTGTTTGAACTCGAACGAAGCGCGGCGGGAAAGAACCGCGACCAATTCCTCGGTCACAAGGTCAGGGACTCTGCGGGAGAATGCGTTTTTCTTCAGGATGGCCATAAGGCGCAGACGATAACATATTCGTCCAAAATCGCAGCAGATTTCTCTCTGTTGCGAGGCAAAATCAGGTCGCGTGACGGCGCGATTATTCCTGCGAATCCGGCGTCTCGTCCGGCTCGGGAGAATCCTCGGAATCGGGGGATGGCGCGGCCATGATCGCGGGCGCGGATGGCGCGCCGAAAGGCATGCGCATCTGATTTCCGTAGAAGCTCGCGCCCATGGAAATGGCCGCCGCGCCGATGCCGATTTGATAAAGGGAAAGTGGTCCGACCGATTCCACGCGATAACCATTGTCCTGATAAATCTGCGACAAAACGAATGGACTAAGATGTCGCGTGATCACTTCCGCGGCCGGCAATTTCCCGAGGTCGACCGTGTCCGCGACGCTCGGCATAAACGCGGCCGCCATGATCAACATCGGCCGCACCGCGGCGTCGAGTCGAGTGTAAAAAAGCGCGGTATCGAAATAACCAAACGCATTTTTCGGCGCGGGCACGAGCGCTTCCGCGCTTTTGAAAGCGGACGCCGCGGCCAATCCGGAGCTGGTCGCGCTCGCGCGTTGCATGGCGGATTCGACCGAAGAGAGATCGAGCCCCGCGATGAACAATTGATTCGAAAGAGCGATCGTGGGACCGATCGGCACCATCGGATTCGCGGGCGGTTTGGTGAAATATTGCACGCCATCTTTCTCCGATGTCGTCCAAGCCGTTTCGTTCGCGGTCGCGGCAGTGATCGTGGCCATGATCTCGCGCGCTTTCGTTGCGTCTTTCACCGGCAAGGTCGCGAAGAGCGATGGCATCCGCGCGCTCTGCGCCCATTCACCAACGACACCGAACTCCGGCGCGAATGCGCTTTTCCAATATTCGGGCGTGATGCCTTTGACCGCTAAGGCGCTCAGCAAACCTTGCATCGCGGGCGGGAAACCGTTCGCGTTCGTCCTTTGCGCGGCGGGCATTTGCTGGGGCAAATTCAAAAAGCTCGCGAGATAAAGAAACGAATCCGCCGTGGCGAGCGAGAGCGACGAGCGCGTCAGATTCTCCGGTTCATCCATCTTCGGCATCGACACGAAAAGGAGGTCGCGCATCTTCCCGCCCTCGAAACTTGTCGCCGCGCAAACGCTGTGGATTTGTCGGAGCATCGACGCTTGTTCGTTCGCGCTCCCGTCCTGCGGCAACTTCGCCGCGAGCCGCGCGAAATATTGGTCGAGCCGTCCGTAAGCGACCGCCGCATAACTGGCCGGCATTTGCTTGAAGGCGCTCGCGAAATTTTCCTCCGTGGTCAAAGTGCCGGCCGCGTCTTTTGAACGTCTATCCGCGCGGTCGAGCAATGTCTTCAGCGCGGGCAAATCATTCGCGGCGAAGAACCAATCGCCATCGTAAACCGTCGCGAAGATCACGGCCTCATGCGTCGCGACCTCGATGGAATGTTTCTCGTATGCGATCGTTTCGTGTTTCAAATCCGGCGTTGCCTGCGAAAGATGCGCGCGCCATTGACCGACGACTTTCTCCGCGTCGTCGCTCGTTCCGTTGAAGCGAAAACCGCCGAGGATTTTCGGCTGCTCATTTTCCAGCGCGACCAGCGCGAAAAAAGCGTCCTTCATCTGCAACGCTTCCAGCCGCTGCAAATTCTGGCGGACCCCATCGCTTTCCGGCGATTTCGCGAGCGGCTTTTGCAGGAAATCCTGCATCGCCGGTTCGCGCCACAATTTATAAATATCCGTTTCGTGCCATTTCGCGCGCGCGCCGTTCACATCCGGCACGTGGACGAAAGCGATCGTTTCTTTGGGCAACAACGCCGTCACGCTCGCGCTCGACGTTCGCAACCCGCCGCTGCGCATGGCGAACCAAATGCCCAACGCCGCCAGCACAACCACGACGAGGAACAGAAAAAATCTTTTCATGGTGCCGAGCAGTTTAGCGGGCGGCGCGCAGCCGCCAACGCCTAAACCACCGTCACGCGCGCGGATGAAATTTACGATGAACCGCCTTCAGTCGCTGCTGGTCGACGTGCGTGTAAACCTGCGTGGTCGAGATGTCGGCGTGCCCGAGCATTTCCTGGATGATCCGCAGATCGGCCCCGTTGCTTAACAAGTGCGTGGCGAAACTGTGCCGGAGCAAATGCGGATAAATATTCGCTTCCAGGCCGGATTGGCGCGCGCGTTCCTTGACGATTTGCCAGAGGCGCACGGTGCTGAGTTTTGTCCCCCGCGCGGAAAGAAAAATCTCACTGCTCGAGCGCGCTTTCACCAGCTTCGGACGCTCCGCGGAAAGATATGCGGCCAGCGCGGCGCAGGCTTTTGCGCCCACTGGCACGAGCCGCATTTTGTTTCCTTTGCCGGTGACGCGCAGGATTCGCTCTTCGAAATTCAGATTCTCCAGGCGCGCGTTGGCCAGTTCCGAAATGCGCAAACCGCTCGCGTAAAGCAGTTCGATTATTGCGCGATCGCGCAGGCCGCGCGGCTGCGTGGTCTGGATGCTTTCGATGAGTTGTTCCACCTGCAGCTCGTTCAACGTTTCCGGCAGATAACGCTCTATTCGCGGAAGCGTGAGCGTTTCGGTCGGATCGCGCTCGATCTTCCCTTTCGCGAGGAGGAATCGAAAAAATATCTTCAGCGCCACCACCACAAGCTTGATCGACGACGCAGACAGGCCGCGTTTTTTTTGCGAAGCGAGATAATCCGTGATCAGCGGTTGCGTTACTTCGTTCATCGCGGCGATTTGGCGCGCGCGCGAAGCCCACGTGGCGAACTCCGTCAGCGAACGACGCGTGGAAAGTTGATAATTTTCCGAGAGCCCGCGCTCCGTCGCGAGGAATCGAATGAATTGATCGATCGCCTCTTCCATCGGGAGCAAGCTTCCAACTTGCTCCCGCCCCGCAAGCGCAACCGTCACGGCCTGCATCGTGGCAGGTATCCTGCTCGAATTATTATGCTGCGGGGCATCGGCTAAAATCCCCAGCCGCGATTGACAGATACAGAATGAATGTCCGAACGTTAAAGAGAAGATGAGCCTCGACCTGAATAGCCTGCTGAACGATTGGCCGCACGAAAGCGGCTCGATCAAAGTGCGCAAGATTCTCGGCCTCGATGGTCGCGAAAAACTGCAACTGCGCATCGACCTTGGGATGCTGCAGATGGAAATGACTGGCCGCCCCGACGGCGTGCGCCCGCATAACAGCGATTCGCTCCTGCAATATCATCAGCGTCGCGCGGCCCGCGCAGAAGCGCGCGGCGACACCTACGAGTTGAACGCCGAGCAATGCGCCGAGCTTCAGCAGGAAGGCATTCAGTATTATCACCGCTATCTCAGCCTGTTTCAGATCAACGATTTCCACGCGGTCATCCGCGACACGCAACGCAATCTCGATCTCTTCGAATTCGTCGCGACCCATGCGGAGCGCGACGAGGTGGCTTGGAGCTTCCAGCAATTTCGGCCTTACGTGCTAATGATGAACACGCGCGCCAAGGCTTCGATTTTTCTGGCCGACGGCAAATTTGCCGAAGCGATGCGCGAGATCGAGCGCGGCCGCGACGCGATTCAGGAGTTTTTCAATCAATCGAACTTTCCCGAGCTCGCGCAGAAAAGTTCCGAGTTGGCTTTTCTCGAAGAATGGCTCGAAGAAGTCAGCTCGAAGCGCCCGCTTTCCAAGCTCGAGATCATGCAGCGCGAGATGGAAGTCGCGATCGCGAGCGAGCTCTACGAACGCGCCGCGGAGCTGCGCGACGCGATCAAACTTCTGCAGACTTCGCAGACGCGGGCCTAATTTTCGACCACTTCGCGAGTCGAATCGAATTCGCAATCGTCAGCGATTCTCAGTGAGGAAATCGCCGAATCCGCGAGTCGTTAGGCGTCAGGCTTGGTCTTAGGCAGACCGACGACTTTCGTGCCGTCTTTCCACAGGCCGCGCTTTTTCAGGAGCTCGACGCGCTCGAAACGTTTCAGAACATTCCGCTTGGCGGTGATGGTGCTGGCTCCTTTTAGACTGCGATGCTGCGACATAAATGCTCCTGTGTTCCGGGGAAAGTGAGCGGCAACAGTAGAGGGCACGCCCGCTTTTTCAACTGCTTATCGTGTCCGCGCCCGCGGGGAAAGTTACGGCTGGTTACTCACGATCACGTAAGAGCCGCAGGTCGTTTCCTGATGGTAAAAATGAAACTGCGCGGTCAGGCGTTCCTGCCAAAAAGAGGAGCGATCCTTGTCGATCACCAAATAAACCGGATGCGATGCGCTGAGTTTTTCCACGATCGCATCCTGCTCTCCTGCGGGCGCGAGAATGCGCGGCGGTCGATCGAGATAAAAATCGAGACTGCTTCCAGCGAGCGCCGATCCTTCGAACAAAACCTCGCCGGTCTGGCCGAGTTGCGGTTGCAGGAAACGCGCGGCGTTGGCTAACGAGAAGTAGGAACCGAAGCGCGCCATCCCTTCGGCCACGCTCATGCCGATCGGTACCATCCCGAGCATGAGCACGGCGATGGCGAGCGTCTCGCGATCCCGCGCGGAAAAATGCGCCGCCACAATCGCGAAAAGCACGACGGAGAATCCAGCCAGAACCAACGCTGTTCGGATCCCCGGCCCGGCGATCGGCATCGGCCCGGTGAATCCCGCGGCGCCGGCGATCGCGAGCATGGCGCCAACCGCTGCGGTAAGAACGATTCCGCCGCTGCGCAACTTTGCCGGTGTTCGTTCCCAAGCGGTCGCGGCGAAGAGCGCGAAGGCGCTGCTTATTGCGATCGAATCGACGTAGCCGCGTTCCGCCTGAAAAAGTAACGGAGCAAACCCAACCGCTATCCAGCAGAGCGGCAACGCATCCGAAAAATCGAATTCGTTAGGCCGAAAAACTTTCCGCCAGGCCAAGAAGATCCCGGGCAAGATCAGCGAGGTCGCGGGAAACCAAATCGCCAGATGCGCGCTCAGAAAGCGCAGAAGCGAAACGCCGTCGTTCGGATTTTGTTCCGGCGGAAAGGCCATCCCGAAGGAATGACGCCAGGCGAGCCATGGCCCGGTCAACGCGAGGAAAAGAAGAATATTCGGCCAATAGAAAAGCGCGCAAAAGCGAAGGCGCGCCTCGCGAAAAAAGATGGCCAGCAAAAGAAAGATGATCGCGGGAAACAGGAGCGCGGCCAGACCTTTCGTTAGGCAAAGACCGCCGGCGCAGGCCCACGCGGCCGCGAACCAAAAACGTCGCGTGCTTTGGCGTTGATATCCGCAAACAGCACAAAAAACAGTCGCGCCGAGGCAGGCGGCGAAGAGCGGTTCCGGTGTGGCCAGGCGCGCCCAAATAAATGAGCCAAGACTGCAAAGGTGAATCAATCCGGCGACAAAACCGCGCCAGTAACCGCCGAGCCGTTCGCCGATTAGAAAAGTGAGCGCGATCGCGGAGATCATCGCAAGGGCGCTCGGCACGCGCGTCGCGGCCGCGTTCAGGCCGAACATTTTGTAGGAAATGACGTTCAGCCAATAAGGCAACGGCGGCCGCGGCGTCGCCCAAGTTTGCGCGCGCGCCATGCTTCGCGCACTGCTCGCGAAATCACCTTCGGCGCCATTCTGAATTTCGCTCCAGCCCGCGGTGCCGAGTTGCAGAATGGCGGCCAGGACAATGAGGAAAGCGAGGAGCGCGTGGCGCGTCGGCGGCGGCGGGAGGACTTGCGGCTCGATCAGGATTTCGCCAAATCCGAAAGTGCGAGTGCCGGCAACCATGGGTTCCTGAATAACTCGTTAGGCGGAGTTGTTCGCGGCCAGGCGATAACGATCCCAATTTTCCGGCAAGCGCTGCAATTTTGCCGAGGGCATTTCGATGATGGCGAGGCTTTGCCGGCAGTCGGCGATGAGCGTTCCATCCGCGGGGCGCGTCACTTGAAAAGCGCACCAAAAACGCACGCGCTCGACACGCTCGAGCCAGCCTTCGATTAATAAACGATCGCCGAGCTTCGCGGCGCGCCGGTAATTGATTTCGGTGCGCACAACCACCGGATACGTCTTCGCTTCGGTCATTTGCACGAGTGGCAAACCGAGATCTTCCGCGAGCAAAGTGCGCGCTGTTTCGATGAAACGAAGGTAAGCGATGTTGTGCACGACCGCCGCGCAATCGGTATCGAAAAACATCACCTGCACTTCAGTGCGAATGCGCGGCGCGTCGGAATCCATCGTTAGCAAGCTACAGCATTCGCAGGATTGCGGCGGTGACTTCTTCAGACGTGACCGAGTTCATGCAGCGAAAATCGATCGGGCATTCGCGCAGAAAACAGGGACTGCAGGCGACGTGACGACGGATGACGACGTTGCCGCCACCGAGCGGTCCGGTAAGACGATCCTCAGTCGAACCGAAAATCGCGACCACGGGCACGCCGAGCAAGGTCGCGAGATGCATCGTGCCAGTGTCGTTAGTCAGAAGCAGGCGGCATTCGCGCAACTCGTCCGCGAGTTGATCGAGTGTCGTTAGGCCAATGCGATTCGTGCAACGATCGCCCAATGTTTGACCGATGAGATCGCCAACTTCGCGGTCGGTTTCTGTTCCGAAAAGCATCCAATGCGCCGGCAGTTTTGCCGCGACGGCTGCGGCCACTTCGGCAAAGCGTTCGGGCAACCAGCGTTTCGCTGGGCCGTATTCCGCTCCGGGACAAAGGGCGAGCTTGAACTCGTTAGGCGCATCTCTTGTCGGTGGCGCGGCCAGCGGTTGGAACGGTTCCACTGCTCCGCCGAGATCGCGCACGATTCGCAAATAATGACGAACCTGATGTTCGATCGGGCCGGGTCGAACGCGCTCGGGCACGACCTGATTCAAAAGCCAGGAACGCTGATGCCCGCGATAGCCGACGCGTCGCGGAATTCCGGCGAGCCACACTTCCAGCGCGCTGCGGAGCGAGTTGGGAAACAGAATCGCCACATCGAAGGCGCGTTGCTTTCGGAACAATGTCGCCGTCGCGAATAACGACTTGTTAGGCAACGAAAGCACTTCATCGACTTCCGGGATCAATTTCCAAACCGGCGCCGTTTTTGCGGGCGCGGCCACGATCACCTGCGCATCGGGCCGGCCGTGTTTGATTGCGCGAACGGCGGCGGAACTGATCACGCTGTCGCCGAGCCAGTTGGTGCCGCGAATGAGAATTCGAAACGGCTGCAGGTTCGCGGTCGAACATTCCGGCGGCAGAAAAATTCCGCGTTTGTAATGCGTGAGGAGAAAATTCGGCTTCGGAGTTTTCCAGCGATTGTGCACCCAAAACCAATCCTCCGGCGCGCGTCGAATCTGATTGGCGATAGTCTCGTTAGTCTGCGCCGTGATCGTCTCGACGGATTGCTCGGTTTGATCGATCGGAGCGGTGAAAACCATTCGCCAACGCGCCGCGCCGTCGGTGTAAATCGCCGCGCTCATGACGCTGGCTTTGGTTCGTTTAGCGAGCAATGCCGGCAGCGTGGTAGTGGAGGCGAGCCGACCGAAGAACGGCGTCCAAAGGCCATGATCGCCCGCGTGTTGATCGCTCAAAATCCCGATGACGCCGCCGCTTCGCAGAAGCGCCACGGCCCGGTGAAAGCCTTCGCTGCGATCGAATAATTGCACGCCGGCGCGCGCGCGTTTCTCCCGAACATCGGCGTCGATGAAACGATTTCCGAGCGCCTGATAAACCGTGCCGAGCGGAACGGTTCCGAAATGTTTTGGGAAGACTTGCGCGAAAATTTCCCAGCTCCCGAGATGGCTCAATGCGACTACGGCCGGCCGACCGCCGCGCATGGCAGCATGCATGATTTCGGGATTCTCCAGCGTGACGCGTTTCGTAACTTCCTCGACCGGCATGGCGCCGAGTTTGAGGCTGGAAAGCAGGTTGGCGCCGAGTCGTTGGAAATGACGTCTCGTTAGGCTGCGCAATTCCGCGCGCGATTTTTCCTGGCCGAAAGCGATCGTGAGATTGGCGCGCGCCAGTCGACGATATCTTCCGAGGAGAAGCCAGGCGCAGAGCCCGAGGATCTCGCCTAACGAGTAAACGAGGCGCAACGGGAGCGCGCGCAGGATTCCCGAGCCGGCGCGATACAAGAGGTAAAGACTGAAATCGAGCATGCGGAAGCAGCGGTCGGCGCGCGCGGCGGGAGCGTAAATTTGCCTGCGCCTGCCATCAATCAATATAATGTCCTGCTGTGCCGGGCTCCGCTCATTCTCTGCGCTCGAATTTCATGCGCTTGCTCACGCAAAAACTCGGCACGCGCGGACTGGTCGTGGTCGGAATCGCGCGCGCGGAAATTGAAGATCAATTGCAGGCGCTCGGCGCGGACGTGATTGTTTCTCCGTCAGCGAAAGAGTTGCGCGATCTGCTCCCGCAGAATGGCCGGACGCCGCGGGCAGAGGCGGCGGTTTGGATTTATCCGAAGAGCGGGAGCGATGACAACGCGCAAATCGCCGAGCTCGCGCAGATGACTAACGAGCTCGTGCTTCTGCCATCGCCAGGTGCGGAACTCGCGAAGCGGCGGCCGCATTTAGTCGAGTGTTTTCGCGAGCTGGGTTTTGTGCCGGATTACGATTTCGATTTGAGCGAACTGGACAGTGCGGCGCTTCGTTTGGTCCGCTGCGGGAACGGCGCCGTCGCGGAAAATAATGGGGCGATCGAGAACGCGGTCGCGCGTTTGCATGAGCGCATTCATGGGCTGGAGCGAACCTTGCGCACGCGCATGTCGGAGCTGGAAATGGCCGACCAGCACATCGCGATTCTCGAGGAGAAAGTGCTCAACCTGAAGGAAGCGAAACGCGCGCTAAAGCAGCTCAAGCAGGAGAAACAGGCGCTGCGAAAATCGCCCGAGCGCAAAGTCGGACAGGTCTTGCTCGCGCCCTATCGATTGCCGCAAAAATTGTATCGCGAAGTGAGTAAGCGATTGCAGCGAACCGCGCCTAACGAGCAATCGACCAAGGTGGTATCGGCGCGCGCATATCAAGCATGGCTCGAGCGGCATCGCGTGATCCCGGCGCAGTTGGAAGCGATGCGCGCGGCCGCGGCGAAGTTCGTGCAAGCGCCGCTGATCAGCATCATCACGCCGGTCTTCAACACGCCGGTTGACTGGCTGGAACAGGCGATCGCATCGGTGCTGGCGCAGGTTTACCAGAAGTGGGAACTGATCCTGATCGACGATGCTTCAACCGATGGAGCGACCCTGGCCGCGCTCCCTGGCCTAACGACACGTGACCCGCGCATTCGAATAATCCGGCGCGAAAAAACCGGCGGCATTTCCGCGGCGTCGAATGACGGTTTGAAGATCGCGACGGGCGAGTGGATCGGCTTGCTCGATCACGACGATTTCCTGGAACCGGATGCGCTTTTTCGCACGGCCGAAGTGCTGCAAACAAAACCGGAAACCGATCTGATTTATTCCGATGAAGACAAACTGACCGAGCAGGGTTTCGACGCGCCGATGTTCAAACCGGATTGGTCCCCAGATTTTTTTCTTTCGTATAATTATCTCTGCCACTTCACCACCTTGCGTCGCTCTTTAGTCGAGGAAGTGGGCGGGTTTCGCCCGGCGTTCGATGGCGCGCAGGATTACGATCTTTTCCTGCGCGTAATCGAAAAGACGCAGCGCATTCATCATGTCCCGCGCGTGCTTTATCATTGGCGGCGCAGCGCGAATTCCACTTCCGATAACATCCGCCGCAAACCGAAAGCGCTCGAGGCAGGCAAGAAGGCGATCGACGAATATCTGCAACGCCGCGGCGAGCCCGGCTATGTCGCGGTCGATTGGCGGACGCACGCTTATTGGGTGAAACGCGAGATCGTCCGGCCGCGCAAAATCAGCATCATCATTCCGGCGCGCGATGGCATTCCGCTGCTCGAGCGCTGCATCGCAAGCGTGGTAGCGAAGACGAGCTACGACGATTACGAAATCGTGATCGTCGATAACGACAGCCAGAGCGCGGAGGCGCGCGATTATTTTGCACGCACGCCGCATCGGCTGCTGCATTATCCGGGACCGTTCAACTTTTCGGCCATGAACAATTTCGCGGTCGAACAAACCGACAGCCCGTGGCTGCTTTTTTTGAATAACGACGTCGAAGTGATCGAGAGCGAATGGCTGACCGCGATGGCCGAGCACGTGCAACGTCCGGAAGTCGGCGCGGTCGGCGCGCGTTTGCTTTATCCGAACGACACCGTGCAGCACGCCGGTGTCGTGCTCGGCGTTGGCGGGATTGCGGAACATGCCTTCCGCGGACTGGGCGCGGAAGAGCCGGGCGTTTGCCGGCAACTGCAAGTCACGCGCAATTATAGCGCGGTCACGGGCGCGTGTTTGCTGACGCGCCGCGAGGTCTTTGACGAGATGGGTGGATTCGACGAAGAGCGGCTGCCCGTGACTTTTAACGACGTCGATCTTTGTCTGAAAATGAGGCGCGCCGGATATCTCGTGGTCTACACGCCGTTCGCGAAATTGTATCATCACGAATCGGCCACGCGCCGTCGCAGCGAGGAAGCGCGCGAGACGGGCGTGATGCGGGAACGCTGGTCGGATTTTCTTGCGCGCGATCCTTGCTACAATCCAAATCTCTCACGCGAGCAGGCCGACTTCTCGTTAGGCAATTGAAGGTTTTATGAAGCAGCCCGATGGCAAACTCTGGAGTGGACTCTCCCCGGAAGCGCAGGCCGCATTAGTGATGCGCGATTACAGCGCGCCCGATTTTGGGCGGCAAATCGCGGAGGTCGGCGTGGAAGTCAGCAAGTTGATCACGGCCGATCGCAAAGCGGCGGACGTGCATGCGGCCTGGATTCCGGGGGTGGAAATTTTCAAACGCGCCATCTATCCGCAGCGGCATCGCGGATCGTTCGGCGAGTTCGCGCGGCGCGATGAAGGCGCGCTCAAGCAGATCGGATTCTGGCCGGCGCAATGGGCGGCCGCGCGGATGTTCGCGCAAACCGCGAAAGGTTTTCACATTCATCCGCCGAGCATTCCGGAAGGAACGGAAGCGGCGAATTGGTCCCGCCGTCTCTTCGTGGACGAGCCGGAGAATTATTCGCTTCGCCGCTACGACCGCGAGCAATGGGACGTGATGTTCATCGTGCAGGGCGTGGCGGAAATGATCCTGCGCGATGTGCGCGCGGGCATGCCGACGCGGACGATGCGTTTCATTGTCGATGGCGACGATCATCGTGGCGCGAACAACGCCGGCATCGTCATTCCGCCGGGCGTGGCGCATGCGATTCGCGTCGAAGGTTCGTCCGATCTGATCATGGTTTACGGCACGAGCACTTCGTTTCAGCCGGAGTTCGAAGGCCGCATCGCCAGCGAAATCGAGACCGCGACTTTGCCGGAATCCTGGCAGCGTTTTCTTTCCGCTTAAATTTTCGCCGCCATGAAAAAGCGGCAATTCGAGCCGGCCGAGCCGGAGTGGATGGATCGGCCCGACGCCGCGCCCGCGGAACTAGAAGCGGCGCTGAAAAGTTTGCGCGGGCTCAATCGTTACTTTGGCAGCTACCGCGTGGTGGCGCATTTTATCGAGCGCTGGATCAAGCCTGGCGACCATCTGCGCGTGCTCGATCTGGCCACGGGCTCAGCCGACATTCCGCGTTTGATCGCGGACCATGCGCGGCGCGTCGGCGCGAAAGTTGAGATTGTGGCGGTGGATTTTCAGCCTTCGACCGTGGAAACCGCGCGGCGTTTGAGCGCCGGTTATCCGGAGATTGTTTGTGAATGCGCGGACGTCCTG
Source organism: uncultured Chthoniobacterales bacterium (assembly GCA_964235895.1). Classification (GTDB taxonomy): domain Bacteria; phylum Verrucomicrobiota; class Verrucomicrobiia; order Chthoniobacterales; family UBA10450; genus JACCTI01. The sequence continues at coordinate 65,733 of CAXSCV010000001.1, forward strand.
ACTTTTCGGTCTAACGAGTCGTTTGATATCGTGATCTGCTCGCTCGCGCTGCATCATTTTAGCGAGGAAGATGCGGTCCGTTTGTTGCGGCGTTGTCGCGAGGTGTCGCGGCGCTTCGTGCTCGTTTCCGATTTGCGGCGCGGCGTTCTCCTTTCCGGCGGCGTATATCTTTTAACCCTGTCGATCTTTCGCGATCCGATGACGCGGAATGACGGCCGTGCTTCCGCGCAACGAGCGTTTTCTTTTGGCGAGCTGCGTGGTTTGGCTTTGCGCGCAGGCTGGCAAAATTATCACTCCGGCCGATTTCGTTTTGCGCGACAAGCGATCTGGCTCGAACCGCAGGATAATAAATGATGCAAATCATCACCAGCGCGCGGGAAGCGCGGGCGCACGTTGCGCGCGATCAACGGCGACGCGTGCTGGTGCCCACAATGGGGGCGCTCCATCGCGGGCATCTGGAATTGATTCGCCAGGCGCGCGCGGCTGCGGGCGCTGATGGCGAAGTGACGGTGAGCATTTTTGTGAACCCGCTGCAGTTCGAGCCGGGCTCGGATTACGAACGTTACCCGCGGCCGGAAAAGGAGGACGAGGAGCTTTGTCGCGCGGCGGGCGTGGATCTGATTTTTCGTCCGTCGCCTAACGAGTTATATTTTTCCGATCGTTCGGTGGCGGTGGAGGAAACGGAATTATCGCGCGTCCTGGAAGGCGCTTCGCGGCCCGGGCATTTTCGCGGGGTCTGCACGGTGGTGACGAAATTATTTCACTTGTTAGGCCCGAGTGCGGCGGTTTTTGGGGAAAAGGATTTTCAACAACTTGCGATCATCCGCCGCATGGTGCGCGACCTGAATTTTCCCATCGAGATCGTCGCGGCGCCGACGGTGCGCGAGGACGACGGCCTGGCTTGCAGTTCGCGCAATCGTTACTTGAGCGCGGAAGAACGCGCGCAGGCGCCGGTCCTGCGCAAGGCGCTGTTGGCGGCGACGCAAAGAAAGGGAAGCGCGGAGGAGTTGGTGAATTTTGCGCGTGCGACGATTGAGGAAGAGCCGTTGGCGCGGATTGATTATGTTGAGTTGGTGGACGCGGAAAATTTGCGGCGCATCGATCGCGTGAGGCCAAATGCGTTGATCGCGCTCGCGGTTTTCTTCGGCAAGACTCGCTTGATCGACAACATTCGCCTCCCATGAAGGAATACGATTTCGTGGTGATCGGCAGCGGGATCGCGGGCCTGAGTTTTGCGCTGAAAGCGGCGAAGCACGGCTCGGTCGCCGTCATCACCAAACGCAAGGGCGCAGACTCGAATACCGCGTGGGCGCAGGGCGGTGTGGCTTGCGTGACCAGCGATGAAGATTCCTTCGCGTTGCATGTGCGCGATACGCTCGAGGCGGGCGCGGGTCTTTGCGACGAGGAAACTGTGCGTGTCATTGTTACAGAAGGTCCGGCGCGGATTGAGGAGCTGATGCAAATCGGTTTGCATTTCGACGAGCGCGAAGTGTCCGGTCATCGCGAGCTGGATCTCGGCCGCGAAGGCGGACATTCGAAACGTCGCGTGCTTCATGTCCACGACATGACTGGCGCGGAAATCGAGAAGACGCTCCTGGCCGAACTGGCGCGCTCGCCGCGAGTGCAGTTAATGGAGAATCACATGGCGGTCGATTTGATCACCGCCGGCAAGCTTGGTTTCGCGACGGAGGAACGATGCCTCGGCGTTTATGTGCTCGATGAGAAAACGACCGAAGTCGAAACGATTCGCACCGATCGGCTGGTGTTGGCGACCGGCGGCTGCGGAAAAGTTTATCTCTACACAACCAATCCCGACGTCGCGACCGGCGACGGCGTAGCCATGGCCTGGCGCGCGGGCGCGACGATCGCGAACATGGAGTTCATCCAATTTCATCCCACGTGTTTGTTTCACGCAGACGCGAAATCATTCCTCATCTCGGAAGCGGTCCGCGGCGAAGGCGGGATTTTGCGGAACAGCCGCGGCGAAGATTTCATGGCGCGCTATCATCCGCAGAAATCGCTCGCCCCGCGGGACATCGTCGCGCGCGCGATCGATTCGGAGATCAAACGTTCCGGCGCGAAGTGCGTTTATCTCGACATCACGCAGCAATCGCCTGAGTTCCTGCGCGAACGTTTTCCGCACATTTACGAGACGTGTTTGCGGTTCGGAATCGACATGACGAAGGAGCCGATTCCGGTCGTGCCGGCGGCTCATTATCAGTGCGGCGGAATCAAAACTGACGCGAATGGCGCGACCTCGTTGCCCGGCCTTTACGCGATCGGCGAAGTTGCGTGCACCGGATTGCACGGAGCGAATCGGCTCGCGAGTAATTCGTTACTCGAGGGCTTGGTCGTGGCGCATCGCGCTTGCGAGGCTTTGCTGCACGAACAGCCGCCGACGCATCCCGCGCGGCAAATTCACTTGCCGGAATGGCAACCGGGCGACGTGCAGGATGTGGACGAGTTGGTCGTGATCTACCACAACTGGGGCGAAATCCGCCGCCTGATGTGGGACTACGTCGGGATCGTGCGGACGGACAAGCGACTGCAGCGGGCGAGCGCGCGACTGCGGAATTTGCAGCGCGAGATCCGGGAGTTTTATTGGAATTTCAAGGTTACAGTCGATCTGCTGGAATTGCGCAACCTGGCGACGGTGGCGGCGTTGATCGTCGATTCCGCGCTCAGCCGCAAAGAAAGTCGCGGTCTGCATTTTACGCTCGACCATCCGGAGACTGACGATAAAGATTTCAAACGCGACACGCTTGTCAGCCGGACGTAGCGACTTGGAATAGATAGTGCTTTGGCAGAATGCGAGCGGGGCCGCAAGCGCTTCGCTCCGAGGCTAAAGGCTTGCCACGAAGATGAATTTTAGATAATGGAAGCCCGGCATCTGGTTCAATGAGAAGCACTTTTGCATATTTCGTTTTGCTCCTGAGCGCGGCCGCTTTCGCCCGCGCGCAGTCGCCTTACGAAAGCAGCGCCGACTTCGCGAAATACGCCATGAAGTTACGCGAGCAAGCGATGATGAAGGTCGAGCCGCAGGTCTTCGTCCCGACTTCCTCGCGCACCAGCACGCAGCGTTATCCGTGGAAAACGAACATCGTCACGACGGTTTTTTGGGTGGGCGAGCAGCCGACGGAAAATAATCCGGTGCCGAATAACAAGAGCTCGTGGGACGCAAACTGGACTTCCAGTTACGGCGGCTACGACACCCCCGATACTTCGAATCGCCGCAATTACATTCCGGTTTCGTTCACTCCGCGGCAGAACCCGTTTTACGTCGCGCTGCCTTACAACGACGTCACGCATGGCCAATTCAAACCTGAGGCCGCGCTGGTCATTCCGTGGTTCAAACAATCATTCACCGAGCAGGGAAAATCGGTCTGCAAAGATCGCTGGATCGCGGTGCGCAAAGGCAACCGCGTTTGTTATGCGCAATGGGAAGATTGCGGGCCGTTTCGCACCGATCATTTCCAATACGTTTTCCAAAACGAGCGACCGAAACCGAATCTGAACCACGGCGCCGGCCTCGATGTTTCGCCGGCGGTGCGCGATTATCTTAGCCTGCAAAATACCGACGTGACCGATTGGCAATTCGTCGAAGTGCGCGACGTCGCGCCGGGACCGTGGCGAAACTTCGGCGACAATAATCATTTCGTCATCGCGCAGCGGCAGTCGCAGATGAATCAGCAGCGCGTCGTGCAGGAAACGACGGACAAAAAGAAGAAGTAAGGCGCGTCCTGCGCGCGACTCGTTAGGCGTGGCCTAACCGATTCTTCAAGGGCGCGAAGATCTTCTTCAGTTCTTCCACGCGGTCGAGCAACGGCTGGTAACGCTCTCGTTCGGTCGTGCAAAAGATGACGAGCGGCTGAAAGGCCGTGGCCACTTCGTTGTAGAAAAGGTCGATGGCGTGTTCCATTTGCTGCTCGATCGCGCGCACCAACTCGTTGCGCTTGGCTTCCATTTCCTTGTCGTAAGCGTTCAGAATTTTCCGCCGCTGGCCGAAGGCAAAAACAGTTCCAAGCACAAGCGCGGAACTGGCGATGATGCCGGTCACGTCCGCTACTGAAGCACTGATCATCGCCGCAAGAATGGTCGCGATTCCGCCGGCGGCTGCGACTCCGGCGGGCAGGCGGAGCCAGGCCGCGCTCTCGCGGAACATACGTCCGAGTTGTTCTTCCACGCCCTTGCCCGCGACGCGTTCGACCAGGGTTAGCTGGATCGATTGCAGGAGCGCGCGACGTTGCTGGGCAAAATCCGGAATGGTTTTGTTCACGCGATTTTTTCCTTCGGAAGCAAACTTCGCTTCGAGCATGTCCTGCAACTGCGGCCAGAGTCCGCGCAGATCGGCCTCGAGTAATTGCACCGCGTTCTCGACCTGCGGTTGCACGGTTTCGCGCAACTTCTTTTCCACTTCGTCCTGGAAATCGTGCTGCCATTTCTCGCGGCTAAAGATCAGCCGCCAAGTTTTGAAAAACGAAAGACGATCCTCGAGCAATTTCGTTCCGTGCTCCGCGCAATCGCGGCAAGCGCGCTCGACGCCGCGGAGAAATCCCGCGATCTGCCGCAGCGTTTGCTCTTTGCGCGTCTGCAAAAATGCGTTGACCCGCGCGAGATTTTCTTCGTCGCGCAAAATCATCTCGAAACTTCCGCGCACTTCCTCCGCCACTTCTCCGAGCACCAAATCCGCGGTGCGCCCGGTCGATTGCAGCTTCAAGATGCGCGCGCCGGTTTCCGTGACCATGTGATTGATCTGCGCTTCCAGCGGAGCGAATCCGCTCTCCTTCCAAAGCTGGTCGTTGCCAATCTCGGTCGTGCGCGCGAGCAAGGCCTTGCGCGCGGAGACGGCAAAAATCGGCGGCGTGAATCCGAGTTTTTGCAACGCCGTATCCGCCAGATGATTGCGCACGGTTTCGATCTCCGTCGCGTCGCGCAGGTCCGCTTGTTGCAAGACGAAGACGACATTCTTCAGCCATTTTTTTTGCACAAGATCGAGCAACGCCCAGGCCGATTTCGTCCACGGATTGGTCACGGAAAAAACGAAGAGCACGAGATCGGCGCGCGGGATGAATGTTTCCGTGATCGTCTGATGCTGCGGCACCATCGTGTTCGTGCCCGGCGTGTCGACAACATTGAAGTCGCGCAGGAACGCGATCGGCTCGTAGCGCTCGGTCAGTTGCGGCGAGACTTCGACTGATTTTGCTTCGTCGCCGTAACGGAAAATGTAAACGCGATCGGTCGCGGGCAGCACGTCGACGCGGGCAAATTCCTGACCGAAAAGTCCGTTGAGCAGCGACGACTTGCCGGCTTTCACTTCGCCGACGACGACGAAAAGAATCGGCTCGCGAATGTCGCTGAGCAGGCCTTGCAGAATTTCGAGACTGGCCGGATCGCGACGCATTTCCGTGCTCAATTTGAGCAAACCGGCCAGCGCGCTTTCCAGGTCGGTGCGGAGCTGCAGATAACTATCGGCCAGCATGCCGCGCCTCTACTTCGCGATGGTCGCGGAAGGCGCTGCGACTGGCGGCGTCGCCGGATTCGCCGGCGTCGCGGCTTCGACAGTCGCCGACGGTCGCGGCGTGGACGCGGGTTTTGGCGGCAGCGGTTTTGCCATGGCGATCAACTCCGAGACGGTGACGAATTTAAATCCTTTCGCTTCCAATTGATCGAAGGTTGCGGGCATCGCTTCGATCGTTCCCGGATGAATGTCGTGCGAAAGAATAATCGAGCCGGGCCGCGTTTCGCTGACGATGCGATGCGTCACCACGCTCGGGCCGGGCCGCTTCCAATCCAGCGGATCGACGTCCCAAATAATGATGCGATAACCGAATTCGTTGTGGATCCAATTCTTCTGCCGCGCGGTGATTGAACCGTAAGGCGGCCGCAAAAATATCGGACGGGTGCCGATGGCCGCTTTGATCGCGTCGTCGGTTTTTTGCAATTCGCGGCGCACGGCTTCGTCGCTCATCTTCGCGAGGTTCGGATGCGACCAGGAATGGTTCGCGATCTCGTGACCTTCGCGCGCCGCGCGTTTCAGGATTTCCGGATGATCGGCGGCATTTTGTCCGACGACGAAAAAGGTCGCTTTGATATGATGCGCGGCCAGAAGGTCGAGCAGTTTCGGCGTTAAGGTGGCGTTCGGTCCGTCGTCAAAAGTCATTGCGATATACGGACCGTCGACGTGCACGGAATCGAAAGTGATCTGCGGCCCGTTCGCGGCCGGCGGCGCGGTCTTGATCGGTTCAGGAATAGGCGAGGGCGTGGTCTGCGCGGGAGCAAATCGAGCGGGAAAAAAGCAAAGCGCGACGAGCGCGAGCAACCGTAAAACAGGCATGGCGATGCGGGTAAACCGAAACTCCGCTGTATGTAGCAGAGCGAATACGCAACGCAACAAACGCGCCATCGCGCCGGTTTCTTTCCGGTCCCCCTCGGGGCGGTCTTCGTTCTGACAAAGCCGCAACCTTGGCAGTCATTCTGCTATTTCAGGAGCGGGACCTTCGCTGAAGGGGATTCGCCGTCGAAAAATGAAAACCTTGCTCGTCGAAAATCACGCGGAGAGCCGTGGCAATTTACAACGGTCGCTCGAGCATCGTGGCCACGAAGTGGTCGCGGTCGGAAGCGCGGAAGAAGGCAAACTTGCGCTCGCGGCGCAACGCTTCGATCTGCTCATGCTCGATGCGATGTTGCCGGGGAAGAGCGGTCGCCAATTCTGTCGCGAAGTTCGTGAGCAAGCGCGCGGCGATGAAATATTTATCCTGTTGCTGACCGCGCGCGCCGAGGTGGAAGATTTGCCGGAAGCGCTGGCAGCGGGCGCGAATGATTATTTGGCGAAGCCGGTCGATCTTGGATTACTCAACGTCCGGCTGGCTTTGGCGGAGCGGCAGATCCGCGACTTGGCGGAGCGCAATCGCGCGCGCCTGGCCGCGCAGGAATCCGCGCGCGCGCTCGAGAGCATTCTCGAGAATATGACCGACGGTTTCATTTCGCTCGATGCCGATTGGCGATTCATTCACGTGAATCCGCGCGCGGAAGAACAGCTCGGGCAGAGCCGCGAAAATTTGGAAGGCGCGGTCCTGTGGGAAAGATTTCCGCAACTGCTCGGTTCGGCTTTTGAGACCAGTTATCGGCGGGTGAAAGCGGAGCGCATCTCGCTCGATTTCGAATCGATGGGGCTGGAGGACAAACGCTGGTACGAAGCCCACGCCTATCCGAGCACGGGCGGCGGCATCTCGGTTTTTTTTCGCGACATCACCGAGCGCCGACGAGCCGAGGATGAGCGTTTGACCACGAGTAAATTAGAGTCGTTAGGCACGCTCGCCGGTGGCATCGCGCACGACCTGAATAATATTCTCACGGTCATCTCCGGTAACATCGGCCTCGCGCAAATGGAAGCGCCGCGCGATGGCGGAGGCAACGTCCTTTCGTTCCTGACCAAAGCCGGCCAGGCCGCGGAACACGCGGCTCATCTTTCCAGCCAGCTGCTCACTTTCTCGAAAGGCGGCACGCCGGTGATGAAGGCGGCTTCTGTCGCGGACTTGCTCGCGCAGGCTGCGGAGTTTTCCCTCTACGGCTCGAATCTTCGACTCGATCTCGATCTTGCGGAGGAGCTTTGGCATGCGGAGGTCGATGCCGGTCAGATCGAACAAGTGGTCAACGCGCTGGTTATGAATGCGCGCGAAGCGATGCCGCAAGGCGGCGTCATTCGGCTGAGCGCGCACAATGTGGAACTCGCTGCGGAAGCGATGGCGATTTTGCCCGCGGGTTCTTATTTAAAAATCACCATCGCCGATAATGGAGACGGAATATCTGACGAGATGGCGACGAAGATTTTCGATCCTTATTTCACGACCAAATCTTCCTCGAGCGGTCTGGGGCTTTCGATCAGTTATTCGATTGTGCGCAAACATGGCGGCCTCCTGCATTTGGAGCAGACTTCGCCGGAAGGATCGACCTTCGCATTTTATCTGCGCGCGACTCCTCGCGTGGAAGTGGCGCCGGAGAAAAGCGTTGGTGAACGCGTTTACAGTTTTGGGCACCAACGCATTCTTGTGATGGACGACGAAGCCGCCATTCGCGAGCTCACTTCGCAGCTTCTCGGCACCCTCGGTTACGAAGTAACAACGGTGCCCGACGGCGAGGAGGCGATCAAAACTTACGAGTGCGCGATGGAACGCGGCGAAGCATTTCAGGCAGTGATTTTGGATGCGACCATCCGCGGCGGCTTGGGCGGATTGGCTACAATCGAACAGCTGCGTGGGTTGGATCCGGAAGTGAACGCACTCATTTGCAGCGGCTATTCCGATGAAGCGGCGCTGGCGGAATTTCTCGCCTACGGTTTTCGCGGCGCATTGCCGAAGCCGTTTACGCGCGGCCAATTGGCCGAAGCGCTACAGAGAACGTTGCAGGGCGGACAACCCGCGGAAGTCTGTGCTTAGTCGCGCGGACTAGCTCTTCCGAAGTTTTTCCAACTCGGCGATAAACGCGGCCGGCCCGCCCGGCGTGTAGCCGATTTCGCCAACCACTTTACCCTCGGCATTGAGGACGACGATGGTCGGGAAACCTTCAATCTGAAATTGCTGCGCGAGCTGCTGGTTTTGGATTTTCTCTGCGTCGCTCAGTTCCTTGCGGCGCGGAAAATCGAGCTCCACCAGGACGAGATTATCCTTGGCGTATTTTTGGAACTCGGGCTGGGAAAAAACTTCGCGATCCAACTTGATGCACCAGCCGCACCAATCCGAACCGGTGAAATCGAGCAAGACGAGTTTCTTGTTCGACTTCGCTTCCGATTGCGCCTGCTTGAAATCGGTCAGCCAGCCGTCCTTCGCGAAAGCCGAGGAAGCGAGCATGAAAGAAGCAAATGCGAGAAGAACAAGACGGAAATTTTTCACGCGTTTAGTTTCTCGCAGCTTCGGTTTGGCGCAAGCGACTTCGCTCGTCACAGACGATGCCTGTACAAAGTTAGCCCGGCGTCGAAACGCCGGGCCACCAAACAAACAAAAAAGGATTCGTTAGGCTTTAATGTGTCCCGAGACCAGCTTGGTCATCTCGAACATGCTGACCTGGGTTTTGCCATTGAAGACCGGCTTGAGCGCGTCATCGGCATTGATGAGGGTGCGCTTCTTTTTATCCTGGCACCCATTCTTCTTGATGTAGTCCCAGAGTTTCTTGGTGAGCTCGGAACGAGGAAGTGGTTTGGAGCCAACGATAGCAGCGAGCTTGTCGTCAGGTTGAACCGGCTTCATGAAAGCGGCATTCGGTTTACGTTTAGCGGGAGACTTGGTGGAAGTGGTTTTCGGCATAAGGGCTGATTAATCTCTCCCTAGGGGCAGGGCAATAATAAACTTCGACCTAGAAAAAATTTCGTGCCTGCTTTAATCCGCGCGCTTTACCGCGATCGCGGCCACGTCATCAGGCAGCGGTTTGTCGCCGCTGCTCGAGTCGGCCTGATCAATAACAATATCGAGCAGCGCTTGCGCGTTTCGTCCCGCGGGCTGTAACGCTTCTGCCAGCCGCGCGGGAGTAAGCCGAGGCGCGCTCCCGTTTTCACCGCCGAACAATCCATCGGTATAGAGAATGAAGGCGTCGCCGCGTGCGAGATCGAATTCGCTTTCGCTAAACTCCGTCCGCTCGACTAAACCGAGCGGCGGCGCGGAGGAAGAAATCGTTTCCGTTGCGCCTTCGCGTCGCGTGATCAGCAATGACGGATGTCCCGCGCCCACGACCGTCGCGTGACCGCTCACGGGATCGAGCGCCACACACATCGCAGTCATAAAAGAACGCGCGCCGAAGATGCTGCGGAAATCCTGATTAACCGCGCGCATGATCGCCGCCGGCCGGGTGTGTTCGTCGCTGCCGTGATGGAAAAGGAGCTTGGCTAAAGTGGTAATCAAAGCGGCCGAGGCGCCATGGCCAGTAGCATCGGCGATCCAGAAAAGCGTGCGCCCGTCCGCCATGCGCAGCCATCCATAAATGTCGCCGCCGACCTGAATGACCGGACGATAAATCGCCGCTACATCCCAGCCTTCCAGCGCGGGCGGTTTCTGCGGGATGAGCGATTGCTGGGTCAGCCGCGCCGCTTCCAGATCGCGCTCGAGATTGGTGCGCCACGCTTCCAGCTCATCATTTTGCTGCTGCAATTGTGCGCGCATCGAGCGCAGTCGCAGATGGGTTTCGATACGCGCGCGCAAGACCGCCTGGTTGATCGGCTTGGTCACGAAATCATCCGCGCCCGCTTCCAAACAAAGCACCTCGCTATCTTCGCCGCCGTGCCCGGTCAGCATGATCGTAGGCAACTGCGCGACCGCGGGATCGTGATCGGCGCGGAGCTTTTTCAAAACCTCATCGCCGTTCATTCCCGGCATGTCGAAATCGAGCAGCAACAACGACGGAACTTCCTCATGCAACATCGCGAGCGCCTGCGTGCCGTCGGCCGCTTCGCGACAATCGTAGCCTGCGGAGGAAAGCGAGCGCACCAGCAAACGCCGGCTCATCGCATCGTCATCTGCAACCAAAACTTGTTCGGCGTCGTTACTTGCCATGCGATGTTTTTTGATCCGAAAAAATACCTGCCCGCGAGGTGCATCTCGCGATGAGCACGGCCTGCCCGTCAAGCTATATACACACGCGCGCGCGGCATTTAAAAATTGTCAGTCGCGGGACATTGAATTAGAACGAACCCACTTCGTCGTAACGCCTATGAAATTTTCCATCAGCCTCGCGCTCCTCGCAGTTTTTGTCCTGACCTCGTGCGAGATTGATGAGCCGCCTCCGCGGAAGCGACGGCCGGTTTCGCGCTATCCCGCGCCACAAACAAGCCAGTATCCGCCGGCGCCGCAGCCTTTCGCCACCGAAGGCGGAACTCCCGGAAACGTGCCCCCGCCGCAACCGGAGGCGACCCAGGAAACTGCCGCCGCCGCTCCGCCGCCCGCCACCTCTGCGCCCAAGGGTGATTATCCTTACGGCGTGCCGGTTCCGGGAAAACCCGGCTTCGTCCGCAGCCCTTATTCGCCGGATAAAATGACGGACGTGCGCGGCTACGCGCCGGGGACCGAAGTGAAAGATCCTTACACGCAAAAGATCTTTCTGGTTCCGTAACGAAATCGCGCACGCGCGCGCCGGCTTGTCGGCGGAATGTCGGCGGCGGACTTCTCCGAAGCTGGACAAGCCGGATGATTATCCGATGCTGCGCTTCCCCCGCGACTTCCAACGCGTGCCACGCGCGCCGGCAAAGACAAAAACGAACACATTCGCCACATGGAATTTCGCGTAAAGCGGGCGCCGCGCATCGACACCGAGATCACCGTCCCGGGCGACAAAAGCATCTCGCATCGCGCGGTCATTCTCGCTTCGCTTTCCAACGGCGTCTGCGTCCTGCGCGGATTTTTGCCGAGCGAAGATTGCATGCGCACGGTCCAGGCCATGCGCGCGCTCGGGATCAAGATCGAGCAACCCGAACCCGAGATGCTCGTGGTTCACGGAAAGAAACGGCTGCTCACGCCACCAGCCGGCGAAATCGATTGCGGAAACTCCGCCACCACCATGCGTTTGCTCGCTGGATTGTTGGCCGGCCAAGCGTTCGATAGCCGGCTCGTCGGAGGTTCGAATCTTTCGAAACGCCCGATGGATCGCGTGATTTTCCCGTTGCGCGAAATGGGCGCGAACATCGCCGCGGAAGGGCCTAACGACACTCCGCCTTTGCGCATTACCGGCGGGAAATTGCATGGCATCGAATACACTTCGCCGATCGCCAGCGCGCAGGTGAAGAGCGCGCTCCTTTTGGCCGGCTTGTTCGCCAAAGGCAAAACGACCGTGAACGAGCCGATGGCCAGCCGCAATCACACCGAGCTCATGCTCAATTATTTTCTGGTGCGCACGATCAAGGAAGAAGGCGGCGGGATCAGCGTCTTCGGCGATTCCGTTCCCGAATCGCGTGACTTCACCATTCCCGGCGATATTTCTTCCGCGGCCTTTTGGTTGGTCGCGGCCGGAGCGCAACCGGGCGGTCATCTACTCGTTAGGGACGCGGGCCTGAACGACACGCGCACCGCGCTCCTCGGAGTTTTGATTCGCATGGGCGCGCAGGTGCGCGAAGCGGTCGAGGACGTCGATCAAATCGAGCCGCGCGGCATTGTCGAAATCACCGGCGCGTCGCTTCGCGGCACGGTTATTCAAGGAAAGGAAATTCCGCAACTGATCGACGAGCTGCCCATTCTCGCGGTCGCGGGCGCGCTCGCCAGCGGCACCACCACCATTCGGCAAGCCGCGGAATTGCGCGTGAAAGAAACCGATCGCATCGCCGCCATCGCGCACAATCTCCGCGCCATGGGCGCGCAAGTGATTGAGCTGAACGACGGTCTCGAGATTCATGGTCGCGGCACGTTGCGCGGCGCGCGCGTGGCCAGTTTTGGCGATCATCGCATTGCCATGGCCTTCGCGGTCGCGGGACTTTTCGCGGAGGGTGAAACGGTCGTGCAGGATGCGCAATGCGTGCACGAGTCGTATCCGGAATTCGGCAAAGCGCTCGAGGATTTCATGAATCCGAAACGCATGCGCGCGACCACGCCGGTGATTAGTTCGCTCAGTCCCTCGAAGAGCGATGACGACTAGCGCGCATCGCGTCATCGCCATCGACGGCCCGGCTGCTTCCGGCAAAAGTAGCGTCGCGCGCGCGCTCGCGCGCCAACTCGGTTTCGCTTACGTGAACTCCGGCGCGATGTATCGCGCGCTCACCTGGCATGTGCTCGATCGCGGCGTCGATCCGCGCGACGCCGATGCGGTTGTTCGTTTAACCGAAACGACGCCGCTCGAATGCGATTTGCAGAACGGCGAATCGCGCATTCTCATCGATCGACTCGATCCCACGTCGCATCTGCGCGACCCGCGCGTGAACGAAAACGTCTCGTTAGTCAGCAGCGTTCCGCGCTTGCGCGAAATCCTCGTCGCACAGATGCGCGCCTATGCGCTCGCGCACGATCTCGTCATGGAAGGACGCGACATCGGCTCGGTTGTATTCCCCGATACGCCTTACAAATTTTACATCGACGCTTCGCAGGAAATTCGTTCGCAACGCCGCGCCGCGCAGGGCCAGACCGACCAAATCGCCGCGCGCGACCGCGCGGATTCCTCGCGCCGCGATTCGCCGCTGACCATCGCGAGCGACGCGCATGTGATTGACAGTTCGCATCTTTCCATCGACGGCGTGGTCGACGAAATCATCGCGCAGCTGCGCACGCAAAATTTTCGCGCCGCAGCCAGCGTTTCGCCCTAACGAGTGGCTGCCTCGCGCGCTTTCAATCCAGTTTATTGGGGCGGTTATTATCTGACCGTCATCCTGGCGCGTTTGTTTTTTCGCTTCCGCGTCGTTCATCGCGAACGCCGGATTTTGAAAGGTCCGGTCATTCTCGCGCTCAATCACCAAAGTTATCTCGATCCGCCGCTCGCCGGCATTTCGTCAGGCCGCGAAGTTTATTTTCTCGCGCGCAAAACATTGCTCAACGTGCCTGTCCTGAGTTGGCTGCTGCCGCGTATGAATGTCATTCCGGTGGACCAGGAAGGAACCGATCGCAGCGCCTTGAAAGCGTTGATTCGAATCCTGAAAGCCGGCGAGGGAACGGTCGTTTTTCCCGAGGGCGCGCGGACGCTCGATGGCAACTTGCAACCCGCATTGCCCGGCCTCGGTTTCGTCATCGCGAAAACGCTCGCGCCGGTTTTGCCGATGCGAATTTTCGGCGCGCACGAAGCGTTGCCGCGCGGCGGCGGCCGCTTGCGTTTTCATCGCATTACGCTGGTCATCGGCGAGCCGATGTATTTCACCGAAGCGGATCTGGAACCGCGCGGCAAAGAAACTTTTCAACGCCTGAGCGATCGCGTGATGGCAGCGATCGCCGCGCTCGAAATCTAGGACTCGTTAGGCGATTGATTTGCTTGCATTTGTTGCGGGCGAAAGCGCGCCGTCGATATTCCGCGCATGAATTCCGAGGATGCGCCGCCGTCGTCGCCCGCGCCGCGGAGCGGTTTGTGGTTGATGGCGTTCATCCTTCTCGTGATGGCGGCGGTGGCCATTTTTTCGAATGTGCAAAAAGCGCGGCGCGCGCAAATCGAGACGGTCACAATCAAGCCCATCGCTTCGCCGACTTCCTCGCTCTCGCCCACGCCGTCCTCGGCCGCGCCCTGATTTTTTCTTTCGCGTCGCAGACGGCCTCGCTCGTTCTTTGCTTCGAATAACCTGCGACCGTCCTGGTCTAACCACACGATGAAAAAATTCAGTCTCTTCCCCCTTCTTGCCGCGTTCGCGTTGATTGTTTCGTGCGAAAAACCCCAAAGCGAGGCCGACAAAAACGCCGAGATCGACCGACAGGTGCAGCAGCGTCTCGACGCGCAAAAGCAAGCTGACGATCAAACCAAACTGGCGCAACAACAGGCGGATCTGAGCGCGCGCGAACAGGCTTTGGCCGATCGCGAAGCTGCCGCGTCGGCGACCGCGACTGCGACCGCAACGCCGCGCCAGGTTGCGAGGACGGAAGACGATTCCGATTCATCCGCGCGCGTGAGTTCGTCGAATCGCGAAACGAGCAGTTCCTACGACACATTTTATCGCAAGCTCGAACCGTACGGCGCATGGCGCGAGACCGATGATTACGGTTTCGTTTGGCAACCGCGTCAGGCGCAATCGCGCGACTGGCGCCCTTACACCAACGGCCGCTGGGCTTACACTGACGCGGGCTGGACCTGGGTTTCGGAAGAGCCGTTTGGCTGGGCCACTTATCACTACGGACGTTGGACGCGGCTGCGCAACGTCGGCTGGGTTTGGGTGCCGGGTGAAGAATGGGCGCCGGCTTGGGTTTCGTGGCGCAAAGGCGATCAAAATGTCGGCTGGGCGCCGCTTCCGCCGGAAGCGCGTTTCGATCGCAAGACCGGCATTAAGAAATGGGCCGACAGTTATTACGACATCAGCGCCGATGAGTACGTCTTTATTCCGAACGAAGACATCGGTTCCGAGCGCCTCGAGCGCGATATCATTCCGGTCGAGCGCAACGTCAGCATCGTGAACCAAACGAGCAACGTGACCGACATCACTTACAACAACACCACGGTCGTGAATGAAGGACCGAACTTCGACGAACTACGCGGTCGCAGTCATCGACCGATCGAACGGATGCGTTTGGAACGGCAATCGAACATCGAGCAAAATGGCGAACCGCGCGCGGTTGTGCGTGGTGGAATTCTTTCGATGGTCGCGCCCGCCTTCACCGGTCGCGCAACCGAGCGGCCGAGGAATATTGGCGAACCGATCCACGGCTCGCAGGTCGATCGGAACTGGACGCACAACGCGAATCAGCCCGAGGCCGAGCGCGCGCGTGCCAAGATGAAATCCGAAGCGACGCCGCCGCCGAACGCGCCGCCGAAGCGCTTTGAAAAACCGGTCGCGCCCTCGGGTGGGAATATGCCAACGCCAGCCGCGACCGCGAGTGCTACGGCAACCGCCGCGCCGATCGTCGCGCCGACCGCAATTCCGCGACCAACCGCCGCGCCGCGAATTGCGCCCACTCCGCGCGCCATTGCAACACCGGCCTCGACCGCGACGCCTGTCGCGGCTCCGACAGCGGCAGCCGCGCCGAGCGCCCCGTTCAATCGCCGCGAAGATCAACTTCGCCGGACCGAAGAAGCGATGGAGAAGAAGCGTCAGATGGATTCGCAACGAAAAGGAAATCGGCCACCGAATATTCCCGCCGCTTCACCGGCCGCGGAGAATTCTCCGGAAGCTAATCAGGCAACGACTCCAATTGTCGCGCCGCGAGTGGTGGCGCCGCGCCCGATCTCGACCGCGAATTCGCCGGAACAAGCGACGATTCCGCCGCGCGAAGGAAAGACGAATCCGAGGCGAAATATTCCGCCCGCGGCCGTCGCGCCGACGGCAACTGCGGTTCCGGCAGAAACCGCCGCCGCAAATGCGAATGCACCCGCGACCGCCGAACCCAATTCCGCGCGCCACGGAAACGATCGCAAAGATCACAAAGGAAAACGGCCGCCGGAAAAACCGGACGCGAGTGCGAATCCGAGCGGAAGTCCGGAGCCGTAAAATCGCCTAACGAGTCGTCGCCGGCGCGGCGGAATGGAGATGCGCGCCCGCGAGTTGTCGCGCATAAGAAAGCGTATCGATCGCGTCCACCGTCTTGTCGCGGCGGATCGCTTTGATGCGCGGAAATCGCAACGCCAAACCACTCGCGTGCCGCGTGCTCGGCTGCACCGAATCAAAGGCGATCTCCAGCACGACATCGGGTTTCACTTCGCGATAACGACCGCGTTCCGCGACCGTGTTCGCTTTAAAATGCTCGGTCAATTCCGCGATCTCGACATCCGTCAGGCCGCTGTAGGCTTTGCCGATCGGCAGCAATTGGCCGTTCGCGTCGTCGCGCACCGCGAAGGTGTAATCGCTCAAAACGTGATTGCGTTTTCCGTGTCCGAGCTCGGCCGCGACGACCACAACATCGAGCGTGGCGAGTTCCTTTTTGAGTTTGAACCAAAACATTCCGCGCCGGCCCGGCGAATAAAAACTCTCGGGATCTTTCACCATCAAACCTTCATTCATGCGACGGCGCGCGAGCTGAAACGCGTTCTCGATTTCATCCGCGGAATGCGCCGGAAAAACTTCCGAGATTTGAAATTGCGGCGGCAACTCGAGACGGCGCAAAAGTTCGCGGCGATCGCGCAAAGGCGTTTTCAAAAGCGAGCGGCCGGCGAGGAAAAGCAAATCGAAAGCAACGAAGACGACGGGCACATCGGCCGAGGCGGCATCGAATAAATCCGCGCCTTCGTGTTTGCGGCCGAGACGTTTTTGCAAATCGAAGAAGGTAAGTTTGCGCCTATGCTCGAAGGCCATGATCTCGCCATCGAGAATGACTTCCGCGGCGAATCCGCGCGCGCGTTCCGCGATCTCGTGAAATTGATTCGTCATCGGCCGGAGATCGCGGGAGAAAATTTCCACGCGCTCCGCACCGCGATGCAGTTGCGCGCGGATGCCATCGAACTTGTCCTCGACGAAAATCGTCTGCTCGTTAGGCGATTCTTCGGCGAAGCGCGCCCAGATCGCTTCCGCGGTCGGCTCGGGACTGGCCAGCATGCATTTGATCGGACGAAAAAGAGAAAGCTCAACCGCACCTAACGAGTCATTTTTTGCGAGAAGCGCGCTTTCGCCGATGTCGCCTAACAACATGTTCGCTTCCTTCACTTCGTCGAGCGGCGCGGCGAAGGCGCTGGCAATCGCTTCTTCGACCAGGCCTTCGCGCAAGCCGATTCGCAGATCGCCGGTGAGAATTTTCACGACGTATTGGCCTTCGCGCGGCGTCAGTTGGGCGAGGCGCGCTTGCAACAAATCCGTCTTGGCGATCGGACCGCGCGCCTTCTGCAGTTGATCGAAAAACTCTTTCGATTCGATCAGCGAAAATGGCGCGGGCGCGGTGCGATTTTCCAATGCTTCGAGCGCGCTCTTGCCCGCGTCGCCGTAGCTGCGACCAATTCTTCGCAGCTCGGCTTCGGTCAATTTCGTGGCGGCGAGGAGCGCACGAAAGATGACCGCCCAGCCAACTTGCAGGGTGCGCGGGTCGCTTTGCGCAAAAGCTTTGCCGGTCAGGTAACGCGTGGCGATCGGCAACTGTTCCTGGTCTAACGAGTGCAAATATTGCGCGAGCAAACGCACTTTCTCGAGCTTGCCCGGAGTGGCGGCGATTGCTTCGCCGACTTCCGCGAAGGTGGCGAACTCGGAGGAAATCTTTTCGCGCGCAACGGGCGCGAGGACCGGAGCGGTCGCTCGCGCATTAGTCGGCAAGATGAGCTCGAGCTGGTTTTGTTCGCTGAGCGCCCAAGCTTCGATGCCGCGGTCGCGCAGGTCGCGCGCGAATTCGGCCGCAAACCCGTGCAACGTGAGCACGCGTTTTGGTTGCACGAGCTCGACGTAACGAAGCAGGTCGGGGTAATCGGCGTGATCGGAAAGTGGAAAGGCGGCATCGGTTTGATAACGAAAACGCGCGCCTGGATCGACCGCCCAACCGCTGATCATGGCGACGCGTTTGTTCGGAATTTTCTCGAGCATGCGTGAGCGATTCGCACTCGGCGGACAGATGAGAACTTTGCCCGCGACGTCTTTGGCATCGTAGCGTTGGTATTCGCAAAACGATTGCCCGAACTGCTCGTAGATGCGCGTCATCCGATAAACCGAGCCGTGCAACATCGGCGTCAAACCAGCGCCGGCGAGCGCGCAAAGAATCTCCTGCGCTTTGCCTAACGAGTAACCGAGCAGCACCGGGACCGCGCCTTCTTCGAGCGCATCGCGACTGAAGGCGACGATCTGCGCGACCACGTCGTCGGTCGGCGGAAAGCGATATCGCGGCAGACCGAAGGTGGTCTCCATGATGAGGGTGTCGGCTTGCCGCCATTCCGTGGCCTCGGCGGATTTGCCGGGGCGCAATTTGAAATCGCCGGTGTAGAGAAGCGAGCCGGCGTCGCTTTGCAGGAAAAATTGCGCGGAGCCGAAGATGTGACCGGCCGGTAAAAGCATGACATCGAGCCCGCGGATATTTGTTAATTCGCCAAAGGGAACGACGTGCTCGTTGCGTTCACCCGGCATGCGGGCCTGCATCAAACGCGCGGTCCGCGCGGAGACGATAATTTCCTGATGGGGCGCGATGTGATCGCTGTGCGCGTGCGAAACGAAAGCGAGCGGTTTCGCGTCCCACGGATCGAGCCAGAGATCCTGCTCGGGCAAGTAAATGCCGCGCTCGTAGCGAACTTGAATCACGCGCTTATCTACGCTCGGAATGGCGATGGAGAAACTTCCGCCGCTGGGTCTCGTGAGGCGCGGCCGATGGATTGACAGTTTTCGATGCAGCCCGTTTGCTTAACGCCATGAAATTTTGCGCGCTCGTTTACGCGGCGGTGTTTTTCGCGATGGGATCGGCGCGCGCGGCGGAGGAATATCGGCAGCTTCTCAAAGTGGAGCCGCTGCCGGTGGCGCTCGATCCCAATTTTCAATTTCGGAAGGTCAAACAATTTCTCCTGGCCGATATCGTTGTGGCGAAAAAGGGCGCGGGAAAATTTAGCAGCACCGGCGTGGTGCGCGATCCGTCGATCGGCTTCGAGCGCACGTATCATCTTTTCGGCGCGGTCACTGGGCTCGATCAGGCGCAGCGCTACGGCGATTATCTGGATTTTTTTTGGCGCGCGCGCCAGCCGGGCGAAGTGACGGTGCGGTTTGAATATCGGCAGGAGAAATTGCGCACTTTTGTGCAGGCGCGCGAAGTCACTTATCCGAAAGGGAAGGGCAGCCACCGGACGTCGTTCGATGTTTTAGGCGACGATTTTTTTACCGACGGGCGAATTCTTTCCTGGCGTTGTTCGTTAGTCTCGAACGGGCGGGCGGTTGCACAAAAGCAGTCCTATTTGTGGCGATGACCGAACGGACGGAGGGGCGTTGCTAGGTACGATTTGTTCTCTGTCATCCTGAGTCGCGGAGACGACGA
>CAXSCV010000001.1:85346-119582 GCA_964235895.1 uncultured Chthoniobacterales bacterium
TCGCCTAACGAGTGCTGAGGTCCGCAGGGAAGGTGAGCGAAGCTGAGCAGGCCGTGGGCATTTGGAACCTTAACGGCGCTCGCGCCGCGTTCGACCGCGCGTGCTGGCGTTTGACAGCGACGAGGCAAAACCATTACCTTTTGTAGTCAAGATTGTGCAGTCATCTATTCAAGTCGGAGTAAACGGGCAGGCCGTTTGGGTGAAGGTTGAAGGGAAAGGAAATTTCCTCAACAGCGGCAACCTGAAAGAGTTTACGAAGGAAATGATCGATCGCGGTTACCGCGAGTTCGTCGTCGATTTGGAGAATTGCGCGATGATGGATTCCACCTTTATGGGCACGATGGCGGGCGTGGCTTTGCGGTTGAAGGAATTGGGCCACGGACATTTGCATGTGGTGCACTGCGGGGAACGCAGCCGCGATCTGCTGACGGGCTTGGGTTTGGATCAGATTTTCAATATTCACACCGACGGCTCGGCCGCGCCGCAATGCGAGATTCTGCAAAATCCTCCGCCGGAACCTTCGCGGCAAAAGCAGGAGCAAGCGCAGCAAATGCTCGATGCGCACGAAGCGCTTTGCGAAGCGGCCCCGGAAAACTTTTCGCGCTTCAAAGACGTTCTCGATTACCTCAAGCAAGATTTGCAGCACGAGCCCGTCGCCGCCGCGAAGTAATCGGGCTTAGCGCATGTGGCCGTTTTATCTTCTAGGCTTGCTCGTGGCCTGCCTCGTGGGCTGGCTTGCCACTTGGCTGGCGCAGGGTCAGCGGATCAAGCAACTGGAGCGGTCTAACGAGGAGATCCAGGTCGAGGAAACGCTGGTCTTTGATTTCCTTCACGGGCTCGGTGCGGCCTTTACCGAAACCATTCGCGCGGCTGATCTTCATCGCCTGATCGTCGAAGGTGCGGAGCGGATTCTCGATGCCAATGGCGGCGCGCTTTACATGATCGAGCGCGGCGGAACGACGCTGGCGGCTGGTTTTGTTTCGAAAGGATGTCCACCGCTTATCGAAATCCCCGCCGCGGTCTTGCGGCAAGCGACCACCGATCCGGGCGCGATCGAGGAATATCTTCGCACGACGCCTGTGCCGGTGGGGGAGGGGGTGATCGGGCGTGCCTGGCAAAGGGGACAGCCTGAGTTCCTGGGGACTCTCGCCGGCGCGCCGGAACTCGCTCCGTTGAGCAACACCGCGCTCGGTCCTTCTTCCCTCATGGTCACGCCGCTTCTTTACGGCAGGCAAAACATGGGCGTGCTCGCATTGGCTAATGGCGCGACCAGCCCGCCCTTCACGCAGAGCGATTTTGTCGTCTTCAAATCGATCGCCGAGCAGTCGGCTTTCGCGCTCTACAACGCGGTCATTTATTCAGAAGCGAACGAGAAGAAGCGGCTCGATCACGATTTGAAAATCGCACGCGAAATTCAGCGTATCCTTTTGCCGTCCGAAGCTCCCGTGATCGCGGGTTTTGAAATTAGCGGGCTGAATATTCCGGCGAGTCAGGTCAGCGGCGATTATTACGATTACATCGAAGTCGATGCGGATCGTCTCGGAGTGGCGATCGCGGATGTCTCCGGCAAAGGCGTGCCGGCATCGCTGATCATGGCCATTTGCCGGAGCGTTTTGCGCAGTCAGGCGCCGGAAAATTCTTCGCCTTCGGATGTGTTAAGGAAGGTTAACCGCCAGCTCTATCCGGACATCAAAGAGGACATGTTTATCAGCATGGCTTACCTCATTCTCGACCACGCGCGCGCGACGGTGACGCTCTCTCGCGCCGGGCATGACGCTCCACTTCTCTATCGCGGCGCGACTCAGGAATTGACCCCGATCAAGCCGCCCGGACTGGTCCTCGGAATTGACAGCGGAAGCGTGTTCGATAGGATAGCAAACGACTTCGCCGTCCCGCTGGAGCGTGGCGATTGCCTCATTCTTTACACCGACGGCGTGACCGAAGCGCTCGATAAAAACGGGGACGAATTCGGGCTCGAACGCATGATGCAATCCGTCCGAGCCAGCGCTGGCAACGGCGCGCCTGCGATCATCCAGGAATTGATCGAGGACCTGCGCCGGTTTGTCGGCGCGACTCCGCAAAACGACGACATCACTTTAATCGCAATCCGCAAGACATGAGCAAATTTCCGAACAGTAAGGCAGCTGATGAAGGCGAATCCGTGCCGGTAGAAATTCGTGGCGGCGCGGCGCCTAACGAGCAATCGGACGGCGATGACGGGACTGGCAATTTGCAGGCCGATCTCGATCGTTTTCGCGATCTCGCGCTGCGCAGCCAGGCGGATTTCGACAACTTTAAAAAGCGCGCGATGCGCGAAAAAGAAGAGGCGATCAAGTTCGCCAATAGTTCATTGCTCGAGCGGCTGGTCGCAATCATCGACAACTTCGAGCTTGGGCTCTCCGCGGCGCGCGGCGAAGGCGAGAAGTCGCCTATTTATGCGGGCATGGGCATGGTTCTAAAACAGTTGACCGATTTTCTCGCGGACAATGGTTTGCAGCCGATCGATGCCGAAGGCGCGCAGTTCGATCCGAATCTGCATGAAGCGATCGCGCACGAGCCGAGCACGCGCGTGGCCGAGGGAAAAGTGATCCGGCAAACGCGGCGCGGTTATCGTTTGAAGGATCGCTTGCTGCGGCCTTCCAGCGTCGTCGTTTCGAGTGGCCCCGCGGCCGCTTAGGACAGACGGGATTTGCAGGATGAAGAGGATTTTTGAAATCCAGTGACTTGTTAGACCCGGCCAAAGAACTCCGACGATGCCTGTAACTAAACGCGATTATTACGAAGTCCTTTCCGTCACCCGGGAAGCGAACGGTGATGAAATCAAGCGCTCCTACCGGAAACTCGCGGTCAAATTTCATCCGGACAAAAATCCGGACGACCCGCAGGCCGAAGAACGCTTCAAAGAACTCGGCGAAGCCTACGACGTGCTGATGGATGAGGAGAAACGCGCGGCTTACGATCGCTATGGCCACGCGGCGTTTGCTCAAGGCACGGCCGGTCCGGCCGGCGGATTCCACGATCCGTTCGATATCTTTCGCGAAGTCTTCAGCGGCGGAGGCGGTGGCGGGGGAATTTTCGAGACGTTCTTCGGCGGCGGCGCGCAGGTCGATCGCGAAGGCCGGCAGCGCGGGAGCGACCTGCGTTACGACATGCAGATTACGCTCGAGGAAGCGGCCTTTGGCGTGGAGAAAGAAATCGAAATTCGCAAGCTCGATACTTGCAGCAAATGCGAGGGGAAAGGCGCCGAAGCCGGGTCGCGCACGATCAACTGCCCGACCTGCCAGGGACGCGGCCAGGTCCTGAGCTCGCGTGGATTTTTTCAGGTTTCGCAAACGTGTCCGCGTTGTCGCGGCGTCGGCCAAATCATCGAGAAACCGTGCCGCGCCTGTGAGGGCGAAGGGCGCGTGGAAAAGGCCAGCCGCATCAAGTTAAAGATTCCTGCCGGCATCGCGGAAGGCTCGCGCTTGCGTTCTTCGCACAACGGCGAGGCCGGTATTCGCGGAGGTCCGCCGGGCGATCTCTATGTGGTCATTCACGTGAAGGAACATGAGATTTTTCAACGCGAAGACGACAATCTGTATTGCGAAGTGCCGGTGCCGTTTACGCTGGCCGCGCTCGGCGGCGAGATCGCGGTTCCGACGCTCGAAGGCAAGGCAAACCTGAAGGTTCCGGCCGGCACGCAAAGCGGTCAGATTTT
The DNA here is from genome assembly GCA_964235895.1 of uncultured Chthoniobacterales bacterium. GTDB lineage: Bacteria > Verrucomicrobiota > Verrucomicrobiia > Chthoniobacterales > UBA10450 > JACCTI01. Next base: position 89,044 of record CAXSCV010000001.1, read on the forward strand.
CAAAATGCGCGACAAAGGAATCACCAATGTCGATGGCCGGCGCCGCGGCGATTTGCTCGCGCGATTGATCGTGGAAGTGCCGACGTCGTTGAATGCCGATCAACGGCAGAAGCTGGCGGAGTTCGCCGAGTTATGCGGCGAAGAAAATACGCCGATGCACAAAAGTTTCTTTGATCGCGCGAAGCAATTCTTTCGTTAGGTGGAACGAGGCGTGCGCGCGTTTCTTGACTCGGCCGCCCGGTGTTTCATGATGTTTCTATGAGCGCCGTCGCCATTCCTCTTCTCACGGTGGAGAATTACAAAATTCTTCCGGAAACCGGTCCGCGTTATCAGCTCATCGAGGGAGATCTTTATATGGCGCCCGCTCCGAATCGTTACCACCAGGACATCTCGCGGAACCTCGAATGGATTCTCATGGCTTACCTCGAGGGACGCTCGATGGGAAAACTTTACCACGCGCCCTTCGACGTCTACCTCGACGGCCACAACGTTTTCCAACCCGACATCCTTTTCGTTAGTCGGGAACGTCTTTCCATCCTGGCCGACGCCGGCGCGGAGGGCGCGCCCGATTTCGTGGTAGAGATTCTTTCACCGAAGACCGCGCGGCTCGATCGCGATAATAAACGCCGCGTTTATGCCACCAGCGGCGTGCGCGAGTTGTGGATCATCGCGCCCGAGACGCGGCGCATCGAAGTTTATTTGCTCGAACAGGACGCGGCTAATCCAGTCGCTACTTATGGCGAATCGGACACCTTTGTCTCCGCGCATTTCCCCGGCCTGAGTTTCAACGCTGCGGCCATCTTCGCGCGTTAAGAGCGAAGGTTCATCTTTCGCGCCTTTCGCTCGAAACATGCATCGCTTCTACCTTTCGCCTAACGAGTGGAACACTGACGCGCTCGTCCTGATCGGCGCCGAAGCGCATCATGCGCGCGACGTTCTTCGTCTCGAACCCGGCGAGAAAGCCGTCCTCTTCAACGGCCGCGGCCGTGAAGTAACCGCCGAGGTCGTCGTGCTTGATGGCCACGCAATTTCCTTTCGGAAATTACACGAAACCAGCACCCCGCCGCTGCGTTGCCGCATCACTCTTGGCCAGGCCATCCCGAAAGGGAAAAACATGGATCTGATCGTGCAGAAAGCGGTCGAGATCGGAGCGGCCGAAATCGTCCCCATCATTTCCGATCGCACCATCGTCCGGCTCGACGAAAACGACGCCGTGCAGAAACAAAACAAATGGCAAACCATCGCCATCGAAGCCGCCAAACAATGTGGCCAGAACTGGCTTCCCGCAGTGCAAACACCGCAGCCGCTCGCCCGCTTTTTTGAGGGCCGTCCGCGCTTCGATCTTCAACTCATCGGCTCCCTCCAGAGCGACGCGCAACAGTTGAAAAAAATCCTGGCCGACTACTCCGCCGAGCACAGCGATCGTCCCGCCAGCGTCCTCATGCTCATCGGTCCGGAAGGCGATTTCACCCCGGCGGAACTGAATCTTGCCCGCTCCCACGGCGTGCGACCGATCACTCTCGGTCCGATTATTTTGCGGGTCGAAACCGCGGCCATTTACTGCCTGAGCGTCCTCTCCTACGAGCTCCTTGCCTAGCGCCACTCCGCGCGAAATTTTGCTCGCGAATCGAAAAATGATTGCTCTCCCTCGCGCTTATATTGCATCCTGAGCCGTAGCTCCCAGAATCATGATCACCCGGCAGATTCTCCGCATTTTTCTAGTGTTCCTCGCCCTTGCTGGCGTCGCCCGCGCCGATGTCTTGGCGAATTATTCCTTCACTGGCTCCGTTCGCACCTCGTCTGACAGCGATCTTTTCTCCACCGCCGGCGCCATTGCCGACGGCCCCGGCCTCACCACCGGCTCCCTCTTCGATCTCACCCGCGGAAATCCCGCGCCCTCGCTCGCCATCGTCTCCACCGAGATCGACGGCAGCACCCAGGCCGCCGCCATCGCCGCGAATGATTACATCACCTTTACCCTCACGCCCCTGACCGGTTTCGTCTTGAATCTGAGCAGTCTCAGCTTCGATTACGCGAATTACTCAAACGACGGCACCTTCCCCGCCGAAGGCTTCGGCCTCCGCTCCAGCGTCGACAACTTTTCCGCGAACATCGGCGCCGCCGTCATTGCCAACGCCAACTCCGCCGGCGCCTTCGCCACCTCCACCCTCAGCCTGAGCGGCGCGGCCTTTCAGAACCTCTCCGGCGCAGTCGAGTTCCGCCTCTATTTTGCCGACGCCACCACCGACGCCGACCGCGGCGCCCTCGTCGATAACATCGTCATCAACGGCACCTCCGCCCTCGTCCCCGAGCCCGCCATTTACATGCTCTTCGGCGTTGGCGCTTTGATCTGCGTCCAGCGTTTCCGCAGGCCAAAGCAGACAAAGTAGTTTTCGCGGACAGCGAACGGCCGAGCGTTTCTCAGTTCCGTCGCGGAGAAAATTCAATCTCCGCAATCGGGAGCCTTCTCCGCCCCCGCGGCGTCCGATGGAACCGGCGTAACAATTGCGTGACGCCGAATAAAAAAGATTGCCTCCGGCTGTCGGTCGGAGCAATCTGACCACGTCCCCACTCACCGGAGAACTTTATGAAAAGAATCGCCCTCGTTTTTGCCGCTATTGTTTTTACAAGCCTTTTACTTTCCCCCTCTGCGAAAGCAGCCCTTCGTGTCTGGGCGAATTCCGGAACGGACTACAATTTGGGAACGAGTTGGACCGGCGGCACTGCTCCAGGAGACGGCGACGTGGGTCAGTTCAATGCTGCGCCCGTTACTCAGCCGAACATCAGCCTTTCGCTCTCGAACGCGGGTGTTTTTTTCAGCGGCACGGGTACGAGTGGATATTTGCTCAATGCTACGACGGGCGCCTCGTTGACCTTGACCGGCGTTAGTACGAGCGGGTCCAGCGGCACATCAAACTCTTCAGCCGCTGCCATCCGTGGGGAGAATACTTCCGGTGCAAACACGATCAACGCGCCGCTTATCTTAGCTCCAGCTACAGGTACACAGTCCACCTTTGTTCAGGCAGCAGGAGGCACACTGAATGTTAATGGCAACATTTCCAGTGCAGCGGGAATCAACTTGAGCCTTCGAGGCGGCGGTACTATTTACCTCGGCGGAAACAACAGTTTTGCGACGTCCTCAATCGACACTTCGGGGGAAACGGTTATCCTCGGCACAGATACTGCGCTGGGCAGTGGCACGTTTACAGTAGGCAACACCGCCACCCTGCAAAGTCTCGGCGCGCGCACTTTGAGCAACGCGGTGGTAGTTGGGGGTAACACCACAGTGAGTGGAAACTCTGCGTTTACTTTCAACGGCGCGGTGACAAGTTCTGGCTCGAACAGTCGATCGATTACTGTCAGCAACATCGGCGGCGCTGTCTTTAATGGCACGGTCTCACTTGAAGAGGCCGGAGCACCAGCGAACCGTATGCTAACCTTTGCCGGCACGACCACGGTGGTTATTAACGGTGCGGTCCAAAATGGCGACACCGCGGCCGCGGGCCTGCGTTATAGCGGCAGCAGCACATTAACATTAGCTAACACTAACACCTACACCGGCGGCACGCTCGTCGGTGGAAACGTCACCGTTACTCACGACGGCGGATTAGGCATTGGCAATGTTAGTCTTACCGCTGCCAGTGTGACGCTGACTTTGCAAGGTGGTGTTACCAATAATTATATCGGTGACTCCGCTAACGTGAACATCCAGCTGGTCACTGGCACTGTGAACCTCAACTTCACAGGAACCGATGTCGTTGGTTCGCTCACTGTCGCAAATACACAAGAACCTGCCGGCATATACGGATCGGCCACTAGCGGCGCGCCAAATGTCCTGCCGGAATTCACCGGCAACGGCACGATCACCGTTCTAACTCAAATTCCCGAGCCGGCTACCTATATGCTGATGGGCTTGGGCCTTTTAGTTTGCGCGCAACAGTTCCGCTGCAAACGCGCCTAATTCCGCGCAATTCTTTTTCACGAGAACGCCTCTCCTAGTTGGAGAGGCGTTTTCGTTTCAGCGACAAACAGCGTCGTCGCACCCTAGCAACCTAACGAATCAATTTCGTTCGTCGTTTGCGAAACATTATCTCTAATCCAAATGACACCAATCGATCTCGACCCGCTGGCGCTGCGCGAAGCGATCGTGGAAATAAAGCTCTTTGTGCCGGCAACCGTGCTCGTGCACTAGCCGCGTCACTTTCACGTCGAAGCAGCAATATTCGGCGATCTCCATGATCCGCCCCTGACGCCACCAGCGGATGGCGTCGAGCCCGGCGGCGATCTTCTCCACCCCGAGCGTGGCCTGCGCGATCGCGTCCAGCGCCAGCCGGTGCCCGAGCCGTTTCTCCATGTCCAGCATCAGATCGGCCGTCGGTAGCTCGTTCACCAAATCGAGAATGGTGTAACCCATCAGCACGGGGTAATCGAAGTTCAGCAGGTTGAACCCGACGACCAGGTCGGCCTGGCGCAGGCGCGCGATCAGCTCGTCGACCCGCGCTTCGCTGAAGACCTGATAGCTGCGGGTGGCGGTGCTGAAGAGGACCCCGACCGACATGCGCATATCGCCTTTGCGCAGCCAGCCGCCGGCATCGCTCGCCGTGCGCTGCGTCTCGAGGTCGAAGTAAACAATGTCGCGCGGCATCGGCCAGAGTGAACAAACGCGCGCGCCTATTTCAATTCAATTTCGCCGCAATCGAAGGCCATCATTTCATCGAGCCCAGTGATGCGGAATTGCTCGACCACCGCGCCGTCGTCCTGGAAGACGTCGATGGAATTCGCGCTCCGCGGCGCCAGCAGAACGCGCTGCAAATGCGGCGTGTCGCTGATGCTTTCCAGCGGCAGGCCATCGGCGGTTTTCAGGAAGCTTCCATCCTCATCCGCGCCGACCGCCAGCTCTACGCTCGTCTTGTTTTTATCGAGCGGATTCGCCAGCAATTTGACCGCGATCTTTTCCGGCGGCGTCTTTCCACTGCGCAGAACCGGTTTGCCATCCGCAATCGTGAAATCTTTGTGCGCGAGAATTTCTTTCTCGAAATCGACTTTCCAATCGGAGATGGAACGGCCGCCGTCGCTCTTCGTTGTGATCAAGCTCAATCCGCGCAGGCGCTGGCCAGCTTCATTTTCTTCCAGAAGAAAGATGGTCTCGGCATCGAGCGAGGCCGCGATCGCGCGCGGCTGTGGTTCGTTCGCGGGAATGCTCAGGCGACGAAGCAATTCTTTCGCGGGTGAGAATTGTTCCAGCTCGGTCTCGGCTGAGCCTTTGCTCACGCGGTCGATAACCCATTGCGTCCCGCCTTTCCCCGGAGCGCAGGCGACCGGATCGAGCACTTCCGCGAGTCCGCTCACCTGGCAGGGCGACGCGAGCGGCCGCGCTTCGCCGGTGGTTACGACGTTGCCGCTGGCATCGCAGACCACGGTCGCGGATTCGTTAGGCGGGATTTGCACGGCCAGAACCGGCACGCCATTATCCGCCGCCAGCCCAGTAATTTTCGCGATGTGGACCGATTGATCTTCCGTGACCCAATCGTTGAAAAAGAATCCCACGCCTTCCACCACCACCTCGCCGACAACGAAACCGCGCGCGTGATATGTTCCCGGCGGCAAATTTCCGCCCGCGTCATCGCGGCCGTCCCAAGTCGTGCTGAGCGCGTCATTGCCGATCTCGAAATCGTCAGTCTCCGCTTCGCGATGCAGCACGCGCACGAGTTTTCCGTTACCATCGTAAATCCCAAGGCTAATCGCGCCCTCCAGCGGCGGCGGAAGGAAAGTGATACGGATCGCTTTACCCGGGGTGGCGGTTGGCGTTGGTGTCGGTGTTGGCGAAGGAGTTTCTTGCGCCGCGGCCAGCGTCGTTAGCGCAACAAAAATTATTGCCACGAGTCCCGACGCGCGGCTTCGCGGAATTCCTGTAGAGCATGCTTCCAGCGTGCTTGCGATGGCGGTTTGGAATTGATGACGCAGATTCCACCGTGCGTTTTTCTCGGGCGAAAATCCAGCCGCGCGAAAGCCAGAGACGCGCACGCTGGAAGCGTGCGCCACGAGAGATTTCGCTCGTCGGAAAGTTAGAGGTAGTGACGCCATTCGAGATTGGGGAAGAGATTATCGCGGCTCTCGATTTCGGAAAGGAAAGCTTCATCGACCGCACCCGCTTTTAGTTGTTCATACAAATCATTAAAGCGCGCGAGGTGATCGACCGTGCGATTGCTCGCGTAATCGGCAGCCGTTTTCGTCTTGATCAAGAATGCCCAATCGCTCGATTGCGCGAGCAGCAACTCGCGCGCGAGTTGGCGCAATGTTCGCTCACACAGCGCGTCGCAAACCGTCGCGTGCGCGCGCGAGATCTCGCTCATGCGACGCGCGGTCGCGAGCAGGTGCGGATAAATCCAGGCGTTGCTCGGGTCGAGCCAAACGCCGAGATAACCTCCTTCGCCCCAACTGGAGGCTGCGGGCGCGACCACTTCCTGGGTCGGATGTCGCGCGAGATATTCGCTTGGTGTCGTTAGGGAAAGTTCCTCGCCGTGCGCCGCGACCAGGCGAATGAATTGCTCCAGAAAATTCGGTCCTTCAAACCACCAGTGCCCAAAGAGTTCCGCATCGAACGGCATCACCACGATCGGCTCCGCGACTAACGAGTGAAGCTCCGCGCACTGTTGCCGGCGCGATTCGAAAAAATGTTGGGCATGCGCGCGTGCGGCCTCTTCTGCCCGTGCGCGCTGGTAAATTTCCTTTTCCGCGCGCTCGCCGGTAATGCGGTGATATTTCAGACCGGTGAAGTGGGGCGGCTGCGCAATTGCGTCTGGAAATAATTTCTCGGGCGGCAAATCGAAACCAATGTCGCGGTAGAAATCGCGATAGACTGGATCGCCGGGATAACCGGATTGCGCGCTCCAAACTTGCCGGCTCGATTCTGGATCACGCGCGAACGCGGCCGGACCGGCGGCCGTAAAACAAGGCGCGTAGATCGAACGCCGCGGCCGCGGATTTGCGAAACGAAGTCCGTGCGAATCGAGCACGAACCAACGCAAATTTGCTTCCTGCAAAGCCGCATCGAGCTTCGGCGAATAGGCGCATTCCGGTAGCCAAAAACCGTGCGACTCCGCCCCAAAGGTTTGTCGATAAATATCGCAACCGATTGCGACCTGCGCGCGCAACGCTTCCGGAGAATTTGCCAATAAAGGCAGGACGGCGTGCGTCGCGGCCGATGCGATGATTTCGAGTGCGCCGGCGTCGCGGAAGTGGCGGAATTGCGCGAGCAGATTGCGATTCCATTCGTCGCGAAATCTGCGCCGCGTTTCCGCGAAAAGGTCGCGATAAAAATGCGCTAGCGTGAGTTGTTCGGGTTCGTCGCGAAGGCGCGCGATTTCGCGTTCGGCCAAATCGATGGTGCGATCGAGATGGCGCACGTAGCGCGTTTGCAAAAGTTCATCCTGCAGCATGGCGCAGAGCGGCGGCGTGATGCTCATGGTGAGCTGGAACGGCACGCGGTCGCGCATAAGCCGCTCCATCATGAGGAGGAGCGGAATGTAGGTTTCGGTGATCGCTTCGAAGAGCCAATGTTCCTCGTGAAAATCGTCGTGCTCCGGATGCCTAACGAATGGCAAATGCGCGTGCAGGATGAGCGCGAGTTGGCCAAGTGGCATGTCCGCTACTCTTCCCGTGACCCCCGGGAACCGCAATCAGCGGACGCTGTTGCGGCGGTGACGGCAGCGTTTTTGGTTGTCGCGCGTGGGCCGGCGCTATCCGCCTAACAAGCTGTCGGGGTGCCGATGGATATTCGGGAATGCACCGCTTGGACGGGCGTTCCGAGTTCCGCGTTCGCCGTTCCGCACTCGCTAGAGCGTGCGGCAGAAATCCTGGAAGCGATCGAGACCTTTTTTGATGATGTCGATGCTGGTGGCGTAACTCAGGCGCACGGTGCGATCGTCGCCGAAAGCCGCACCCGGAATGACCGCGACGTTTGCTTTGCTCAACAAACGATCGGCGAAATTTTGCGAGCTCAAGCCGAGTTGGCTGATGTTCACCAAAATGTAAAACGCGCCTTCCGGTTTCACCGCGGTGATGTTCGGGATCTTGGTGATCCGGTCGTACATGTAGTTGCGGCGAAGATCGAACTCATCGCGCATATCGGTCAACGGTTGCTGGTCGCCTTTCAACGCCGCGACGCCGCCTTTTTGCGCGAAGGAAACCGGATGCGAAGTGCTGTGACTTTGGATGTTATCGGCGGCTTTCGCGACCGCTTCTGGCGCGGCCATGTAACCAAGACGCCAACCGGTCATCGCATACGCTTTGCTGAAGCCGTTGATCGTGATCGTGAGATCGTAAGCTTCCTTCGAAATCGAAGCGACGCTGACATGCTGCGCTCCGTCGTAAACGAGTTTCTCGTAAATTTCGTCCGACAAAATGTAGATCTCTTCCTCGGCCGCGACGTCGACGATCGCGCTCAATTCTTCGCGCGTATAAACGGCGCCGGAAGGATTGTTCGGGCTGTTCAAGATGAGCATCTTGGTCCGCGGCGTCATCGCGTTTTCGAAATCGGACGCGCGCATTTTCCAGCCGTTGCGCTCGGTTGTTTGCACGATGACTGGCTCCGCTCCGGCCAGGCGAACCATGTCCGGATAACTGACCCAATAGGGCGAGGGAATGAGCACTTCATCGCCCGGCTGGCAGGTGGCGAGGATGGCGTTGTAACAGGAATGCTTGGCGCCGTTGCTCACGACGATTTGGCTTGGCCGATAAGTGAGGCCGTTGTCGGTTTGCAACTTGTCGGCGATCGCCTGGCGCAACTCGGGCAAGCCCGCGCTCGGGGTATATTTCGTAAAACCGCCCTCGATCGCCTGAATGGCCGCCTGCTTGATATGCTCCGGCGTGTCGAAGTCCGGCTCGCCCGCGCCGAAGCCGCAAACATCGATGCCTTCGGCTTTCATCGCCTTCGCCTTGCTGTCGATTGAGAGAGTGAGAGAAGGCGTCAACTGTTGCGCGCGCTCAGAAATTTCCATGGCTGTGGGAGTGCTGTTAAGGGTTGGCAAAATGGGAGCGCAAGCTATTGGCGCTTGTAGAAGCTTTCAATCAAAGGTTTGAAGTTATTCTGGTCGATCTGGACGATTTTCATTTCGCGTTGCGCGTTCTCCGCGGAGTCGGACGCATGCGCGGCGTTGACCATGATCGACTCGCCAAATTCTTTGCGGATCGATCCCGGCGGCGCCTTGCTCGGATCGGTCGGCCCGAGGACTTCGCGGATTTTTTTGACCGCATCTTCGCCTTGGTAAACGAGCGCGATGCACTGCGCGGTGCCGGGCGCGTTCAGTTGATCTTCGCTGGTCGCGCTTGGCCGCGCGCCGGACATGAACTGGACAATGTCTTCCCACGCGCCGCGGCCTTTTTCGCCGCCGAGTTTTTCTTCCAACACCGGCAGCACCGGACCGTAGAAATCTTTCGCCTGCGCCACACTCATGCGGTGGACTTTGAAACCGACAATGTAGAGACCGGTTCGCGAAAAAACTTCGATCACGCCGCCGGGTCGCAGGTTGGGAAACTTGAAGTTGTCCGGCTTAATGAGAACGAGCGTCTTCTCGACGTTCTTTCCTTCCGGAAATCCGATCACGCGATCGAGAATGCCGCCGTCGCTATCGGAAAATTCCGCCCAAAGTTTGAGACCTTGCTCGACCGATTCGTTGCCGAAAGCCGCGAGCACGCCGGGTTCGAAGTAAGTGACGTTGCCGGAATCGTCCGTGATGTAATCGCCGAAAGTGTCGCGCACCGTTTCGCCGCTGGTTCGCTCGTGCACGATGTGGCCGACGACTTTATGCACGCGCTCGATCGCATCCGGCCCGCGAAAAACCAGCACGAGCACGCGCGGCCGCTGGCCGTTGACGCCGCCGGTGAAATTCTTTTCCACGTAAGCGCGAATCATTTCCTGAGTCGCGCGATGACGCGGCTCGCTCGCGGTCACGATCGTTTCGGCATAGCGCCTAACGAGTTCGTCGCTGGGCGCGAACATGCGGCCGGCCGCCAACTCGAGCCCGGTGCGCGAGATTAAACGCGAGATGATTCCGCCCGTGCGCGATTTGCGCATGGAGTGCGGCGTGAGGATGACGTAAGCGAGTTCTTCGGCCTGCATAAAGTGGGGCGCGGTCCAACAGATCACCGCGTCGTTGCAGGGAATGAAGACCGCGAAGGGTGGAGGAAAATGCGTTTTCCGCGCGCGGGCGTCAACCGCGTTTTTGTTTTTGCGCAGGCAAACGCGCCGCGCGCAACGCGATCCATTTTCCGCGCCGCCGCGTCTCCAGAATTTCGAACCCGTGCGAACGCAATGCGCGCCGCAATTCATTTTCCTGTGTGCGCAGAACTCCGGATAAAATAATCGCGCCGCGCGCCGCGAGAAGTTTGCGAAAGTGCGGAAGGAGCGACGCCAGTAGGTCGGCATAGAGATTCGCGGTGATGAGGTCGAACTTCGTGCCGCGTATTTCTTGCACATCGCCGACGAGAAATTGAATCTGGCGAACGCGATTCGTACGCGCATTTTCTCGCGCGGTGGAGATGGCCAGCGGGTCGTTATCGATCGCGACAACTTCGGCCCCGCTGAAGCGCGCAGCCGCAAGCGCAAGAATGCCGGAGCCGGTGCCGGCATCGAGCATTCGCCAAGGTTTTGCGCGGCGGCGAGTGATGCGTTCGAGCATGCGCAACGACATCGCGGTGGTCGCATGTTCGCCGGTGCCGAAGGCTGCGCCGGCAGGAATCACCAAAACATTTTTGCCGTCCGCGCGCCGCGGCGCATCGACGATAATTAAACGCGAGCCGATACGCATCGGCTTTCGCGGCGCGCGATTCACAAAGCGCGCGAACCAATCGCGCGGAAGGATTTCGGCGCGGCCGCCGAAGGTCGCGAGCAAGCGCGCCACCGTTTGGCGATTTCCGCAAACTGCTTCGAGGACGATGCGTTTACGCATCGGCCGCTCGATCACGGCGAATCCGCCGGCGGTGAGCGCCTGCAAGCGAAGCTCATTCTTCGCCAGCCAATCGCGCGCGACCGATTTTCGCCAGATGTAATTTGGCGGAGCGTTGCGCATGGCTAATCTCTAGCGTGCCTGGTTTGCTGAACGAAGCACGCGCTTATGGATGATCTCGGTTTGGTGCATCGCTATGTGCCCGCGCAAAATGGCAGCGCGCGCGTTTTGCTTTTGCTTCATGGGACTGGTGCGGACGAATCCAATTTGATCCCGATCGGTCGCGCGCTCGATCCGCAGGCGGCCTTGCTCAGTCCGCGCGGAAAAGTTTCCGAGAATGGCGCGCTGCGTTTTTTCCGTCGGATCGCAGAAGGAGTTTTCGATGAGGAAGATGTGATTCGCCGCGCGCATGAACTGGCGGATTTTGTCATCGCGGCCGCGAAGAAGTATGCGCTCGATCGGGAAAAGATGACGGCGATCGGTTATTCGAACGGCGCAAACATTTGCTCGGCCATGATGCTGCTCCGCCCGGAAGTTTTGCGCGGAGCGATTTTATTTCGCGCCATGGTCGGCCTAACGAATCCACCCGCGGTCGACCTCAAGGCCACGCGTGTCCTGATTAGCAATGGCGCAGACGATCCGCTCATTCCGCTGGAGAACGGGGAACGGCTCGCCGGTCTTTTTCGCGCGGCCGGCGCGGAACTCGTCTTCAAAGTGCAAAACGCGGGTCACGGTCTGGTGCAACAGGACCTCGAGGACGGGGCTGAGTTCCTGGAAAACGAGGGTTAAACAGCGGGTGACGAGACTCGAACTCGCGACGTCCTCCTTGGCAAGGAGGTGCTCTACCACTGAGCTACACCCGCATCTCGCTGGCCGGCCGGCGCGCGAAAGCGCAGGCTGGAGCGGGCTGAAATAATGGCCACGGCCTATGCCCGCGCAAGATTTAATTCCTCGCCCGATCGTGAGATTGTTGAATCCAAACGGCGCTCGCTCCGCATCACATAGACAAAGGATGAATATGAAAACCAACGTTTTAACCTGTCTCTCGATTCTGGCTTTCGCGCTGGCCGGTAGCGCCCGCGCCCAGACTCCCACTATTTCCCCAACCGCCCCGGTGGTTGCCGCGCCGATTGTCAGCCCGGTCGCAACAGTCGCGCCGACGGCTGCGGCTACTCCCAAATCGGAAAACGATTTGGAGGATCGCATCGATCGGAAAGTGAAGAAGGGATTGCACATCACGATCGGCGACGATGAGCGTCACGGGGATCGGAATCACAACCGCGACCGCGATCACGATAATGACGACGACAGCAGTTGGTTGGCCGTTCCGATTGTCGGAATTATCTTCAGCACGCTCTTCGGCACACCGGTCTTGATCGTGGCGGCGATCATGTTCTTCAGTTATCTGCGCTCGCGTTCGCTCCATCGCACCGTGCGCAACATGGTCGAAAAAGGCCAGCCCGTGCCGGCCGCGCTTTTCGCACAACCGCCAGTCATTCGCGCGCGTTCGGACATGCGCCGCGGAGTGGTCCTGGTCATGGTCGGCATCGGGTTGATGGTCTTCTTCGGCGCGGCCAGCGATTGGGATGGCGGCGCCTGGGCGCTCGGAGTTATTCCATTCCTCATCGGCGCCGGTTACCTGCTCGTTTGGAAATTGGAAGGAAATGGACGCAACGGCGTCAACACCAGTACCGACAACTTTCCGCCCGTGCCCTAACTTGCGCGAGTGTCGCTGACCGATGCAGATCTCGTCGCCAGAGTCCTTCTCCATGAAGACCAGCACGCATTCTCAGAACTCGTTAGGCGCCATCAATCGGCCGTGCGCGGGTTGCTCCGGCAACTCACGCGCACCGATCCCGCGCTCGCGGACGACCTGGCGCAGGAAGCCTTTCTTAAAGCTTACAAAAACATTCGCAGCTTCCGCGGCGAAGCGAAGTTTTCCACCTGGCTCTATCGCATCGCGTACAACTGCTTTCGCGAGGAAGCGCGCAAACGCAAAGAGCTCGTCGGCATTGACGAGACACAACTCGAAGCCGAGCCGGATCCGCAAACCGTCGACCCCGCCCTAAAACAAGATCTGATGCACGCGCTTTCTCTTCTTCCTTTGCACGAACGCACTGCGGTCGTGCTTTGTTGTCAGAACGGGCTGTCGCACGAAGAAGCCTCGCGCGTTCTGGAGATTCCGCTCGGGACCGTGAAAACAAATGTGCTGCGCGGAAGGGAAAAGTTGAAAAAGACCCTTGCGGTGTGGGAGACTAACTGAAGATGGACGAGCAACTGCAGGAAGATTGGCTGGACGCGCGCCTGCGCGACGAAGCTTCCTACATCGACGACGCCGGCTTCACCGCGAACGTCATGCAGCAGTTGAAGCCGCGTCGCGGGCAATCCTCTTCACTCCGCGCCTTCATTTTGTTGGGCATCACCTTGGTCGCCTGCGTCATCGCTTACTTCGTGACCGGGCGCGGCGCCGTCCTGGCAAACGCGGCGGAGTTCCTCGCGGCCATGCCGTTCGTAACGGTTTGTGTGATCGCCGGCAGTTGCGCCTTGGTCATGATGATGCTTGGCGCGTCGTTCGCATTCGCCCGCGAACGCGAGCAAGGCTTCTTGCGCGGACACCCGCGCAGCTTCTAGCACTCGTTAGGCGAGTTGCTTCGCCTGCTCGACGTCGCGCACGATTTGCGCCGATAATTCTTCGACACTGGCGAATTTTTTTTCCGCCCGCAGATAGCGCACAAATTTCACTTCGAGGTCTTTCCCGTAGATGTCCTCGTGCAGATCGAAGAGGTGCAGCTCGAGAATGCGCTCGGGTTTCTCCGAGGTAATCGTCGGCCGAAAGCCGAGATTGGCCACGCCACGAAACAGGCGTTTCTCGAGCTTAGCTTCCGCCGCGTAAACGCCGTTCGGCGGAAATTGCTCGCTATGCGCGCTCAGGTTGGCTGTGGGAAATCCAAGCTTGCGCCCGAGCTGCGCTCCTCGCGTGACCGTGCCGAGAATCGAGTAATCGCGTCCGAGCATCTCGGCCGCGCGCCCGAATTCACCTGCTTCGACCGCCGCGCGTATGGCTGTGCTGCTCACGACCGCGCCGTTCACCATGACCGGTTTAATGCCGACAACTTCGAAACCAAATTGCGCGCCCAATTTTTCCAAGAGCGCCAGATTGCCCGCGCGATTTTTTCCGAAAGACCACTCGTGACCGACGCAAATTTGGCGCAACGGCCGTGCGTGTTCGACGAGTTGCCTAACGAATGCTTCCGGCGGCGTGCCCGCGAACTCGCGATCGAAACGAACGACTAACAAATGCTCCACACCGAGATCGCGAATAAGCGCGATCTTATGTTGCGTCGCGCTCAGCAAATGCGGCGCCTTGCTCGGCCGCAAAACTTTCGCCGGATGCGGATCGAAAGTGATCACGACCGGCGTGCCGCTTGCAGCTTGCGCTGCGCGCGCCGAAGTCGAGATGACCGCTTGGTGTCCGAGATGAACGCCATCGAAGACGCCGATGGCAAGAAAGAGCGGACCCTTCAGTGACTCCAATTCAGCGACCGTGCGCAGAATATGCATACAGCTATCTCGCGCGGCGGTGGCGCAGTCCGGGGAGCGCACGCTTGGAGCGTGCTGGCGATCGCATTCTGCGATCGCGAACTTGCCCCTCGGCGACCGAACCAGGCGCGTGGCAAAACTCCTCGAAGAAATTCGTCGCCGCAGAATGCGGCCGTTGCGAAGCCTGCGCAGCAGGCGAGGCCGGGCTTTCAAACCAGCACGCTCCAAGCGTGCGCTCCCCGGATTCTTCCGCTAACGCAACCATTGACTCGTTAGGCGCCGCGCATGCGCGACACTTCCGGGAGCGTCAGAATTCGCCCGAGAATGTCGACCGGTTCCGCGTTTTGCAACTCGTCGACGGAGATCGCGCCGTCGACGAGGAAGCGCCCCGAGCGTGTACGGCGCAAGTTTTTCAAATGCGCGCCGCAGCCCAGCGTCTCGCCGATGTCGTGCGCGTACGTGCGCACGTAAAAGCCTTTGCTGCAGTTGACGCTGAAATCGATTTCCGGCGGCGCGATTTTCTGAATCGCATAACTGTAGACGTGGACCAGCCGCGGTTCGCGTTCGACCGTTTTCCCTTCGCGCGCGAGCTTGTAAAGCGGCACGCCGCCTTGCTTGATCGCCGAAACCATCGGCGGCATTTGATAGAAATCGCCGCGGAATTTCTCGAACGCCGCGCGCACCGTTTCTTCGTTCAACTCCGGAACCGGCTTTTCTTCGAGGATTTTGCCGGCGCGATCCTGCGTGTCTGTCGTCGCGCCTAACGAGAGCGTGCCGGCATATTCCTTGTCCTCGCTCATGAGCAAATCCTGGATCTTTGTGCCGCGTCCGAGCGTGAGCAGAAGGAGTCCGGTCGCGATCGGATCGAGCGTGCCGCAGTGGCCGACTTTTTTAATCTGCAGGCGTCGCCTAACGAGTGCCACCACGTCGTGCGAAGTCATGCCCGCGGCCTTGTCGACCAGGAGGACGCCGTCAGGAGTTGCCGTTAATGACATCACAAATTGCTTCCGAAACTCGTTCCTCCACCTCGGCCAAAGTGCCACGCGCGCGCGTGCCCGCCGCGAGGGTGTGACCGCCGCCGCCGAAGCGTTGACAGATCGCGGCTACGTCGACCGATTGCTTTTTCGAACGCATGCTCACGCGTACTTTGCCCTCGAGCAATTCCTCAAAAAATACCGCCACGATCACGCCCTCGATGGCGCGCAAATGGTCGATCAATCCTTCGTTGTCTTCCGCTTTCACGCCGAGATCGCGCGCCGTTTTCAGGCTTAAACTGAAACTCGCGACCTGCCCGTTCGCCTGAAAACGCATGGTGTCGAGCAACTCGCGCAGCAACTCAATCCGCCGCCGCGGATAATTTTCGTAGAGCAGCTGACTCAGCCGACCGACATCAACGCCGCGACGAATGAGTTCGCCCGCGATGTCGAAAGTGCGCGCGGTCGTGTTCGGATATTGAAACGAACCGGTGTCGGTGGAGATAGCGACAAAAAGATTTTCGGCGATGCCGAGATCGATCGGCAAACCTTCGCTGGAAAGGAAGTCGTAAAGAATCTGGCCGGTCGCGGGGGAAGTGGGATCGATGAAATTCAAATCGCCGTAACCGGGATTGGTCGGATGATGATCGAAGTTGATCCATTTCTCCGCGCGGACGGCGTCGCCGGCGCTTCCGAGGCGACTTTGCGTCGCCGTATCGAGCGCAACGCCGAGCTCGAAAGTCTCCGGATTCGCCGGTGGCCTAACGAGTAGTTCAGCGCCCGGCAAAAAGTTATATTTCTCCAGCATGCCGTCTTCGTTCCAGATGACGACTTGCTTGCCCATTTGCAGAAGCGACAAACCGAGCGCGAGTTGGCTGCCGAAAGCGTCGCCGTCCGGACGCACATGGCCGAGGACGGCGATGCGTTTGTGCGCGCGCAAAACGTCAGCGATTTCTCCGAAGGTGGCGTTGCTCATGGCGAATCTGTTTCCGTCTCTTCATCTGCGGGAGGCGGTTCGATTTCCTGGAGAATTTTGAAAACACGCGCGCCGCGTTCGATCGAATCGTCGAGGTGAAAAACCAGATGCGGCGTGTATTTCAAAACAACGTGTTTGGACATTTCCGCCTGCAAGTGCGCGCGATTTTCATCGAGCTGCACGATTACGCCTTTGGCATTTCCTTTGCCAAGAACACTGACGAAGACATGCGCGTTTTTTAAATCCGGCGTGACGTCGACTTGATTCACGGTGACGAGCGCATTCTCGAAAATCATGTCGCGCGCGACGATCGTGCTGAGCTCGCGCTTTACGACTTCGTTTACGCGCAATAGTCGATGTTTCATGAATGGTGACGCAGCTTTCGCTCGCGTCTGCTTGAGTCGGCAAGTTCGAAACTTGCGCTACAATTTCTGTGCGACCTGCTCGAGTTGGTAACACTCGATGATGTCGCCGACCTGATATTCGTTGAAGTCGCCGAGCTTGATGCCGCACTCAAGGCCAACGCGCACTTCCTTCACGTCGTCCTGGAAACGACGGAGTGTGGATAATCCGCCATCGTAAACCGGCTGGCGCCGACGCAGCACGCGTGCGCGCGCGGTCCGTCCGATGCGCCCATCGGTCACGAGACAACCGGCCACGATTCCCTTGGTTAACTTGAAGACCTGTTTCACTTCCGCATGACCGATGACGGTTTCGCGATGTTCCGGATCGAGCATGCCGGCCATCGATTCTTTGATCTGATCGATAAGCTCGTAAATGATGCTGTAAAGTTTGACCTGCACGCCTTCGCCTTTGGCCACGTTCACGGCTTTGGCCTCGACTTTGATGTTGAATCCGACCACGACCGCGTTTGAAGCGCTCGCGAGCAGGATGTCGTTTTCGGAAATCGGGCCGACGCCGGAATGCACAATTTCGAGATCGATTTTTTTGCTCTCGATTTGGCCGAGCGCGTTGACCAGCGCTTCCAGCGAACCTTGCGCGTCCGTCTTCAAAATGATGCGCAGATGTTTTTTGCCATCGGCCGCTTCGAGCAAACTCTCGAGGGTCGCGCGTTGCGGCGTGCTTAACTTATCCGCGCGCCGTTCCAGCAACCGCTCCTCGCTTAAGGTCTTGGCCGAGCGTTCCGATTCCATCACGAGAAATTCATCGCCGGCCTGAGGCAATCCCATAAAACCGAGCACCTTCACGGGCGTCGCGGGACCGGCTTCTTTGACCGGCGCGCCGCGGTCGTCCATGAGGGATTTCACTTTTCCGCCGAAGTCCCCGCAGATAAACGGGTCGCCGGTTTTGAGCGTGCCCATTTGCACAATCACGGTCGCGGTCGGACCGCGGCCCGGTTCCACTTGCGCTTCGATGACCGTGCCGCGCGGCACTGCGGTCGGCGATGCTTTCAACTCCATCACTTCCGCCTGCAGCGCCATCATCTCGAGCAGGTGATCAATCCCGGTTCCTTTGGTCGCGGAAACTTCGCAGACGATGGTGTCCCCGCCCCAATCTTCCGGCGAAAGTTCGCGCTCCTGTAATTGCTTCTTTACCCGATCGATGTTCGCGCCGGGCAAATCGATCTTGTTGATCGCGATCATGATCTTCACATGCTCGGCCGCTTTCGCGTGATTGATCGCTTCGATCGTTTGCGGCATAAGCCCGTCATCGGCCGCGACCACGAGCACGACAATATCGGTCACGTGCGCACCGCGCGCGCGCATCGCGGTGAAGGCCGCGTGCCCCGGCGTATCCAAAAATGTAATGCGCGTGCCTTTGTAATCGACCGTGTAAGCGCCGATGTGTTGCGTGATTCCTCCCGCTTCGCCCGCGGCCACACGCGTCTTGCGGATGGCATCCATCAAAGAAGTTTTGCCGTGGTCGACGTGGCCCATGAAAGTGATGATCGGCCCGCGCGTCTTTAGTTCCTCTTCGGTCTCGATCACTGGCGGCGGAGGCGCGACTACGACCTGTTCTACCTTGTGCACGCCGCCGCCTTTTTCGCGGCGCTCCATCTCGAAAACGAAGCCGTGATTCTCGCAAATCTTTGTCGCGATATCGGGTTCGATCGTCTGGTTGATGTTGGCGAAAATATTGAAGGCCATCAGCTCCGCGATCAGTTGGTGCGGTTTCAAACCGAGCTCGGTCGCCAACTGCTTGACGATGATCGGCGGTTTGATGTGGATGATCTTTTGCGTTTCCGCTTCCGCTTCGCTTGCGGGCGTTTCTTCCGCGGCAACTTCGGCGACGGGCGGCGCTTCCGGCGCGGGTGCGGGAGTTGGCGCCGGCGCGGCGGGCGCGGGAGGAGAAATTAAATCGGTGACCTTGGGCGGAACGCGAACCGGCGCTGGCGGCGGTGTGGCGGGTTCGATCGGTTTAGGCGGAGCCGCTGGTTCGGCCGTTGGAACGATGCGGGAAATTGGCGGCAAAATGGAACGCGCTGTTCGCGTCTGACTTTCCGTGCGTTTCGGGCGCGGCTTCTTTTCGTCGATCAGCGAAACGGTTTCGACCGGCGCTTTTTTCGCAGGCGCTTCCACGGGCGCGGCCGCGGCGGCGGCTTTCGCCTCGGCCGCGGCGCGGGAGCGAGCGGCGGGTGTGGCGGCGACTACGGAACTGCGCGGCGCTTTGATCGGCGAATCCGCTTTGGCGGCTTTCGCGCTCGCGCTTTTAGGCGAGGCCGAACTCGAGGACGCAGCAGCCCTGACCGTCTTGCGCACGGTGGTTGCGGGCTTGCGGGCGGTCGTCTTGCTGGTCGTTCGGGTCGGCATGTTCGTTGGGGAAATTTCGAAAATTTTTCATGGCTTCATTTGAAGCCAAATTATTGTGCAACGGCTTCTCGAGGCACGGCCGCGTGAATCTCCTGCGCTTTCGTTTCCTCCACGCTCAGGATGTCGACGAAATCGGAAACGTCCGCGTCGCGTAATCCTTCGAGGTTGGTAAATCCAGACTTCACTAAAGTGAGCGCCTGTTCTTGAGTGATGGGCAAAGCGGCGGCCAGACTTTGCGCGGCTTGCGCGACCTTGGCTTCGACCGCATTGGTCGCGGAAGTGTCCTTGTCGATGTTGATTTCCCAGCCGGTCAAACGACTCGTTAGGCGCGCGTTCTGCCCTTTCTTCCCGATGGCCAGCGAGAGCTGATCTTCATCCACGGAAATCTGCACGCTCTTCTTTTCGGTATCGAAAACGAGGTTCTTTACTTTTGCAGGCTTGAGCGCTTCGAGGACGTATTCCTTTGGATCCGAACTCCAGCGAATGATGTCGACCTTCTCGTTGTTCAATTCGCGCACGATGTTCTTCACCCGCGATCCGCGCATGCCGACACACGCGCCAACCGGATCGACTTTGTCGTTCGCACTCGTGACTGCGATCTTCGTCCTGTAACCGGCCTCGCGCGCGATGCCGCGAATCTCCACCGTACCGTCGTTGATCTCGCTCACTTCGAGCTCGAACAAACGGCGGACGAAATTCGGATGGCTCCGGGAGACGATAATTTCCGGGCCGCGAATTCCGTTCTCGACCGCGACGACATAAGCGCGCAGCCGGTCGCCGACATTATAATCTTCCACCACCACGCGTTCGCGCTGCGGCATGATCGCTTCGAATTTTCCGAGATCGAGGATCACATCCGAGCGATCGAACCGGCGCACCGTGCCGCTGACGATCTCGCCCGCGCGATCCTTGAACTCCTCGTAAATCATTTCCTTCTCGACCTGGCGGATGCGCTGCATCATCGCCTGCTTCGCCGTCTGCGCGGCGATGCGACCGAAATTTTTCGGCGTCACTTCCACTTCCACTTCTTCGCCCACTTGTGCGTCCGCTCTGATTGCGCGCGCTTTGTTCAGGGAAATCTCGTCCTGCGGATTCGTCACTTCATCGACCACGAGCGGCTTGGCCAGCGCGCGGATCACGCCCGTTTTCGGATCGATATCGATGCGCAACTCGCGCGACACGCTTACGCTCTTTTTCGAAGCGGTCAGCAGTGCGTTCGAGACGGCTTCGAGCAGGATCTCGCGTTTGATACCGCGCTCCCGCTCGAGGTAATCCAGCATGGCGATAAACTCGGCGTTCATAAAAGCATCGAGCCCGCAGACGAAAAAGAGTGGGACACCGGCTCCCACTCCAATCCACCGCGGACTAGGTCTTTAACTTAATTTCCAATGGGGGCGCGTCAAGTTGCGAATCGACGCGCGGGCCGCGCAAAGCGACAAACGCTTGGCAATATTGCGCGCGCTGATGAGAGTCGGCGAATGCTTCCGCGCGGCCTGATCGTCCTCCTTCTGTGGGCGGCGATTTATCTGCCGTGGCTCGGTTCCTCGGGCTTGCGCAGTGAAGAACCGAAACGCGTTTTGCCCGCGGTCGAGATGCTCCGGACTGGCGACTATCTCGTGCCGCGGATCGCGGGCGAACCGTTTCTGCGCAAGCCGCCCTTGGTCAATTGGCTCATCGCTGCGACCTTCAAATTCACCGGTCGACGCAATGACTGGACCGCGCGGTTGCCTTCGGCGCTGAGCGTGCTGGCTATCGCCTTTGCCTTGCTCGTTCTCATGCGCCGCGATCTCGGCGAAGGCGGCGCGCTGGTGGCGGCGATCGCTTGCCTAACGAGTCTCGGAATGATCGAGAAAGGCCGGATCATGGAGATCGATGCGGTTTACGTCGCGCTCTTCGGGTTCGCTTTTCTTGGCTGGCTGCGCTGGTGGCGCGGCGGCAGTTCGCCTTGGCTGACCTGGGTCGCGCCTTGGATTTTTCTCGGTCTCGCTCTTCTCGCCAAAGGTCCCGCGCTTCTGGTTTTTTTCTATGCGCTGCTCGTGGCGATTCTTTGGCAAACCGGAAAACTGCGCGCTCTCTTTCACCCCGCGCACCTTCTCGGACTGGCGCTGATGCTGGCCATCTTTGCCGCCTGGGCCGTGCCTTATAGCAGGGCGATTCAGGACGCGCGCATTTCGCAAGTGTGGTCCGCGGAAGTGGCGAGCAGATTTACCGGCGACGAGATCGATCTGGCGCATTGGTCGCACAATTTTCCCTTGGGCCTGGCTTACTTTCTTCCTTTCGGTTTGTTCCTTCCATTCATTCGGCCTAACGAGATGTTGGAAGATGCGCCGATCGCTCGCGGACTGGTCTGGGGCGCGCTGGTTCCTTTCGTCGCCATCCTCCTTCTTCCGGGCGCGCTTCCGCGTTACATCTTGCCGACGCTGGTCCCGGCCTGCGTTTTGCTAGGGATGGCTTACCAGCGTTCCGCTTTCCGCTGGAACCTTTCGTTAGGCGGAAAATCTTTCGCGTTTTCCAAGCGAACGATTGGCGGGCTCGCGCTCGCGATTGCGCTAGTCGCGCTCATCGTTTATCCGCTGCGCTCGGCGACCACGCAGCGGAAGCAATCCGTTTTCGCAACCGTGGCGGAACCAATCAACGCCGCGGTTCCGCAAAACGAAACGCTTTACGCGGTCGATGTGAATTTGCAGCCGTATCTCTTTTATGTGCACGCGCCGGTGCGTTATCTGCGCACGTTTGAAGAGATACCGCCGAACGCTCGCTATTTTATTGTGCCGCCGCGACTACAAAACCAGGTTTCGGAAAACCCGCGCCGAGCGCGCTTGCTCACGCGCACGCAAGGTTATCGCGGGAAAGAGACGCTCCTCTTTGTCTTTGAATGAGAATGCGCGCGCTCCTTGTCGTGCTGCTGGTTTGGGCGGCGATTTATCTTCCTGGCTTGGGCACGCTGGAAATCAAAGGCGAGGAAGGCCGTCGCATTTTGCCAGCGGTGACCATGCTCCAAACCGGCAACTATCTCGTGCCGCAGGTCGGGAGCGAGCCTTACTTCCGCAAGCCGCCGCTGGTCAATTGGCTGGTCGCCGCCTCCTTCAAAATCTTCGGGGAACGCAACGAATGGGCCGCGCGTTTGCCTTCCGCGTTTTGCGTCCTCGCGGTTGCGCTCGCTTTTGTCACGATCGCGCGCGGCGCGCTCGGAGCTAACGGCTCGTTAGGCGCCGCGCTCATCTGGATGACGAACCTCGGCATCCTGGAGAAGGGACGACTGATCGAGATCGAAGCGCTTTACGTCTCGTTAGGCGGGCTAGCTTTTGTCTGCTGGATGAGCTGGTGGCAGGAACGCCGCTCGCCTTGGCTGACTTGGACGGTGCCGTGGATTTTTCTCGGCCTCGGTCTGCTCGCGAAAGGGCCGGTGCTGTTGATTTTTTTCTACGCGGTGGTTTTGGGAATTTTGTTTTGCTGGCCCGCGTTACGGCCCGAGGGCGGCCCGTCTCCAGGTGCGCCCGAGCTTGCGATGATGTGGAGACGGCCCGCCCTCGGGCCGCTTCTGCATCCCGCGCACTTGTTAGGCATCGTTCTTATGCTGGGAATTTTTCTGGCCTGGGCGATTCCGTGTTTGCTCACGATACAGAATGGCAACGTCACGCATATCTGGACCCGGCAATTCTCCGGCCGGCTATCCGGCGAAGACTTCAAGCTTGGCGGCTGGCTGCTGAATATTCCGCGCGGGCTCGGTTATTTTTTGCCGTGGACGGCGCTCCTTTTTTTCTTTCGACGCACACCATCCGAGGACGCTCGACGAGCCGCGATGGCGCGCGGATTACTTTGGGGCATCGGACTCTCCTTCGTCGGGGTCAGTCTTCTGCCGGGAACGCTCGCGCGCTACACCATGCCGTTGCTCGCACCGGCCAGCTGGCTGGCCGCGATGATTATCGCACCGGAGAAATCCGAGCATCCGCGCTGGCTGCAGAGAGCGCCGTTTTTCGTCGCGGCGCTCGCTTGTCTGGTCATCGGGCTCTACGCCTTCGCAGTGATGCCGCGTCTGAAAAAGCGCGAGAAAGTGCGGACGTTAGCCGCGCAGATCAACGCGGTCCTCCCGCCTAACGAGCCTCTTTACGCGGTTGATCCCGATTACCAGCCGTTTCTTTTTTATGTGCGCGATCCGATCGTTTACGTAGATCAGGTTGCGGAGGTGCCGACGAGTGGCCGCTATCTCCTGGTGCAGAGAGCGAGGGAGGAGGAAGCGCTCGCGAGCGATCGCTGGCAACCGCGGAAGGCGCATCGGGTTTTGGCGTTCAAGGATTACCGGAACAAAGAGGTGTCTGTCATGGAGCTGGGCGAGGGCGGGTGACATTTCGGAAACATCGCCCGCCTTCGCGTTGACAACGCCGGACGCTCGTCGATTGGTTAGCACGCTAACTAATCGCCTGATGTCTACTTCTGCGATCGATGAATTCGGCATCGTCCTTTTCGGGACCGCGCGCGCCTGGCGAACGCGGCTCGATCGGCGCCTGCGCCCGCTCGGTTTGAGCCAGGGCAAATGGCGCACCCTGATGAATCTCTCGCACGGCGGCGACAAGCTCACGCAAAGAGAAATCGCCGAACGCATGGGCATCGAGGAGCCGACGCTGGCCGGATTGCTCAATCGCCTCGAATCCGACGGCTGGATCGAGCGGCGAGAATCTCCGAACGATCGGCGCTGCAAGATTGTCCATCTTCAACGCCGCTCGAAAGCCGTGCTCGAAAAAATTTTCGGCGCGGCGCACGTCTTGCGTAACGAACTGATTCATGATGTGCCGCGCGACGATCTCGAAACCTGCATCCGCGTCTTGCAGCAGATCCGGGCGCGCGCCGAGCAGGAAGAAATCAAAGGCAACGGCGCAATGAACGCAAAAAAATGACCACATTGGCTCGCACCAACCTCGCCCCGCGCGAGACCGTCGATAAACTCGAACACCGCGTCGGTGGCCGGAAGCGGCTTTATTGGATTGGCGGATTGGTCGGCTTAGTCGTGCTCGCTTTTCTTCTGCGCAGTTTCACGGGGAAGGACAAGGCCCCGAAAGAGCCGCCGCCACGAACGGTCTCGACGGCGAAGGTCATCCAAAAAGACGTGCCGCTTTATTTGGAGGAAGTCGGAACGACCAGCGCTTATGAAACGGTGCAAGTGCAGGCGCAGGTCAGCGGGCAGATTACCGAGCGCCATTTCAAAGACGGCGCGGATGTGAAAGAGGGCGACCTGCTTTTCACGATTGATCCGCGGCCGTATCAGGCGGCGCTCGCTTCTGCACAAGCCGATGCGGCCTTGAATCAGGCAACGTTGAAACGGCAGCAGGAGTTGCGCGCGAAGAATGTCACGACTGGCCAGGACCTGGATACCGCGCAGGCGAACGCGCAAAAAGCCGACGCGGCCGTGGCTGTCGCGCAGGTCAATCTCGATCATTGTTACATCAAATCGCCGATCAATGGCCGCGCCGGTTTGCGCAATGTCGATATCGGAA
Source organism: uncultured Chthoniobacterales bacterium (assembly GCA_964235895.1). Taxonomy (GTDB): domain Bacteria; phylum Verrucomicrobiota; class Verrucomicrobiia; order Chthoniobacterales; family UBA10450; genus JACCTI01. The sequence goes on from CAXSCV010000001.1 coordinate 113,743, forward strand.
ACGTGGTCGGCCCCGGCACCGCGCCGCTCCTGACCATTAAGGGTTGGACCCGATTTATACCGACTTTTCCGTGGCCGAGCCCGACGTGCCGCTGGTCCGAAAATACCTAGGCGGCGCGAACGTGAAGGTGGAGACGGACGCGGAAGACGACAACATCGACCCGCGCACGGGCTCGCTTTATTTTATCGAGACGGCGGTGCAACCCGGCTCCGGCACGGTGAAGGCGCGGGCGAGCACGCCGAATCCGGATCACGCTTTGTGGCCGGGGCAATTCGTGCACGCGCGGCTTATTCTCGATATTTTGAAGGATGCGAAGTTAGTCCCGAGCAGCGCGGTCCAGGTCGGTCAGAACGGCCCGTTCATCTTCGTGGTTAAACCCGATTCCACGCTGGATTTAAGGCAGGTGAAACAAGGCCAGGCGCAGGGCGATCTCATGGTCGTGAGCGAAGGCGTGCAGGCCGGGGAACAAGTCGTAACCGGAGGACAGTTACAGCTGTCGCCTGGAATGAAGGTGGAAGTAAAAGAGACGAGCGACCCTTCGCAACCGTCGCCGGCTCCCGCGCCGAAGCACTAACAGCATGGATGAACGCACCAGCGATCGCGATGGCGCGCGTGAGTTAACTAGCGACGCCCGGCCGAGCAAAGGCATGCCGGCCGAACGCGCCCGCGAGAAAAGCAAGAACACGCCGGCGGCCAAGCTGGTGCAATTTTCCTCCGGGCTTTCGCGTCCCTTCATTCAGCGGCCGGTTATGACCATGCTGCTGACGGTCTCGATCATCGTCTTCGGCGTTCTGACTTATCGCGAGCTTTCGGTAAACGATTTACCTTCGGTCGATTACCCAGTCATCCGCGTGCAGGTATCCTATCCAGGAGCGAACCCGGAGACGATGGCTAACACTATCGCTACGCCGCTGGAGAAACAGTTCACGCAGATTCCCGGGCTTGAGTTAAGCGCCAGCTCGAGCACGCAAGGCAGCACCACCATCACCTTGCAGTTCGATCTCGATAAAGGCATCGACGCCGCTGCGACCGACGTGCAGTCGGCCATTCAACGCGCCAGTGGCCAGTTACCTAACGACCTTCCGAGCCCGCCTACTTTCACTAAGACCAACCCGAACGACCAACCGGTCATGTATATCGCCCTAACGAGTGAAACGTTGAGTGACGGCGACCTCTACAAGTATGCGACCACCGAAGTCCAGCAGCGGATCAACATCCTCCCGGGCGTTTCCGAAGTGCAGGTCTTCGGAGTTAAAGGCGCCATCCGGGTTAAGGTCGATGCCGACGCGCTGGTCGTGCGCAACATTAGCTTGGATGAGCTAACCGCGGCGATTCGCGCCGGCACTTCCTACTCGGGCGCGGGTCAGTTCGATGGCAAGAACCGCTCTTATGTCCTTCGGCCAAATGGCCAGGTCGGCGATGTCGAGGGTTATCGGAATATGATCGTCGCCCGCGGAAAGGATAACTCGCCGGTATACTTGCGGGATGTGGCCCGCGTGATCGATGGCGTGCAGGACGAACGCATGTCGCGCCACTTTTTCGCGCGAGGCTATGCGCCGCCGGCTTCCACGATTGTGCTCGCGGTCTCGCGCCAGGCGGGCGCGAACGCGGTGGCGATCGCTGCCGAAGTGCGCGCGCTTGTTCCGCAACTACAGCGCGAGCTACCCGGTTCCATCCGCTTAATCCCGACCTTCGATCGCTCCGCGACCATTGTGCATTCGGTCGATGACGTGCGGACCACGCTCATGATCGCCTTCGTCCTTGTTATCCTGGTTATCTTTGTTTTTCTCGGCCGCGCCAGCGACACGGTCATCCCGATGGTCGCGTTGCCCTTGTCGCTCTTGATTACTTTTCTCGCGATGTGGGCGCTCGATTACTCGATCAATAATCTCACCTTGATGGCGCTAACTCTTGCGGTCGGCTTCCTGGTCGATGACGCGATTGTCTTTCTTGAGAACGTGGTCCGTCGCGCCGAGGCCGGCGAATCGATCTACAAAGCGACGCTGAATAGCGCCGGTGAAATCTCCTTCACCATCCTTTCGATGACGCTCTCGCTCGCGGCGGTTTTCATTCCGCTGGCCTTTATGCCCGGCCTGTTAGGCCGAATCTTTCGCGAGTTCGCCGTCACCATCATCGTGGCGATCTTTGCCTCCGGCTTAGTCTCCTTAACTCTAACGCCGTTGATGTGCGCGCGTATCCTTTCCGAGCGCGGACCGGATCACGAGAAGACCTGGACCGAGCGTTTCGTCGCGCGCTTCTTCGATCCGATCCTCAGGTTCTATTCGCGCTCGCTGGATTGGTTTCTGGATCGCGGATGGCTTGCCATTCCTATTCTTATCGCCTGCGCGCTCGGCCTGGTTTACTTCTTTAACTCCCTTCCCTTCACCCTTCTGCCGACCGGCGATAGCGGCGTTATCCGCGGCTTCTTTATTATGCCGGAAGGCACCTCGCCGCAGGAGCAACGCAAGCTGCAGGACAAGCTCGACCCCGTTCTCCAGGCTAATCCCGCGGTCGATAAGTATTTCACCATCGCCGGTCGCGCCGGCCAAACCGCGGGCGTGTTTACCGTTCTATTTTTGAAAGACTCCGGCCAGCGTCCACCGATCGATGACGTAACCGCGCAGCTGCGCAAAGCTTGCGCTGGCATTCCCGGCGTCTTCCCCACGCTCAATCCCCAGCCCGCCTTGCGCATCGACATTGGCGCGACCGGCAGCTCTTTCGGCCGTTACACCTATGTCCTGAGTGGGATCAATCCCGAAGAAGTTTACGCCGCGGCCGATAAGCTGGAGGAGAAGTTCAAGAGCTATCCGGGCTTTGCCGCCCCGCCACGCTCCGATCTCTTCCGTAACACTCCCAATCTCGACATTAACATCGACCGCGATCGCGCCAGCGTTTACGGCGTTTCCACCGCGAAAATCGAAAGCCTTCTCCGCGCGGCCTATTCCCAGAACTACGTTTACTTAATTAAAGAAGCCGACGACCAATACCAGGTCATCGTCGAAGTAGAAGATAGTGATCGCGCGACGCCCGATGACCTCCGACATGCTTACGTTAAGCCCGACGCGGGCGGAGCACTTATTCCCATCCGCACCATCACCAAGGCCTCGACCACCCTGGGATTGCAATCGGTCAATCACACCAACCAGTTCACCAGTGTCACTTTCGGTTTCGATATTAATCCGGACGTTGCGCTCGGCGACGCTACCAAGTGGATCGAAAAAACCGCGGCTGAGGTGCTCCCACCTACCGTCAAAGGGGAGTTACAAGGTGAGGGATTGGTCCTCGAGCAACTCTTCCAAGCCTTACCTTACCTGGTCCTCGCGGCTTTGTTCGTCATGTATGTCATCCTCGGCATTCTTTACGAAAGTTACGTTCATCCGATTACTGTTCTTTCAACCTTGTTCCCCGCCGTCGTCGGCGGTTTACTTACTCTCTGGCTCTTTCATTCGACCCTCTCGCTCTATTCGGTCATCGGTCTCTTCTTGTTAATGGGTATCGTGAAGAAGAATGGGATCATGATTGTCGACTTCGCCCTTCATCGGCTCGATGAAGGCTACGATCGCCGCAGCGCAATTCATGAAGCAAGCGTCGAACGTTTCCGTCCGATCATTATGACCACGCTGGCCGCACTCATGGGCGCGGTCCCACTCGCGCTCGGTTACGGCGCCGACGGTGCTTCGCGACGTCCTTTGGGATTGGTTATTGTCGGTGGTTTAATGCTCTCGCAGTTAATTACCCTCTACATCACGCCGGTAATTTATCTCGCGCTCGAGTGGTTCCAGGAACGCGTGCTCGATCGCGTTCCGTTCCTGCGCAGCGGCCACACGCACGAAGCGGGTGCGGCATTGGATAATGATCTGCCCGAAAAGGCGCTTCCGGCGGCCGCAAACTAAGTTAGCCGAGCACTTCCTGGCGACCTTCCAGAGTGCGTTTCAAGGTCGCGCGTTTTTGGCGGAGTAAGCCTTCGGTCGCCGCGCGGACGGCTTCCAGGAGATCGTCCGCTTCCCGCAAACGCGCTATCGAGACGTAGTCGGCGCCCGCTTCGAGAAGGAGTTGCGCTTGCGACAACACTTCCGCGGTCGCGATGATTTTGGCTTTCGCATTCAAACCACGCAGTAGCCTAACGAGTCGTTCGTTGGTGATCCCTTTCAGGATCGAATCCGGTACGGTGCAGATAAGCACTTGCGCATGTTCGACGCCCGCATGCAGGAGCGTGTCGCGCTGGCTGATGTCGCCGTAGATGACGCGCAATTTCCGTTCGAGCAATCCTTCGCGCGCGACCGGACTGAAGTCGACCACCGCGGTATCGCCGATCAGATCAGGCGCGTGCCGTTGCATTTCTTCGAGCAACGAACTGGCCGTGCGAAAGAAGCCGAGAAATAAAATCCGCGCTTTGCCATGGCCGTGTCCGCCTTCCGCGTGCGCATCGTCGCCAGTGTGATCGAGATCGCGCAAGCCGCGCTTCTTTAACCACGGAACGACGCGACGCGAGATGCCGTAGGACTTCGTCATGCCGAAAGTCGAGATGGTCGCGAGGAAGACGAAGGCGAGCGCGACCATGCCGGTCGTGGAGGGATTCGCCAGATGATGCGCTTGCATTCCGAGCGCGAGAATGACGAGCGAAAATTCGCTGACCTGGCTCAGGTTAATCGCGGGAATCAGACTGGTGCGCAGTCCTTGTCGCATCAGATAAAGCGGCGTGAAGGTGGTCGCGAAACGGCTAAGTAGAACAAAGATCGCGAAGACCAGCGCCCAGCCGATCAGCACCGGCGTGGGCTGCGGAATTTGCATCCCGAGCCCAACAAAAAAGAGCGTGATGAAAAAATCGCGGAGGCTCGTGACTTTTGCCGTGACATCGAGCGCGTACGGAAAAGTGGAAAGGGAAACACCGGCGATGAGCGCGCCCATTTCGCGCGAAAGATGGAGGCGTTCGCCGAGTTCGCCGAGCATGAAACACCAGGCGAGCGCGCCGACTTGCACCAGTTCCGGCGAACGCGCCACGCGCCGGAAAATGATCGGCAAAAGATAGCGACTAACGAGTAGTGCGACCGAGACGAGAAAGATCACGCGCACGAGTGAGAGAAGAAGAATGGTCGGCGCGAGATTTTCCAGATTCGGCTGAATGGCCAGGAAAAGAATCGCCGCCAAATCCTGCAAAACGAGCACGCCGAGCGTGATCCGGCCGGTGAAAGTGTCGAGCTCCTGCCGTTCGTAGAGCACCTTCACGATGATGACGGTGCTGCTGAAAGCGGCGGCTACGCCGAGATAAAGCGCGTCCCATTTTCCGCCGCCGAGCCCGAAGCCGCAGAGCCGGAAAAAGAAAACGCCGAGCAACGCGCCGCCGCCAATTTGTGCGAGCGCGGCCAAAGTAATCGAGCGCCCGGCGCTGATGATTTTCTTTAAGTCGATCTCCAGCCCGATCATGAAAAGAAGAAAAATCAGACCGAGCTCCGAGATGGCGGAGATGCTTTCGGCCGATTCGATCAATCCGAAGCCGACCGGCCCGAGCGCGAATCCGCCGATGAGATAGGCGAGCAGGACGGGTTGGCGAAATTGTTGCGCGACGAGCCCGAGCAGCCAGGCGGCGGCGATGCTGAAAGTGATGTCGCGAACGAGTTCGTGCATGGCTCGGAAAATCGATACACGTTTTCCATGCGCTTGCGAAATGCGGATTGGCCGGTGATCGGCTGGATCCTCTTCACGAAGTTTGCGCTTTTCGTTTTCGGCTGGTTCGCGGTGCCGGCGTTGTCGGGTCGCCTAACGAGTTTTTTCGAAACGTGGGATCGCTGGGACGCGGTCCGTTATTTGCAAATCGCGCGCGACGGATACGTGGCAACCGG
>CAXSCV010000002.1:0-38163 GCA_964235895.1 uncultured Chthoniobacterales bacterium
CTTCATTTCGCCGACGGAAATTATCGTCATCGGCCGAATCGTCGTCGCGCTTTTTAGCGTCGCGACCGTCGCGCTGGCGGGACTATTAGCCGCCTCAATCGCTGGCGCGCGCGCCGGATTTCTCGCGCTGCTTTTCAGCGCGCTCTGCCCAGCACTCGTTAGTCGCGGCTCCATCGTCATCGTCGATACGGTCGCGACCTTCTTCGTTTTGCTGACGCTTTTTCTCTGCCAGCGAATGCGACTTCGCGCCGCGCTCCCGCATGCGCCGATGAGGCGGTTCGCCATTTGCGCGGGATTGGCCGCCGCTTTTTCTTTTGCTTCCAAATATACCAACGGCGTCGTTTTCGCGGCGGTCCTCACAACAATTTTCCTCCTGCCAAAAGCAGCGCGCGACCGCGTCATGCTCGCATTGATCAGTAGCATTTCCCTTATCGTCGGAATCATTTTTGCGACACCGGCGATCATTCTTAATCCGGCGAAAATCATCGCCACGCTGCACGATATCTCTGGCTTCTATAATGTTCTGTCGTCGCAGGTCGGTTACTTCGGCGCAGCGCTTTTGCCGGAAGAATTAGGCATCCCATTGGTCGTCATCGGCCTCGCCGGAATCGTCTTTCTCTATCGTTGGAATTCGTCGCGCCCGATCATTTTGAGCTGGCTGGTTTTCGCCGCGTTTCTCATCGGCATGCTCATCACCGCGCGGTTTCAGCCGTTCCGAAATATGCTCGCGCTCGCGCCGCTTGTTTGCATTGCCGCCGGTGTCTTTCTCGCCCGTATTCACACTAGCCTAACGAGTGATCGTCTTCGCCGCCGCGTCCATCTTTGGTTCGCGCCGGCCACGGCTTTTCTCGTGGCCATGTCGCTCGCCGTCGCGGCCGCTCGCGACGTCCAACAGCGCCACGATCTGGCCGATTCCCGCGCGCTCGCGATCAAATGGCTTCGTCGCCACACCCGGCCCGGCGAGCGCGTTCTCGCCCTCGAGCAACTCGCCATTCTTCCCGCGCAATGGCAGCGCGTTCCGGCGAAGTTGGCCGTCGTTTCCTGGTTCGACGCTCCCGAAATCCTCGAGCAACAGAAGTTTGATTACGTCGTGACGAGCGAGTTCGATCTCCGTTTTTCGAACGATCCCAAACGCTGGGCCGAACGAGATGAACGTTGGACGGATGATCTGGAAAATTTTCCGCGGCGCGCGGTGTTTGGTCACGTTCCCTGCTTCATCATTCCCGGCGTTTGGCGGACGAATGACGAGCGCATCGTCATTCTGCAAACGAATCCCGAGATTTTGCCCTAACGAGTTATCGTCCGCTTCGATTGCGAGATACGCGCGGCGATCGTAATCGCCGGCGAATTCTTGTGCGTGGTGTCGTTTTTGATCACTTCCACCGACGCGTAGCCGCTTTCGGTCAGCATCTTGAGGAGCGCTTCCTGCGTCGGCCAGAAAGCGATGGCCGACATGCCGCTCAACGGCTCGTTAGGCCCGCCTTCCGTGTGAATCTGTCCGCGCAAACCGTGCCGCGTCTCGTTGGCCGATTCCTCGTTCGCGTAATGCGTCCAAAGAAAAAGCGCGGGCGCGACTCGCGGCAATTGCTCGAGCAATTTCCACGGCTCCGGCAAGTGATAGAGAAGACCGGAGCAGAAAACGGCGTCGAATTTTCCGAACGATGCGAGGTCGGCCGTCTCGAGATTTGCCTGCACGATCTTCGCCTTTTTCACTCGCAACAACTTCTGCACGAACTCCGCTTTGCGAATGTTGGTCTCGCGCGCTTCGATCGCGAGCACCTGTTTCACGCCGCGATGCGACGCGAGCTGGACGGTGTGCGCGCCCTCGAGCGACCCAAGCTCGAGGATGGTTCGCGGCTTCGGCACGAAGCGAAAAAATTGTTCGATCCTTTCGTCGCCGATCGCGCTGATCTCGCCGCCGTAATCGGCGCCGTTGATGCGGAATTTGTAAATCCACTGACCGAGCTTGGCGAATTGCCAGCCGAGTTCCGGCGCTTGCGATTTGGCGAGGCCGAACATGATTTCAATTTATCTACCGGGCATCATCTCGAGCAACAAGCCCTTGAAATATTCCGTCTCGGGCAAGGTCGGCAGCACCGGATGATCAAGCGCCTGCTCGAAGCGGCGCAAGCGGCGCGCGGAGCGGCGCGCATCAACCAGCGCATCGGAAATGGTCTGCGCGAAGATGTTTTCGTTCACGTGATGCGAACAGGAAAACGTCGCGAGCAATCCATCTTTCGAGAGCAGCTTGAAGGCGCGCACATGCAGTTCGCGATAACCGCGAAGCGCGTTGTGCAAACCGCCTTTCGATTTCGTGAACGACGGCGGATCGAGAATAATCAGATCGTATTGCGCCTCCGCTTTTTCGGCCGCGCGCAAAAACGTGAAGACATCCTGCTCAATCCAATTCACGCGTAATCCATTACGTTCCGCGTTCGCGCGCGCCGCCTGCAAGCTCTCGCCGCTTTCTTCCACGCCGGTGATTTCCGCCGCGCCCGCGTACGCGCAAGCAAGCGCGAACGCGCCCTGGCTGGTGAAGCAATCGAGCACGCGACGGCCGCTCGCATGTTCCGCAACCGCGCGATAATGCGGCAATTGATCGAGATAAAATCCGGTCTTCTGCGCACTCAACAAATCGACCGCGAAGCGCACGCCGTTGATTTCGAATTCTGTCTCGTTAGGCGCATTGCCCCGCAGAATTCCTGTGCGTAATTCCATTCCTTCCGCGCGGCGAACCGGCGCGTCATTGCGCTCGATTATCACCGGCGCGATTTCGCCGAGCGCCTCGACGATTAAGTCTTTTCGCCGATCCATCGCCAGCGTGAGCGTCTGCAAAACCAACGCGTCGCCATAGCGATCGACGATCACGCCCGGCAAGCCGTCGCTCTCGCTCCAGACCAATCGGCAAAGGCGCGGATCGATCCCGCGCCGCGCGCGATATTCGATTGCCTGCGCGATGCGGCGCCGGAAAAAATCCAGATCGAGATCCTGTTTTCGCCGCGAAAAACGGCGCGCGACGATTTGAGATTTGCTGTTGTAGATCGCGCTGCCTAACAAGTGATCTCTCCCGTCCTTCAGCGAAACCACTTCGCCGTCCTCGGGATTACCAAACGCCTTCAGCACCTCGCCCGAAAAAACCCAATCGTGCCCATGCAAAATGCGCGCGCGTGGTTTGATGACGAGGCCGGCCATGGCGAGAAGGTGAATGGTGATCGGTGATAAGTGAATGGTGAAACGCGCGCCGATCTACTATTCAGTAGTCACCGATTACCATTCACATGCCGAACGCGCCCCTCACTTCCCTCGACCTGCCGATTCCGAAACTTCGCAGCGGCAAAGTGCGCGAAGTATTCGATCTCGGCGAAACGCTCCTCTTCGTCGTGACCGATCGTCTCTCGGCCTTCGATTGCATTCTGCCCGATGCGATTCCCGACAAAGGCGCGGTCCTGAATCAACTCTCCGCTTTTTGGTTTCAGCGGTTCACCTTTGTGCCGAATCATCTGATCGCGATGCAGTTCGAATTGCCGGAAAATCTCGAGCCATTTCGCGCGCAGCTTACGCGGCGTTCCATGATCGTGCGCAAGACTGAGCCGCTGCCGGTGGAATGTGTCGTGCGCGGATATCTGGCGGGTTCGGGTTGGAAAGAATATCAGCAGAGCGGGACGATTTGCGGACAGAAATTGCCTGCGGGTCTGGAGCTCGCCTCGCAGTTGCCGGAACCGATTTTCACGCCTTCAACCAAGAGCGAAGCGGGGCACGATCAGAACATCGACTGGGAAGAATGCTGTCGCATTCTCGGCCGCGAAATGGCGGAGAAAGCGCGCGCGGTCAGTTTGCAAATCTACTCCGCCGGTCGGGCGCACGCAGCCGACTGCGGCATCATTGTGGCCGATACAAAATTCGAATTCGGCACCGTCGACGGCGAACTGATTTTAATCGACGAATGTCTCACGCCAGACTCGTCGCGCTTCTGGCCGGCCGATCGCTACGTGACCGGCCAAAGTCCGCCGAGTTACGATAAACAATTCGTGCGCGATTATCTGGAGACACTCGCTTGGGACAAGACGCCGCCCGCGCCAAGTCTCCCGGCAGAGGTGATCGCCAAGACCTCGGAAAAGTATCGCGAAGCATTCGTTAGGCTGACGGGAACCGAGCTGGCGTGAAGGCGGACCGCGGGTCTGCTCCTGTGGCGCGCGGGTCGCTTTCGCTTTTCAGCGACGCACTTCGTTACGCGCCGCCGGGACATCGCCTTGCGATTGCGCGGCGGAGTCTGGCCGCGCGGCTCGCGCCATCCTCCGCGGAGAATGCGCAGTTCCATTCGCCTGATCAATATATCGAAACCTACATCCGGCTAGCCGCGCTCTTAGGCTTTCCGGGGCGAACGCCTCCGGCAGGCGAGATTGAATTCTTGCAGGCGATGTTGGATCGGCCGGTGCAACACTCCGGAGTCATCGTCTGGACCGATTATTATTTCCTGACTGCGCTCGTCAGCATTTTAGCTCCTGTGCGTGTGGTCGAGATCGGCACCTTAACAGGATTCTCCGCGGCCATCATCGCGGCGGCGCTCGACCACCGGCACGGCCGCGAAAGTCCGGCGTGGGTCGACACAATCGATGTGCGTGCGCGTTGTGTCATCGATGAAACTCGGCCCACCGGTTTCGAAATTCCCGAGTTGATTCCGGATCTTTCCTGGCGCGTGCGTTTGCACATTCCGCGTGATTCAAAATGCGTGCGAGACCTCGTTCAGCCTAACGAACTCGAACTCGCTTTCATCGACGCGGACCATCGTCATCCGCGACCGTTGCTCGATCTCGTGCGGCTCGCGCCGCATGTCCGAAGCGGTGGCTGGATCGTGCTGCACGATATTCAATTAGGGACAAACGGCCGAAAAATGGCAGCGGCGGGCAAGCCTTTCCGCTGGGGCGCACCCGATGGCGCGGAAATTTTATTCGACCGCTGGCCCTTCCGGAAAATCAGCGCCGGAAACATCGGCGCAGTTCAGATGCCTAACGACAAAAGCGCTCTCGTCTCCTTCGCTTTGCGCTTAATGGCCGAGCCGTTTGAAATCGAAGACGGCCCGAAAAGCAAGCGGGCACGCCGCGATTTTTACCACAGCCTGCACGATTTATTGTGGCCGACCGATGGACGCTAACCCTTCGGAAGCAATTCGCCGACGAGTCCCCGTTCTTCTTCCAACTCCGCGACTGAAGCGTCCACTTTCGCGCGGCTGAAATCGTTCAGCGGAACGTCCTGGACGATGCCCCATTTTTTGCCATCGGAACGGACCGGGAACGACGAGATCAAACCTTCGGCTACGCCGTAACTGCCGTCGGAACAAACGGCCACGCTCGTCCAATCACCTTTCGCCGTATCACTCGTTAGGCTGCGCACCGTGTCGATGATCGCATTCGCGGCCGAGCCCGCGGAGGAAAGGCCGCGCGCTTTGATGATGGCCGCGCCGCGCTGTTGCACTGCCGGGATGAAAGTTTCCTTCAACCAAGCTTCGTCGCCGATCACTTCCGCGGCCGATTTGCCGCCGATCTTCGCACTGTAAAAATCCGGATACTGCGTCGCGGAATGATTGCCCCAGATGGTCATGTTCGAGACTTCCGTGACGGCGACGCCGGCCTTTTTCGCGAGCTGCGCTTTCGCGCGATTTTCGTCGAGCCGCGTCATGGCAAACCAGCGGTCGCGCGGAATGGAGCGCGCGTTGTTCATGGCGATGAGGCAATTGGTGTTGCAAGGATTTCCGATGACCAGAATGCGCACATCGGACGCGGCATTTTTCTCGATCGCCTGGCCCTGGCCGATGAAAATTTTGCCGTTGATGCCTAACAAGTCCCCGCGTTCCATGCCGGCTTTGCGCGGCACACTGCCAACGAGCAACGCCCAATTCACATCGCGAAATCCTTCGTTCAAATCCGCGGTCGCGACGACTTTTTGCAGGAGGGGAAAAGCGCAATCGTCCAGTTCCATGACGACTCCTTTGAGCGCGTCGAGCGCGGGCGGAATCTCGATCAAGTTCAACTGCACAGGTTGCTCGGGACCAAAGATCGCGCCGGACGCGACGCGAAAAAGAAGCGAGTAACCGATTTGGCCGGCCGCACCGGTGATGGCGATTTTGATCGGAGAAGTCATGCGAATTCCTTAGCCGCAGATAGCTCCAAACGAAACCGGGAATTTGTGGCGGCGGAACACAGGTTTTTAACCTGTGCGGTGGTCGGGCTTTTAGCCTGCCGATTACGGCGCCATCATCACCGGGCAGGAATGCCCGGTGTCCGCACAGGTTGAAAACCTGTGTTCCGGCAGTCGGCGAGCGCTGGCTGCGCTCGTTAGGCGACGCGGCTGAGGATTTCTTCGCGCAAATTCTCGCTGCTCGCGATCGTTTCTTTCAAGAGATGCTGCGCGTCGGGCAGGGCGCGCGCGCGCAGAAAGATTTGATACGAGAACAACGTCTTCGAGAGACGAATGAGCACGCGATCAACCGCGAGCAGCGCGCGACTGCGGCGGTTTGTTCCGAGCGCGAGCGGAAACGGCGCCGGCACGCCGCGTTCTTCTAGCACTTCGTAACCAGCTTGCTCGAGCAACGCGCGCAAAGATTTGAAAGTGAAAAGCCGGCGATGTCCGAGCCCGAGAATTCCTTTGCGACTATAATTAAATTGTCCGAACGCGAGCATGAAGCGCGTGACAAAAAAGGCGACGTTGGCCGCGGTGATGATGACCTCGGGCCGCTGGCCCATCATGCGGCGGCGCAGTTCGTCCATGAATGCTTCCGGGTCGTGCAAATGCTCGACCAGATCCATGAGCAGGATGGATTGGTATTGCGAAATCTTCTCGGGAAGTTGCTGCGTCGCACTCAACTCCGAGGCGCTCGGCGCGGTTTCGTTTTCAGTGAAATCGATCGCGTCGACTTCGCATTCACGCCGGCGCAATTCGGCCGCGACATTCGAATGGCCGACGGCAAGTTGCAGAACGCGCTGGCCACTTGGACAAGCAGCGACGGCGAACGATTGCGATGAAGGGAAGTCCAGTTTGTCGCTATGCGCGTTAAGCGCGGGGTCGACATCGAACTTGCGGTCGTAAAAAAGATGAATGCCGCAAAGGCGCGCCTTGATCGTGGTCGCGACGATGTCGAGCGCGTAACGCAATCCGTTCACGTGACAGATTTCGTCGCCGTAAAATGTGGGGATCGGCAACTCGACAATGCGCAATTTTCTCAGGACGAATTGGATGATGATCTCGGTATCGAAATGGAAATTGTTCGTGTTTTTCTCGAAGGGAATCTGCGCAAGCGCGGCGGTGGAATAAAGTCGATAGCCGGAATGGAATTCCGAAAGGTGCGTGCGCAAAATTGCGTTTTGGAATTTGGTCAGGACCTGATTGCCCAACCACTTGTAGAGCGGCATGCCGCCCGCGCGAGCGGCGCGTTTATCGATCATGCGCGAACCGAAAACGGCGTCGCCTTTTTCCCTAACGAGTGGTTGCAACAGTTCCGGTAATTTCTCCGGCGCGTATTGGCCATCCCCGTGGACGAGCGCGACGATGTCGAATCCGTGATCGATCGCGTAGCGGTAACCGAGCTTCTGGTTGCCGCCGTAACCCTGATTTTGCGGCGTGCGCAGGATGGTGATTTTGAACGCGGAATGTCCGCGCTCGAAGCGCAAACCGTTGCGAAAAGTTTCGTCCTTCGAGGAATCGTCGATGATCAACACCTCAACCTCGGGCCGATGCAAACTCGCCGGAATGCGGCTGAGCACTTTTTCGATGGTCGTTTCCGCGTTGTAGGCAACGACGAAAATGAGGACGCGCTTCCCGCGCAGATCGACAGACGTTTCTTCGTCGAGTTGAGCTGAAGCGGTCGGCATCATTTCCAAAATCAGCTAGAACCAAGCCAGCACTGCGCGGCTCGTTCGCGGCGTTGGCCTAACGAGCGCAAAATCATTTCGCGGGCGCTTTACCGAGCACGGCATCGGCCGTGGCGAGCAATTGCTTGTCGTCGTTCCCGCTCAGGTCGTTCAGGAAACGACGGATGCGGCCGAAGGATTGGCGCAGGAAAAGTTCCGCGGCGCGATGATCGCCCGGCATGGACGAACCGTTTTGGCCGACGCCCTGCAACTCGGAATCGAGCCGGCTGAGCACGCAGGCCGAGGCGAACAATTCCATCGCGGCATTGGCGATTCGTTCCTGCACGAGCTGCATGTCGAGGATCGGTTCGCGGTATTGAATAAGCGAGCGATTGACCGCGAGATTGAATTTCCAAATCAAACGGCCGAGCTGTCCTGCCTGCGCGCGCAGGCTGTCGGTTTTCACCGGCACGGACGGCACCTTGACCGCGGCGCCGAGGCGTTTCATGCCCGCGCCGAAACCTTTCATGCGATCCGACCGCCACGGTTTCAACATGGTGTCGAGCAGTTCCTTGAATTCCATGCCCGGCCCGCGCATGCCGACGAGCGCGACGAATGAGGTGAGCACTTCGTTGCTGCCTTCGCCGATTTGATTAATGCGCGCGTCGCGGAGCATGCGCTCGAGCGGCGAGTCGTTGAAGTAAGCGGCGCCGCCATGGATCTGGAAGGTGTCGTTAACCGCTTCCCATAAGCGTTCGGTCGTGAAGACTTTCAGCATCGCCGTCTCGAGCATGTAATCCTCGAGCCCGCGATCGATGAGCGAGGCGGTGATGACGGTCATCGCTTCCATCGCGTAGATGTCCGCGGCCATGCGGCCGATTTTTTTCTTCACCAAATCGAAATCGGCCAAGGTCTTTTTGAATTGCCGACGCGTGGTCGCGTGCTCGACCGCCAGGCGCAGACAAGTCTTGGCTGCGCCGGTGCAACACGCGCCGAAAGTGGTGCGGCCGAAATCGAGCACGGTCAGCGCGACGCGCAGTCCTTTGCCGAGCGGGCCGAGGACATTTTCCTTCGGCACCTTCATCTCTTTCATGGCGAAGCGGCCGGTGGCGGTGCCGCGAATGCCGAGCTTCGGCATGCGCGCTTCGATCATTTCGAAACCGGGCATGTCCGGCGTTACCAAAAACGCCGTGATCGCATCCTTGCCGGGCTTGCCCGGAACCGGCGTGCGCGCCATTACGGTCAAGACCTGCGCGATGGCTGCGTTCGTGATGTAACGCTTCTCGCCGTTTAAAACATAATGCGAACCATCCGCGCTCGGGGTTGCCGTGGTCTGCACGTTCGCCGCATCGGAGCCGGCTTCACGTTCGGTCAAGGCGAAGGCCGCGAGTTTCTCTCCGCGCACGAGGGCGGGTAACCATTTTTGCTTTTGTTCGAGCGTGCCGAAAAGCAGGAGCGCGCGAATGCCGATGGAGTGATGCGCATTCGTGAAAACGGAAGTCGACGCGTCGCGTTTGCCGATTTCCTCCAACACTTTGCAGTAAGCCATCTGCGTGAAACCGCGGCCGCCAAATTCCTTCGGCGCGGTCATGCCGAGGACGCCAGTGTGCGCAAGCCCGTCGATCAAACTGCGCGGAATATCCTCTGCGCGATCGATCGCCGTCGCGTCCAGATTTTCATCCAAAAACTTGCGGACCTCGGTGAGCGATTGGCTCAGTTCCGTTTGCTGCGCGGCGGGAACGCGCGGATACGGCATGGCCCAATCGGAGATGAATTGACCGAGGAAAAGTCCCTTCGCGAACCCGAGCGCTTCCGGCCCGGTGAAGAGCAACTCTTCTGCTTCCTTGATTTCTTTTTGCCGCTGAATCTCTGCCTCGTTCATAAGATAAAATTGCTTCCGGATTGATCTGGGGACGATGACGTAATCTTCAAATTACGCCTGACGAATCTCACACGCACCGGCGAGATCGCGCGCAAATAAGTCGTGGATTCTGCGCCGCCTGACAACCGGTATTTGCCGGACGACTGCGGGCAGCGCTCGGTTGCGCGGCTGGCCGGCGCGAATCGCTAGGAGGCGGGTGGCGCGGATTGCGCGATCGCGCGCACGAACAGAGGAATGGAAGATTCGTGACGGCCATCGACTGCGAGATCGATCGAGTATTCGCCGAAGTTCGGCAGCTTTAGTTGTTGAAGTTGCAGAACGAGGCACGCCGTCACGCTGCTTTCGCCCGGAGGAAAATGCACATCGGTTCCGGCATCGAGCGTCGGCATCACCGCCGATCCATCCGTGTCGACAAAGGATATCTGAATTCGCTTCCGGCCTTCCTCGAGTCGCTCGAAGCGCATTTTGATCGCCAGCGCGCAAAGTGCGTGCGTCACCGGCGCGCTGCTCGCATTGATCCGGTCAAAGGAACCGAGGACATTCAGCTTGCCGCCAGAATCCGCGGTCGCCGCATCGCAGAGGGTAAAAATTTCGACTTTCAGGGTTCGAGAATTCTATTTTGGCCCGGCGCCGTTGCGACGTTCTTCGATCGTCACACAACTGATCATTAGCGGACGAATCGCCTCGTATCGTCCATCGTCATAAGAAACGAACACGCGATTGCCCGTCGCAGTGAGGGAAACGTGATCAACTGTCGGCACATGGGCCGCGCCACCGTCAACGGTGTGAATCGTAAACGGCACAAATGGCCTCGCCGAGATGAGTTCACGGATGTCTGGAATCACGTTTCACATTAAGTCTGCGGAATGAGCCGGGCAAGCGCGTGCAACTAGCTGCATCCCTGGCTCGTGCCGCATTCCGTGCAAACTCCGCAGGCGCCCGCGCGGATCACTTTTTCGCTGCCGCAATGCGAACAAGTCGTGTCCATGAACATCCCGCCGAGAGCAGTTGCGACTCGTTCGGCGTGCGTGTGTCCGTTGGTGTGAATCTGCGGCGCGCCATCGTTCGGCGTGTGATTGGTGATGACGTCGAGAACTTCTTTTTCCGCAGTGCGCGCGAGGTCGGAGACGGGACGATTAATGGCCTTTTTTTCCATGTCGGTGATCTCGCGCATCGGCAGTTCGGGCTGTCCGCGCTGCGGCGAGGTCGCTTCTTTGTAGCCTTTGATGAACTGGATGCCTAACCAGCGAAAGACGTAGTCGGCGATGCTGGTCGCGTTACGGATGTCGGGATTTTTGGTGAAGCCACTGGGCTCGAAGCGTTGGTAGGCAAATTTTTTCACCAGGTTATCAAGCGGGACGCCGTATTGCAGCGCGATCGAGGTGAGGGTGCCGACGGTATCCATCAGGCCGCCAATCGTGCTGCCTTCTTTCGACATGGTGACGAAGAGTTCGCCCGGCATTCCGTCTTCGAAGAGGCCGACGGTGATGTAGCCTTCGTGCCCGGCGATTTCGAAACGATGCGTGAGCGACATGCGGGTGTCGGGCATGCGATGGCGCGCGGGTTTGCCGTTCGCGACTGCGAGTTCTTGTTCCAATTCCAGAATCCGCGCTTCGAGCTCGGGACGCTCGACCATCATGTCGAGCGCGCTGGTCGCGCCGCCCATGTCTTTGGTTTTTTTCGTGTTGAGCGGTGCGGAACGCTTCGAGCCGTCGCGGTAGATCGCGATCGCTTTCAAGCCTAACCGCCATCCTTCGACGTAAGTCTCCATGATCTCATCGACCGAGGCTTTTTCAGGAAGGTTAACGGTTTTCGAAATCGCGCCGCTCAGGAACGGCTGCGCGGCCGCCATCATGCGCAGATGACCCATGTAGCCTAACGAACGAACGCCGCGATGCGCTTTGAAGGCGCAATCGAAGATCGGCAGATGCTCCGGTTTCAAACCGGAGGAAATGACGGAGCCATCGGAATCGGTAACGTCTTCAATCGTGTCGCAAACATCGATGTGCGCGATGATGCGTTCGATTTCTTCCGAGTTGTAACCGAGATGTTCGAGCGCGGGTTTGACGGTTTGGTTAACGATTTTCAACATCCCGCCGCCAGCGAGCAGTTTGTATTTCACGAGCGCGATGTCGGGCTCGATCCCGGTCGTGTCGCAATCCATGAGGAAGCTAATCGTGCCAGTCGGCGCGAGGACGGTGACCTGCGCATTGCGATAGCCGTGGCGTTTGCCTAACGACGCGACGGAGTTCCAAACCATCGCGGCTTCATCCTTCAAGTAAGCGAACTCCTCGTTAGGCTGAATCTCTTCGACCGCGGCGCGATGCAGCTCGATCACTTCCTGCATCGGCGCGACGTTGTCCTTAGCGAGTGGTTTGGCCACACCGCTGCAACGCGCGTCGCGATAACCCGGGAACGGACCCATCGCCTTGGCCATACGCGCGCTTTGTTCGTAAGCTTCGCCGGTCATGATCGACGTGATCGCGCCGCAAATCGCGCGGCCTTCCGCGCTGTCGTAACCATAACCGTAGCTCATGATGAGCGAGCCGAGGTTTGCGTAGCCGAGCCCGAGAGTGCGGAAAATATGCGAGTTCTCCGCGATCTCCTTGATCGGATAGCTGGCGTTATCGACCAAAATTTCCTGCGCGGTGATGTAGAGCCGCACCGCGGTTTTGAAGCGCTCGACTTCGAAGACGCCGTCCGCGCCTTTGAACTTCATCAGGTTGAGCGACGCGAGATTGCAGGCCGTGTTATCGAGGAACAAATATTCGCTGCACGGATTGGTCGAGTTCTGGCGGTCAGTGCCTTTGCAGGTGTGCCATTTGTGGATGGTGGAATCGAACTGCATGCCGGGATCGCCACAGACATGCGTGCCTTCAGCAATTTTGCGGAGCAACTCGCGCGCGTCTTTGCGCTCACACGGCGATCCGTCGCGCACGCGTTTCGTCCACCATTCGTTGCCTTCTACCGCCGCATTCATGAACTCATCGCTCACCCGGACGCTCAGATTTTCATTCTGATACATGACCGAGCCGTAGGCGTCGCCGTTGTAACTCCCGTCGTAACCCTGCTCGATCAGCGCCCAGGCTTTGCGCTCTTCGTTCTGCTTCGCGTTGATGAATTCTTCGATGTCCGGATGCCAATCCTTCAGTGTGTTCATCTTCGCGGCGCGACGCGTTTTGCCACCGCTTTTCACCACGTTCGCGACCTGATCGTAAACTTTCAGGAATGACAACGGCCCGCTCGGTTTTCCGCCGCCGCTCAACTTTTCGCGGGTGCTGCGCAACGAAGATAAATCGGTGCCCGTCCCGCTGCCGTACTTGAAGAGCATCGCTTCGCTCATGGCGAGGCGCATGATGTCTTCCATTGTGTCATCCACGCTCTGAATGAAGCAGGCACTGCCCTGTGGATATTCATACTGCGACGCCGCGCGCTCGGCCACGCCAGTCTCGCGATTGTAGAAATAATTTCCTAATCCTGCATCGCGACCAGTCCCGTACTGATGATGCAAACCAACATTGAACCAAACCGGCGAGTTGAAGGCGCCGTGCTGATTCACACAAAGCCAGGTCAGCTCATCGTAAAAAATTTCCGCCGTTTTTTCGTCCGCAAAATAACCATCCGCGATTCCCCAATCCGTGATCGTCCGCGTCACGCGATGGACGAGCTGCCGCACCGAAGTTTCGCGCCCGCCTTTATGCGGATCCGTTCCATTTGAAATGTCGCCGTAAAAATATTTCGAGACCGCGATCTTCGTCGCCAGCGCGCTCCAGCTTTTCGGCACTTCGATGTTCTCCTGCTTGAAGATCACCTTGCCGCTATCGTCCGTGATTTCCGCCGTCCGCTTCTCCCACTCGATCTGCTCAAAGGGCGCGCACTTCGCATCGCTAAAACAACGCTCGAAACGCAAGCCGGCCGATCTCTTGGCGCCATGCTTTTTCCGACGCACATCGGCGCGGCGCGGTTTATTTAGCGAAGAAGGTTGAAGACCGGGCTTGAGTTGGATCATGGCAGAACGAAACGATGCGAGTTATGGTTAAAGTTGTGAAAAAGCCGCTAAAAACCGTGAATAGCCGGGCCAGCATCCTGTGAATAACCGCGAAGAGACGCGAACAACAAGATGCTGGGGAGACTATTCGAGCGGCCTACAAGATGGAGCGTTTAACGAACCTCCGGCAAGCCGAATTTTGTGACATTTTTTTACCTCGACGGAAGCCCATTTGCGCCTCCAATTTTTATTCAAGATCAACCCGACGCTCGATGAATTGGTCTCTCAAAAAGCACAAACAAGGCCCCGCTAACCCATCTTTTTCCCTTCTCCTTTCCGGTGGCAATTTCGTGACATCTCAGTCGCCGGATGGCGCGAGGCCTGCTGAAGGACGACCCGTGAAAATCAAACTGATCCTCAAAACCACGGCAGCCTCATTCCTGTTCGCCACTATCGCTTTCGCCGGTGATCTGAAAAAAGAGATCGTCGGCAAATGGGCCGATCCCGACGGCATCGAAACTATCGAATACAAAGCCGATGGCACCTTCATCGAAACCCTGGCCGGCGGCGATGTGGTGAAAGGCAAATATTCCTTTCCCGACGATAAGAGCATTAAAGTCGAATTCGAAGGCGCGATGGCCGCGGCCGGCGCCGTCGTTTCGCCTCTTAGCATCAAAGGCGACGAAATGAGCGTCACCGGCATCGACGGCAAATCCGTCATGCAATACCAGCGCCAAAAGTAAGTCTTCACCGTCCGGCAGGCGCGTCCGAATGTGTCTGCTGGGATGGCGACCTGCAGTGTTAGCCTAACGAGTCTTTATTCCGCAGACAAAACAAAGCTATTCCCCTCGCTGTCCTTGAACATCGCATAAGTGCCCCACGGCTGCTTCTGCGGCGGTCCTTCAAACTCTACTCCGCGTTGTTTTAGTTCTTCGTAAGTCTTGTCGATGTCGTCGCAGGCATACGACAGATTCATGAACGACCCGATCCGGCCTTCATCGCCCTCAGGCGTGAAGAGGACCACGCGCGTTTCCGCCTTCGGCACGCGCAACTCAATCCAGCGCTGCTTTTTATCAAATGGCTGATCGGTGATGATGGTGAACCCTAGTTTCTCCGTGTAAAAATCGAGCGCCCGGTTTTGATCGGCCACCGGGATGCTGACGAATTTGATTTGTTTAATCATGGCGGATCGAAGGTAGAAGCGAGGCCGTTGCCATGTCCATCGGCAAGGCGCTCGAACAAGCAGAAACTGTTGTCCGTTTAATGGTATAGACGGAAAGAAGGACTAATTTGAAAACCAAGGACGACCAGATAGGAAGAAGGACGTGGCAAACTGATACGCCCATTTCCAAAATCCGATTTCTCGATTTCTGGTTTTAAAATTTAACCATGCCGCGCTTCCGCCAGACCATTCCTATTGACGACTACGTCGTCGATGTCCTGATGCGCGACATCGTCGGACACGATCGCCAGCCGGCGGCGTATTTGGTTTATCTTTATCTTTACGGCCAGGCCGCCCGCGAAAAATGGAAACCAGTTTCGGCGAGTTTGCGCACCCTCGCCGAAGCGACCGGCCTCTCGAAAAGCGCCGTCCAAACCGCCATGGAAAATCTACGCCGCCGTGAACTCATCGAAACAATGAGCGATCACGCCACTGCCATTCCGCAACATCGCGTCCTGCGACACTGGCGACACAAATAGATAGGAAGAAGATTATCAGGATTGGTTGCCGCGCCGCGCAGAGCGATTTCTAATTCCTCTTCCCGGGTTCTCTGGCTTTCAAATTCAAACCTAAGTGATCGTGCCTAACGACTTTCAAAACCTCCTCGCGCAACCTGAGCCCATCCTCGCGCTCGCGCCCATGCAGGACGTAACCGACCTCGCGTTCATGCGCCTGATCAGCCGCTACGGCGACGCTGACGTTTACTTTACCGAATACTTCCGCGTCCTGCCCGATTCGCGGCTCGATCCGTACATTCTGGCCTCTATCATCGAGAATCCGACCGGCCGTCCCGTGATCGCGCAGATGATCGGCAACGACATCGCCGCGCTCGTCCGCACCGCGCGCGAATTGCAACAACACTGCGTCGCCGCGATCGATCTCAACCTCGGCTGCCCCGTTCCGATTGTGTATCGCAAATGCGCCGGCGGCGGATTGCTTCGCGACCCCGAACGCATCGACCAAATCCTCAGCGCCCTGCGCGCGGCCATCGACATCCCATTCACCGTCAAAACGCGGCTCGGCTTCGACGACACCGAAGTCTTCGACGAGCTCCTGACCATCTTTGCAAAGCACTCGTTAGACCTGCTCACCATCCACGCGCGCACCGTCAAAGAAATGTATCGGAGCGCGCCGCGTTACGACTTCATCGCGCGCGCCGTCGCCGCCTTGCCGTGTCCCGTCCTGGCCAATGGCAACATCTATTCCGCCGAGAAAGCCGACGAAGTCCTTTGCCTAACGAATGCGCGCGGACTCATGATCGGCCGCGGCGTCATCCGAAATCCCTGGCTCTTCCGCCAAATCCGCGAACATCGTCGCGGTGCGTCCATCTTCCGTCCCACCGGCCGCGACGTCCTCGATTACATCCACGCCCTTTACGACGCTGTCAGCACGCCCGGAATCCGCGAGTCCGCACAGATCAACGCCATGAAAAAATACCTGAACTTCATCGGTCTCGGCGTCGAACCCACCGGCGCGTTCCTCCACCAGATTCGCCGCGCCACCGCCCGCGCCGAATTCTTCGTCCTCTGCCGCGAGTTCCTCGATCACGACGAACCCATGCCGCTCGAGCCCTTCGCGATCGCGTTAAAACAAACCGACGTCATGGCCGGCGCGACGCGGTGAATTGTCGAGTGAAACGAAGATCAGCGGTCATTGGGAACGGGTAGAATTAGAGGTAATTACAGCCGACCTGCCGCGGCAGATTAAAGAAACGCGCTCGAAAGCGCCGCTCGCCGCTGCTCATTCTCGTTGCGTCCGCGGACGCGTTTCGGGCATGCTGGAATGGTGATCGAACCGGAGATTGACTTCATGCCGGCGGAGGAAGCCGTGGCCGGCATGGCGCCGGCCAGCCCGCTCCGCGTGCGCAACGCTCCCAACGATCCTCACCGCACGATCACGGACTACCCTGCCGCGCCGGGGCAATTGCAAATGTGGTTTCTGCAGCATTACGCGCCGGATTCTCCAGTGTATAATATACCAATGGCGTTTCGCCTTCGCGGAACGCTGGATGTCCCGCGCCTGGAATCCGCTTTCGCTTCGGTCATTCAACGGCACGATACCTTGCGCACGAGCTTCGCGATGGAGCACGGGCGGTTGATTCAGCGCGTCGCATCGTCAAACGCGCTGCCGCTGCGGCGGATTAATTTGGAGGCGACGCCGCCCGGCGAGCGAGAGGCCGCAGCACGACGGCAAGTGGAGGAGTTGGCCTGTCGCCCATTCGATCTGGTCAGTGCGCCTCCGATCCGCCTCGAACTAATCCGGCTGGACGCGCGCGATCACTTCCTTTCGGTGGTCATTCATCACATTATTTTCGACGGCTGGTCGCAGGGGAATTTTTGCCGGGAACTCTCAGCATTTTACGGTGATGAATCCGGCGAGGATCTGGCCGAGTTGCCGGTGCAATTCGTCGATTACGCGGCTTGGTGGCAGGAGCAACTCCGAGAGGACGCGCTGGTGGAGGACGAGTTGTATTGGCAAACAAAACTGGGCGGCCAATTAATCCCGCTGGCGTTGCCAACCGATCGACCCCGGACGCCGGTCTCGTCTTTTCGCGGCGGGAATTGCTCGCTCCGCCTCGATCGGCAACTCCTCACGGCCCTCAAGGCGCGAGCGCAGGAAGAACGCGCCACGCTTTTTATGCTCTTGCTCGCGGCCTTCAAGCTCTTGCTTCACCGCTACACCGGCCAAGAGGATGTGCGCGTGGCGATTCCTTTCGCGAATCGGCAACGATTCGAAACGGAAAGCATGATCGGCTTCTTCGTCAATACGCTGGTCATGCGAACCTCGCTCTCTGGTCAGCCGAATTTTCGCGAACTCCTTCGGCGTGTGCGAACGACTGCGCTCGAAGCCTTTTCCCACTCCGCACTGCCGTTCGAAAAGCTTGTGGAAATGTCCCACAGCTCGGAGGGCGCGGATCGCGTAGCCCTGGTAGAAACCCTTTTCGCGTTGGAAAATATTTCCGAGCAAAACCTCTTACTAGCAGGCTTGGAAGTAACATCTTGTCCGGTGGAGACTCACACCGCGAAGATGGACCTTAGCTTGTTTATCGCGGAGGACGCAGAAGGATGGACTGCCAGGATTGAATACAACACGGATCTACTCGATCGCGACCGGGTGGAGCGGATGCTCGGGCATTGGCGTGTCCTTCTGGAAGGCCTGGCGGCGAATCCCGGCCAGCCTGTTTCTCAGATCCCGCTCCTGACCGAGAAGGAAAGCAACCACATCCTCCTAGAATGGAATCAAACCGAGCGCGCTTATCCACGGGATCGCTCCGTGCACCAGCTATTCGAGGAACAGGTCGTGGCCAACCCGGATGCGGTGGCTATAATAGCTAACGAGCAAAGACTTACTTATTCTGAGTTAAACGCGAAGGCGAATAAAGTCGCCGCGCACTTGTCCCGGGCGGGTGTGGGGCGCGCCTCCGTCGTCGCAGTAGCGATCGAGCGATCGCCTCAAATGATTGTCGCTCTCCTGGGTATCTTGAAAGCAGGCGCCGTCTACTGGGGCGTCGAAGAAAATCTTCCGTCAGGACGTCTCCACTCCCTCATAGCCGACGCTAACCCGCGAATAATTTTAACCAGCAAGACATCCAGGTTATCGTTGGATTTGCCTAACGACATCGCTGTGGTGACGATTGAAGATTTGCTGGCTGTCGCTGGAGAGGACGATCACGTGGCATTCCTACCCGGTCCGGAGGACCCGGCGTATGTTAGTTACACCTCGGGCTCAACCGGTCGGCCCAAGGGTGTGGTTATTCCGCATCGAGGCGTGGTACGCTTAGTGAAGGCGGTCGATTATATTTGCCTCGGACCCGACGAGACGCTCCTACACATGGCGCCCTTGTCTTTCGACGCTTCGACCTTTGAGATTTGGGGAGCGCTTCTCAATGGCGGTCGTTTAGTTCTTATGCCGCCAGGACAGCCTACGCTAAGCGATATCGGCGAGACAATTGCCCGGCATCAGGTTACCACGCTGTGGCTAACCTCTG
The DNA here is from genome assembly GCA_964235895.1 of uncultured Chthoniobacterales bacterium. Taxonomy (GTDB): domain Bacteria; phylum Verrucomicrobiota; class Verrucomicrobiia; order Chthoniobacterales; family UBA10450; genus JACCTI01. Next base: position 18,925 of record CAXSCV010000002.1, read on the forward strand.
GTTTGTTTCACCTTATGGTCGAGGAGCGGGTGGATGACTTGCGACCTCTGCGGCAGTTAATCGCCGGCGGCGACGTGCTTTCGCCAAAGCACGTCCTCAAGGCTCGCCGCGCCCTCCCGCATTGTCGCATGATCAACGGTTACGGCCCGACCGAAAACACCACCTTCACTTGCTGCTACGATATCGCGGACGAGCAGGAGTCGCTCGGGAGCATCCCGATTGGCCGGCCTATTTCGAATACTCAAGTCTACGTCGCGAACGCGTCCCTCTCTCCGGCGCCAATCGGTGTGGACGGGGAGTTATACATAGGTGGCGATGGGCTGGCGCTTGGTTACTTGAATCGGCGGCAACTAACTGCCGAACGTTTTATTGCCAATCCATTTAGCGCGGAGGAGGGCGCCCGCCTTTACTGTACCGGCGATCTTGTTCGCTGGCGCTCCGACGGAAATCTCGAATTTCGGGGACGCCTCGATTCCGAGATAAAGATTCGCGGCCACCGCGTGGAGTTAGGCGAAATCGAGGCAATCTTACGAGCTGCTCCCGGAGTTCAGGAAGCGTTTGTCGTTAAACACAATGACCTTTCAACTACTGCGTTGATCGCGTACCTCATTCTAAAGAACAACGCGGATGGAGCGGTGGAAGATATCCGAGATTACGCGCGGAGTTTGTTACCCACCTATATGCTGCCAACGGCCTTCATGGTCCTGGATCGCTTTCCTCTTCTGGAGAATGGCAAGGTGGACCGCCGCAACTTGCCCAAGCCGGTGGGTAAAGTGGAAACTCCCGGGAGCAAGCGAGAGCAGCCGTTAAACTTGTTGGAAGTGGAAATGATCCGCCTTTGGGAATCGCTCTTTCAACAGAGCAACATCAGGCGAACGGACAATTTCTTTTCGTTAGGTGGTCATTCTCTTCTTGCGGCTCGTTTGATGAGCGAGATCGACCGGCGCTTTGGTTGCAAGTTGCCTATCTCGGCCGTCTTTCATGCACCTACTGTTGAGCTGCTAAGCCAGCGCCTGACTGAAGAACAATGCGCGCCGGCGTGGAGTTCGCTCGTGCCTTTGCAACCTTCCGGGACCAAGCCTCCGCTTTTCTTTACGCATGGCTGGGGCGGAGACGTCTTTGGGTTACAGCGACTGGCCCTTCTCCTTCCGCCCGACCAGCCGAGCTACGGGTTGCAGGCAGTAGGACTGGACGGAAAAGCTTCTCGACACACCAGCGTCGAGCAAATGGCCGCGCATTACATCAAGGAGATTCGCTCCTTCCAGCCGCATGGACCTTATTATCTCGCCGGTTACTCGATGGGCGGCTTGATCGCCTATGAGTTAGGACAACAACTAACTAAGCTGGGAGAGCAAGTGGCGTTTCTCGCCTTGCTTGACACCGGGCCGAGGTCTGTGCCATGGGCAGTTTATATGCGCACGCTTACGCCCTTTTGGCGACAGCGCTGCGAGTTTCATTTCCACCGCTGGCGGCAAATGCCGACACGTGAACGCCTCTGGTATCTCATGAGGTGCTGGAATGGCTTCTATGGTTGGCTTGCGCGGAACCGCGCTGTGCCTCCCGTGATTACGGCTTCGCCGAGTCCAACGACGCAACTGCCAGAGATTCCTGGTTTCGGCGATTACTACTGGGCGGTGGCCTCGGCCTATAAGTTTCGCCGTTACCCGGGAGCGCTGGATGTGTTCATTAGCGATTCGGCCGATCCGAAATTTATAACTCTTTGGCACCATCTCGCCCGCCGCGGCGCGACCCTTCATCCTGTTCCCGGAACGCATCACGAGATCATGGGCATCATGGGAGAAAACTATCTGCCCGCGCTCGCGCAGGCCTTACAAAGCGCCTTGGAATCAGTCCCGAAACGCGCCCAAGAAAAGCGTCTTTCTCAACTTGTTAGCTCGGGCGGTTAACCACAAGCAGCTTGGAGCGCGGTCGATCGAGAGAGACTTAAAGTCGAAAACTAACGAGCGCCGACCATCGGCTTGAAGAGAAAACGAAAAGCTCGCAACGCCGCCGGCTGGTAGATGGTAGCGTGGATTTCTTCCGGCATCTTTTCGTAGTGCCAATGCAAGCGTGCCGGTGCGTCCTTCTTTAGAAGGTCCGCCAGGTGCGCAGTGATTTCTGGTGTGCCATCGCCGCTGCTGGCGAAATAGAGCGTCTTCTCCAACTCGGGCGACGCGCGCAGTTTCTCACTCGCGCTTTTAATGAGGGATTGGTTACTCCACCAAAGACTGGGATCGAAGGCGATGTAAGTGTCGAACAAATCCGGCTCGAGCATCAAGGTCTCGATCACGAACAAACCGGCGAGCGATTCACCGACGATAGCCGATTCGTTAGTCGTGCGATAACGGCGCTTGATCTCTGGGATTAACTCCGTCCGTATGAATTTCCGAAACTCGGCCGAGCCGCCAACCTTAGGCGCGATCTTCTTGTCCTCATCGCTTGTGGTTGGACCGGTCAGGTCGCGGCGGCGTTGCGTGTTCTCGATTCCGACAAGTAGAAAAGGCCGCATGGTGCCATTGCCGACGGATACCTGAACCAGCCCGGCGACGTGCAGGAAATCTTCCGCCAAGCCTCCGTCGGGCATGTAGAGAACTGGCAGCGTCGTCGCGGAAGATTCCTCGTGACCGGGCGGGAAATAGACATTGATGCGGCGAGCCTCGCCGAGAACCTCGGAGTCGATGGTGAAGGTCTCGCCAATGACGAGCGGCGCAGCCGGAGTCGTGGCCACGCCGGCGTGGAGACGCGCGGTAAAAAGGAACCCAAGCGCAAAGAACGCGAGCATTCCTCTCTTACCGTTGCCGGGCGAAAAATGGGCGGTGGACATTGTGTCTAGATAGATTCGCAGGCTGCGAAATCAAAGCCGGTAAAGGACAATCCTGCCAGCGACTTCGTTTGGCTGGGACACTTGGATGTTTGGCTTTCGCGCGCGGTTGTGGAATAAAGCGCTCTTCACATCGCCCATTTAGCACTCATGAAAACTCCCGAGCTTCCGCCATTTTCCCATCAGCCTAACGAATACAACGGCCCCGCCGCCGAGGAAGTTCTGAAGCAACGCAAACAGTTCCTGAACCCCGGCATTTTTCTTTATTACAAGAAGCCGCTCATGCTGGTGGAAGGCAAAATGCAATATGTTTGGGATGAAAAAGGGCGGCGTTATCTCGACGCACTTGGCGGGATCGTCACGGTCAGTGTCGGGCATTGTCACCCCGAGGTGGTGGAAGCGGCCCGTCGCCAAAATGAACTGCTACAACATTCGACGACGATCTATTTGAATCCGAATATCGGCGCGTACGCCGAGAAACTTGCGGCGATAATGCCAGGTGATCTGAAGGTCTGTTACTTCGTGAACTCCGGCTCGGAAGCGAACGACCTCGCGCTGCTCATGGCCCGTGCCTATACCGGCAACTACGATCTGATCGCGTTGCGCAATGCCTACCACGGCGGCAACGCCAGCGGCATGGGATTGACCGCGCATCGCACGTGGAAATTCAACGTCCCGCACAGCTTCGGAGTGCATCACGCGATCACGCCCGATCCTTTCCGCGGCGCGTGGGGACACGACGATCCTGATGCCGGAAAAAAATATGCGGCGGATGTGCAGAGTCTGATCGACCACGCGACCTCAGGGCAAATCGCGGGTTTCATCGCGGAGTCAATCCAAGGCGTCGGTGGCTGCGTGGTTTTCCCCGATGGTTACCTGCAACACGCTTACGACCATGTGCGCGCGGCCGGCGGAGTTTGCATCGCCGATGAAGTGCAGGCGGGCTTCGGTCGAACGGGTTCGCATTATTGGGGATTCGAAACCCAGGGCGTCATTCCCGACATCGTTTGCATGGCCAAAGGTATCGGCAACGGCGCGCCACTCGGCGCGGTCGTGACCACGCCGAAGATCGCGCAAGCAATCGCGCAACGCACCCACTTCAACACCTTCGGCGGCAACCCAGTCGTCTGCGCGCAAGGGATGGCCGTGCTCGAAATTATCGAACGCGAGAAGCTACAGGCCAACTCGCTCGCCATCGGCAACCACTTGTTAGGCGGATTGAAACGCTTGCAGGAAAAGCACAACCTCATCGGCGACGTGCGCGGCAAAGGTCTCTTATTAGGCATCGAGCTGGTGAAAGATCGCGCCACGAAAGAGCCGGCCAAAGCGGAGTGCGCACAGGTTGTGGAAAACGCCAAAGACCTCGGCCTGCTCCTCGGCAAAGGCGGATTGCACGGCCAGACCATCCGCTTTTCTCCGCCGATGTGCGTGACCAAAGCGGACGCGGATTTCCTGCTCGCGGTGCTCGATCAGGCGTTCAGCGCGCTCTAAAAAAACCTCGTCGCGCAGGTGTCTTGCCTAGGGGTCGACTTTGGCGGAAATGCCGCGCGAACTCACAGGCAAAATGCCTGTGTTACGGCGCGTTTTGTTTCCTCACTTACTGATATCCTGCTTCGCTTGCAGCTTTTCGATCATCCCTTGGAAGATTGTTTTCTGTTGATCGGAAATCGAGACACCTTGCGCTTTCTTCAACGCTTCGGCTGCGCCCGCGAAATCGCCCGTGGCCGATTTGCTCCGCGCTTGCGCGAGTAAACCGTAGACGTTTTCCGGAAAACGTTTCGTGACCATCGGAAAAATTTCCATCGCTTCCGCGTCCCTCTTTTGGCCCTGCAGTTTCCGCGCGTAGGAGTAAAGCTGCACCGCCGTCGAGCTTTCCATGGCGCGCGTCCAAACCGCCTTCGCCTCATCGGTTTTATGCAACGCTTTCAAGAGCTCCGACTTCGTCGCCAGGTTATCGAAGCGCTCCTCGATTTGGATCGATTGCTCGGCCCAACGCAGCGCTTCATCGAGATCGATCTTCTTCGTTAGGCAATAGTTCGCCGCTTCGTTCAGCGTCTCCCAGGAATACTGCGCGCGCCCGCGAAATTGATCGCGGATATGCGGCAGGACCGCTTCCGCATCCGTCACCGAAATGCGAAAGGGCACCGCCAGCTTTTCCCATTTCATCATGACCACGACCGAGTCCGGCTGCAGATCTTCAAACTCGTACTCGAGCGCTTCTTCCATCGCGTTTTCGCGCGGTTTCACATTCACGCGCAACGCATCTTCCGCCTCGTTATAAGTGTAACTTCCCCACGCCACGGCCATTTTCGAAAAAATAATCGTCCACGAATCCGTGTTCGGAATCATGTGCAAACCATAGATGCCCGCGGCCAACGGTTTGCCTTCCACATTCACCGGCGTGCTGAATTCGATCGTCGTATTTTCGTTCGCGCCCGCGCGCCAGACCTTGCCCATCGGCACAAGTTCTCCCCAAATTTTTCGGCCATTCACCAACGGCCGATGATACGTGATCGTGATGTCGGTGATGCCGACTCGCTGTTGACTGACCGCCTTCTGGCTCGCTTGCGGCAAATCGAGATTTGTCTGCGCGTGCGCCAGGTTTAAAGCGGTCAGCGCGATGACAAAGAGGAATGGAGAGATCTTATTTTTCATGGTGGCGTGCGAGGAAGCGAGACTGGTCTAACGAAAGCTACGGCGAGCTGGGTGCGGCGTCGACTTCGATGAGCGCTTCTCCCGGAACCATCGCCCGGCCGACGATGCGCGCCGTCATTTGCCGCCTCTTTGCTAGTTGGCCGACCGTCGACTTTTCTTCGTCAGCCTGCGGTGGAATGTAATTTCCCTCGAAGGCGACCTGCTTTTGCAGCGTGTTATTGAATCCGCTCGCGCGGAAAAATTGCTCGTTAGGCGAGGAAATCGCCGGCGCCGTTTTTGATTTTTTGGATCGAGCAGTGGCGATGGCCGGCTCTGCGCGCTCGAATGTTCCGTTGTAAGTCGAACCATCGGCATCGACCAAACGAATTTCCTTCCCGTTCTGTTCGAACTGAAAGTTTTCCAGGACTTTGTTGGATTGATTGGCCGGCGAAAAATTGCGCATGGCCTGTCCGCGCGTCGCTTGCGCGAATTGTGAAGCCTTGGCCGCGGTGCTTCTGGCCGCAGCGAATTCTTGCGCCGGAGCAGCCGCGACCGCAGGTTGATTTCGCTCCTCTTCGTTCGCCTCACTTTTGGCGATCGTGACATCGCGCGCAGCCGATTGGTCTAACGAACGTAAAGCGTCGCTCGGTTGCTTCGCGCTTTCCGCCGGCGCGGGCGCGCGCATGGCCAGTTGCGTCTCGCGGCCGGAATCCTTTTCGCGCCCGAACCAAACTATCGCCATCGTGACCAGCACCGCCGCGACCGCGCTCACGAGCGAAAGCTGCGGCCAAAAAATCGCCAGCCAACCGCGGCGCGGCTGCGTTTCCGCGGCGCGAGCAACGCGCGCAATTTCCTCATGCAAATGCGCGCGCATCGGGTTCGGCATCTTCGGATCCGCGCCGAACTCCGCCCGCCGCGCTTTCGCCGAAGCTTCCAGCATTTCTTCGATCGGTTTCTTTGATTCGCGCGACATGATCCAATCAGTTAGACGGCAAACGTTTTCTCCCGCGGAAAAATTTCCTGCGCAATCGCACCCAATCGATCCAGACAACGACTGAGGCGAGAGCTGACCGTTTTCGGATTCAAACGCAAATCGTCCGCGATTTCGGCATAACTGAGATCGCCGTAATACGAGAGCTCGATCAGCTCGCGGCAATCCGCCTCCAACCGATCGAGACATTGCCTAACGAGTGAAAAATTCTCCGCCTGCAAAAGCGCCGCATCGGGGGTGAGCGCGCTCGATGGCGGATCGATCGTTCGATTATCGCCATCCGTTCCATGCAACGGCAAATGCAGGGCGCGGCCGCCGCGCTTCGCCGCCTGCGTCTTCGCGCGGAAGTCCATCGCCTTGTTTGAAGCGATGCGCAGCAGCCAGGTTTGGAACGAACTCTTCGCCTGGAAGGAAGCGAGATTGTGCACGACCGAGACGAAGGTCTCCTGGCAAATTTCCTCCGTGTCTTCGTGGCTGAAGTCGGCCGAAAGTTGAAAAATAAAACGCGCGACCACGCCGTAATATTGATCGAATAAAAAATCCCACGCCTCGGCCTGGCCGCGCCTGCATTGGGAAATTAACTCGGCTTCCGCGCTCACCTTTTCGAGAGATGAGCATCTCATCGCGAGCCGACCTGTCGAGCGTTCGTTCATTCAGAAAAATCGCGGAGCAAATTCTTGCGGCCGCCGACTAACTCTGCATGAAGACAAAATTTTTCCTCGCGCTCGCGGTTCTCTCGTTAGGCGTGATCGCCTGCGCGCGCGGCGATGGATTCATCATCGTGGAGCGGCCGCCGTTATTGCCGCCGACGCTTTATCCATTCGCACCGCTCGAGGTCAGCTCGCATCACGTCGAGGTAAAAATCGACGGACAGATCGCGGTCACGTCGATCGATCAGGAGTTCTATAACCCGAACGATGCGCGGCTCGAAGGCACTTATATTTTCCCGGTGCCGAAAGGCGCGCAGATCGACAAATTCTCCATGGAGATCGGCGGCAAAATGGTCGAGGCCGAGTTGCTCCCGGCCGACAAGGCGCGCGCGATTTACGAGAACATCGTGCGCACGATGCGCGATCCCGCGCTGCTCGAATATGCGGGACGCGACATGTTTAAGGTGCGCATTTTTCCGATCGAGCCGCACAGTCGCAAGCCGATCAAAATTTCCTATAGCGAGCTGCTGCGCGCGGATAATGGCGCGGTCACTTACAGCTATCCGCTGAGCACGGAAAAGTTTTCCGCGCGACCGATCAAGGATCTGAGCGTGAAGGTGGAATTGAAATCGGCGCAGCCGCTCGCATCGATTTATTCGCCGAGTCACAAGGTGGAAATCAAACGCGATGGCGCGAACCGCGCGGTCATCGGTTACGAGGCGAAAGAGGAAAAACCAGACACGGATTTTCAACTCGTCTTCAGCACGGAGGCGCGCGATGTCGGGTTGAACCTCATCACGCAAAAGTCGGACGGCGATGATGGATATTTTTTATTGCTGGCCGCGCCCACGGTGGCAAGGGAAACAAAACCGGAGCCGAAAAATGTCGTCTTCGTGGTCGATACCTCGGGCTCGATGGCGGGCCCAAAATTACAGCAGGCGCAGAAAGCGCTGGAGTTCTGTGTCGCGAATCTCAATGCGGAAGATCGTTTCGAGATCGTCCGATTTTCCACGGAAGCGGAACCGCTCTTCGGCAAATTAGTCGACGCGTCGAACGAGAACCGAAAACGCGCGTCCGCTTTCATCGCCGATCTGAAACCGATCGGTGGAACGGCGATTGGCGACGCGCTCGATCGCGCGCTGGCCATCGCGGGAGATGGCCCGCCTTCGGTCCTCCCGGCGCGAGGGCGCGCCGGCTCCATCGTCATTTTTCTGACCGATGGCTTGCCGACCGTCGGCACGCGCAACCCGGATGAGATCGTCGCGCGCGCCAAAAAAGCGGCGGCCGAGGTGCGCATTTTTTCCTTCGGCATTGGCTCGGATGTGAACACGCAGTTGCTCGATCAGATCGCGGAAAGCACACGCGCCTTCAGTCAATACGTGCTCGCGAATGAAGACCTGGAAGTGAAGGTCTCTAACTTCTTCACCCGCATCAAGGAACCCGCCCTAACGAATCTTCGGCTGACCTTTAACTGCGACGTGCGCACGAGCAAAATATATCCGGCGGAGTTGCCGGATTTGTTCAAGGGCGATCAGCTCGTGCTCGCCGGTCGTTATTCCGGCAGCGGCGAAGTGGAAGCGAAATTGACCGGCCTAACGAATGGTCGGGAACAGACGTACACTTACAAACTCAAGTTCCCGGAGCGCGAAAGCTCGAACGAATTCATCCCGCGCTTATGGGCCACACGTCGTGTCGGATTTCTTCTCGATGAAATTCGTATTCACGGCGAGACGAGCGAGTTGCGCGAAGAAGCGACGGAACTGGCGCGCAAGTTCGGAATCGTCACGCCCTACACCGCGTATCTGATCGTTGAGGACGAAGACAAACGCGGTCTGCCGATCGCGCACCGTTCCCTGCAAGAGATGAACGGAGACGCGGTTGCGCGCCGCGACCTCGCGAAAGCCTGGAGCGGATTTAAGGAGAAAAGAAGCGGCGACGACGGCATAGCGAACGCGCGCAGCCAGAACGCCTTCAAGTTCGCGCAGCAAGCGCCGGCCTCGATCGCCGCCGGCGTGGCGGAATCGAATCGTGGTTTGCTGGCAGCCGCGCCTAACGAGTCGATCAACTCCGCGCGGGTCGCGCAGTACACGCAGCAATCGAAGTTTGTGAATGGCCGCGCGTTTTACCGGAACGGCAAGGAATGGATCGACGCGAACGCGCAAGGCCTAACGAAACGTCAGCGCGTGCAGTTCAACTCGGAAGATTACTTCGCGCTGCTCAGCAAATATCCCGAGGCCGCGCCGTGGCTGGCGCTCGGGCAGAACGTGCAGGTCGCGCTCGGCGGGACCGTTTACGAAATCGCGGACTAACGAATCAAATCCATGAAAATAATTACTGCATTACTGACTCTCCTGATCGCGCGCGGCGCATTCGCTCAAGACAACTTACCTAACGAGAAGAAGCCGCGGATCGAAGTTTGTTTTGTGCTCGATACGACCGGCTCGATGGGCGGTTTGCTCGAAGGGGCGAAGCAAAAAATCTGGGCGATCGCCAATGAAATGATCAGCGCCAAACCGACGCCGGAGTTGAAGATCGGTCTGGTCGGTTATCGCGATCGCGGAGACGAATATGTCGTTAGGCCGTTCCCGCTCACGGACGATCTCGACGCGATGTATGCGCATCTGCGCGCCTTCGAAGCCGGTGGCGGCGGCGACACGCCGGAGAGCGTGAACGAAGCGCTGGAGGAAGCGATTCAGAAAACGAAATGGAGCGACGATCGGAGTGTTTTGAAGATCATCTTCCTCGTGGGCGATGCGCCGCCGCACATGGACTACGCGAACGGGCCGAAGTATCCCGAGCTTTGTCGCGCGGCGATGAAGAAGGATTTAATCATCAACACCGTGCAATGCGGCAACCTCGCGGAGACGAAGCCGATTTGGAAAGAGATCGCGAAAATGTCGGAAGGTCGTTACGCGACGATCCCGCAATCAGGAAACGTTGCGGTTATCGCGACGCCGATGGATGAGAAGCTGTCCGAACTAAATCGACGCATCGGCGAGACGCTCATTCCTTACGGTGACGTGAGTTTGCGCAGCGAAGTGTTGGCGAAACAAGCGGCTGCGGAAACGGCGGCTGCGCCGGCGGCGGCGGATCGTTTGAGTTACAACGCGCGCATGAAAAAATCGGTGCAAGGCGCGGGCGAATTGCTCGACGCGCTGGTCCGCGGCGAGTTGAAAGCGGACGCGATCGACCAGAAAAATTTACCGGCGGAATTGCAAAAACTAAGCCGCGCGGAATTGGAGAAGCGCATCGTGAAAGCGCGGGAAGAGCGCGCGGCGTTGCAGAAAGAAATCGCGCAAATCTCGCAAGCGCGTGCCGAGTTCATCGCTCAGGAAACGAAGCGCAAAGCCGGGCCGGGGAACGCAGACAGCTTCGACGCGGAAGTGGCGCGTATCATTCGCGAAGAAGCGGAACGCAAAGGGATTCATTACTAAAGCGGCAGCCCGGTTTTCCTCTCGCAAAAGCGGGAATATCGCCTTAAGGATTACGACCGCTTTTTCTCGTGAATCCAACCGATCCTGTCGCCAAACCCGCTCAAGTTCCTCCCGGCGCCGCCGCGCCTAACGACCGCGCCGATCTTCGACCGGAGAATATCGATGATGCCGTCATTCGGCTCGCGGGAAATTCGCAGGACGGAATTCAGAGCGCGGGCGCGTTCCTCGCGCGGCTGGCGGGGCGAAGCGATCAGGACGTGATGACTTACATGACGATTCCCGCGACCATCTCGGGCGGGCCGTCGATTTTCCAGGTGCGCATGGGCACGGGCGAAGTCCTTTCCGCGGGTGATGAGGCGGATTTTTTGGTCGCGTTTTATCAGCACAGTTATCAGGACCACATCGGGTTTCTGAAAGAGGGCGGCGTGCTCCTTTACGATTCCGATAACGTCGAGCCGAACCTCGACGACAAGCGTTTCGTCTATCTCGGGGTGCCGATTACCGGGCTGACCGTCGAAGCGCTCGGCGGGACCGCGAAGGACAAGGGCAAGAACATGTTTGTCCTCGGGTTAATCGGAAAAATTTTTCATCTCGATGTCGAGAAGCTGAAGAAGTTGATCAGCGAAAAATTTGCCGGGAAAGATGAGAGCATCGTCAACACCGCGCTCATGGGATTCCAGGCCGGTTACAATTATCCGGTCGGGAATGTGCTCTCGAAGCTCTACAAATTCGAGCAGGTCGCGAAGACGAATGGCCGCGCGCAAATCACGATGGATGGCAACCAGGCGCTGGCCTACGGATTGATCGCGGCCGGCGTGCGTTACGGCTCCGGTTATCCGATTACCCCCTGGTCGTCGGTTATGGAAATCTTGCGCACCGAGCTGCCAAAATATGGCGGTCTTTTCGTGCAGGCGGAAGACGAGCTCGCGGCGGTTTCGATCTCGTTAGGCTTTTCGCTCTCCGGTTATCTCGCGGTCACGGGCAGCGCGGGGCCGGGCATTTCGCTGAAAACGGAAGCGATCGGCTGGGCTTCGATGGCGGAGATGCCGCTGATTATCGTGAATGTGCAACGCGGCGGCCCGAGTACCGGATTGCCGACGAATGTCGAACAAAGCGATTTGTTCCAGGCGATCTACGGCGGACATGGCGACAGTCCGCGCGTGGTCCTGGCGGCGAGCACGGTGGAAGATTGTTTCTACATCGCGATCGAAGCCGCGCGCATCGCCAGGAAATACAGCACGCCCGTTTTCATCCTGAGCGATGGCTCGCTCGCGACGCGGATCGAAGCGTTCGATGAACCCGATCTGCCCGCGCTCATGCAAAACGCGAAGCTCGATCTGACGCCGCGCGAAGGATTCAAGCCCTACGATCTCGAACGCATCACGCAGCACGTTGCGCCCGGCACGCGTCTCCTTGATGGCAAATATCCGCTCGTCACTGGCCTGGAGCACGATGAGCACGGCCATCCGACCGGCAGCCCGAAATTGCACATGGCCATGACGGCCAAGCGCCGCACGAAATTACAAAAGCTCGCGGACGAAATGCCGACACCGGAAATTTACGGCGACGCGGAGGGCGACCTCTTGTTAGTCGGTTGGGGCTCGACCTACGGCCCGATCCACGACGCGGTGAAAAAAGGACGGCTGGCCGGCGAAAAAATGAGCGCGATTCATTTGCGCCACATTCATCCGCTGCCGCCTGGGCTCGATAAGATTTTCGCGAACTTCCAACGCGTCGTGGTCGTGGAAATGAACGACCAGGGCATCTACGGCTTCGGCCAGCTCGCGACCATTTTACGGGCGCGCTATTGCGATCCAAAAATCCAAAGCCTGACCAAGACCGACGGACTTACCTTCCGGATCAAAGAGATCCTGGCCGGCGTAGTGAGCAACTCGTTAGGCACAAACGGCGCGCCAACGAACGGTTCGACCAATCGACTCGACTCGACCGCGACTGCTACTCATCGCGCCGAAGCCCAAGTCTCGCCGCGGGCCGAAGTCTCTGGCGATAACACTCCGACAAGGCCCGGCTCAGAAGCCTCCAAAGCCTCAGCCGGGAAGATGGATCACTCCAAGCATCCGCCCAGCGAACGCGCGGAAGACGCGGCCGTCGCAGTCTCCGGTCTCAGCAAGGAAAGCGAGCAGTGAGCATTGCCGAAATGAAACTGGAGCTATCGAAGCTCACGAATGCCGAGCGAATCGACCTGATGAACGCTGTTTGGGAGTCGATCGAGAACAAAGACGAAGAGATCGAGTCGCCGGCGTGGCACGGTAAGGTTCTGGCCGAACGTGCGACAACGATTGATTCGGGTGAGGCAAAGTTCCTGACTCTCGATGAGTTGAAAGAGCGTCTACGTCGTTGAGAACATCATCATCCTTGAAGAAGCTGCCGAAGACATTGAACAAGCCAGAGACTTCTATGATGAACGAGAACAGGGAGTCGGCCATTACTTCTCTGATTCTATTACAGCGGACATTATCGAGCTTCGTCAGCTCAGCGGCATCCGCGCCCAGCACGTTGGGTTCTGTCGTATGCTAGGGTCTATCTTCCGCTTCGGCATCTCCTGCCGCGAATGCGACAAGGACACACTTGTCGTAGCTGTCTTAGATTTACGTCGCGATCCGAAGTGGATCAGGAAGCAACCTCGGCAGAGACCTAACAAGTAATTTTCATGAACATCGCTGAAATCAGAAATGCCATCGGTGCGTTGGACTCACACGAGAAAGCCTTGCTGACGGCGGAACTTTTCGCGATCAATGTTGAGCCGAACGGCGCGGAGCTCGAAGCGGCCTTAGCGCGTGGCCTCGACGACGTTGAAGCTCGTCGCGTCCACGAAATTGACGACGTGAAGAAGATGATTCGCGGATGGACTTCAAAGTCCTGATCGCGGAGAACGCACTGAGAGATTTGAGGGAAATAGTGGAATTCGTGGCAAAGGACAATGCAGTCGCGGCCGAGCGCCTCGGCTACAAGCTACTCACGCATGCGTCGAGCTTGAGCGCGATGCCAGAGCGATTCGCGTTTCATGACCGCGTGCGCGGAATTCGCAAAATGCCCGCACCGCCGTTTCTAATTTACTACACCTGCGACGAACCGCGCCGCGCGGTGAACATCCTACACTTCTGGCACGGAGCTCGCCAAACGCCGCAGTTCGCCAATTAACGAATTTGAAAACCAGAAATCCAGAAATGAAATCCTATGAGTGACACCGTAATTGCCGAGCCGCCTCCTAAAGAGAAGCTCACCAAGAAAGCCATCACCGCCGATCACCCTACCTGGTGTCCTGGTTGCGGCGACTTCGCCGTCCTCGCCTGCTATTACAAAGTCCTCGAGAAACGCCAGCTCGATCACGAAAAGATCGTCACCCTCGCCGGCATCGGCTGCTCCTCGCGCTTCCCCTATTTCGTCAATAGCTACGGCGCCCACTTCATCCATGGGCGCGCCGTCCCGCTCGCCAGCGGTGTCAGCCTGGCCCGGCCCGACCTCCACGTCTTCCTCTTCGGCGGCGATGGCGACGGCTTCAGCATCGGCGGCAACCACCTCGAGCACGGCGCGCGCAAGAACATCAACCTGACCTACGTCATCATGGACAACTTCGTCTATGGCCTGACCAAAAAGCAGACCTCGCCCACCTCTCCCATCGGCTTCAAGAGCAAGACCGACCCGCAAGGCGCGATCGATCATCCGGTCAACCCGATGAAAAAACTCGTCGGGAGCGGAGCCACCTTCGTCGCGCGCACCCACGCTTCCCAAGTCAACCACATGATCCAAATGATCGAGCGCGCCATGGATCACCCGGGCTTCAGCGTCATCGAATGCCTCAGCGAGTGCGTCGAATTTTTCCCCGGCGCCTTCGATCCCGCGAATCCGCGCAAAGGCGGCGCCTTCTCCGTCATCGAAGAAAAGAAATACGACAACACTCCGGAGGACGAGCTCCGCCACGACGTCACCGACGAGCTCGCCGCCTACAAGCTGGCGCAACTTCCCTTCCCCGGCGTCTTCGGCGTCTTCTACCAGAACGACCGGCCCACCAAAAACGCGCTCGAGAAGAAATGGGTCGACTCCACGCGCGAAAAGCTCGGCCAGCCGAGCGATCTCGCGCTGCTGCAAAAGACCTTCGATCGGATGAAATGAGCAGAGTCGAATGGCATCGCGTGAGCAGAACGAGCGAAACTTTGCAGCTTGGCAAGAAATGCCGAATGGCGGACGACGTTACACACCCGACTACATCGGCCGTGCCGGCGGACGCGCGCTGTAAGTCAAGGAAGTCGACCTGAATGAGACGACGATGCGCTTTGCTCAGGAAATCTACGATCGCGACGGCCGCCTCGTTGCGACGCACGAGAAGTTTCCTGTCGATTTAAGGGCATCGATACCTTTAAAATCTCTACTGCCCAATGAAGATTACCCGCGAGACTACCGCCGAAAAGCTCAGCGACTACCTTCACGGTCAAGTGTCACAGTCCGACCTTGTCGACTGGGCGGAGCGCGCGATGATGGACGCCGACTTCGAACCAGGCGATGCCGAGCTGCTCTCCGATATCATCGGCCGCCTGGGCTTGGCGGATGTCGCAGAGTTTGGATTGCGTTGGCTGGACTCCGAGGAATTTCTCCGCCGCCTTGGCTACCGCGCCACCGTCACAGTTTCACAAAGCTGAACATGTTTCCTACTTTAGCCTTTTCACTTCCTACTTTCTTTTTGCTACTGCAGAAGACATTCGATCAGATGAAATGACGCCCTTAGCAGTGCTTGTTACGCGGCGATAAACGCTGACACGGCGTTCAAATCGTATATAGTTCGTATTACCGATGCCCAATAAGCAATTTTGGACAAAGACAAACGCCGCAGTCGCAAAGGCCGTCCGCTCCGCAAAGGGAAAGAGCAACAGCGCGCTCCGGCAGGATTGGAAATCGAAGCAGCTTTCAAGAAGTGGCTCACATTTGTACGTGAGCATCTCGGACGTTCGTACTCTTGGCACGGGCCTTTCACGAACGACCTCGATCGAATAAATGCGATCGACCAGGAGACGGCTCTTCTCCTCGAGATTGCGCCCGAATGGAATGCCGAAGCGTTCTATTCTGCACAAATCGATCCCGATGCGGACGTAACGAAAGGCTCAGAGCATTACGTCACCCGCTACCTCGAAGGAACTTCGCCGCGCGTAGTTAAAGCAACGATCCCCGGCAAGTACGGACGGCACGAGTATTCCCCTAGCCTCTACTTAAACTCTTGGCGGTTGTTCCAGCAGTTTTTGCCTGCGCTCGATATTCGCGTACACGGAATCCTCGTGCAGCCAGTGAAAGGCCGAGACAAGCCGCGGCCGAGCATCGTCACGAGCATGCAATACATCGAAGGTGGGCACCCTTCGGCTCAGCAGATCGGCAAATACATGAAAGCACGCGGTTGGGTGGAGCACACCGATCAAAGTGAAACCCAGGACTACGTCCACGACGAATCACGTCAGATCATCCGGGACGCGCATCCTGGCAATTGGATCAAGCAGCGCGGAACCGCTGAGTTAATGCCGGTGGATATCAGCATCGAGGAGTTCTAAGCCGCGCCCGCTCACGCTCGACCGTTCGGCGCGAAGGAGAGATGCGCCGAGTCCTGACAAACGCTTTCCGTACCGAATCTTCTTCTCAATCGTGATGGACAGGCTTTACCTTCACCACGGCGCCCAACACGCCCGACGATGGAAAAAAAAGAAACTAAAATTTCTACTTTGGCCTTTCGACTTCCTACTTTGTCTTTGAAGTGGGTCGACAGCACGCGCGGGAAGCTCGGCCAGCCGAGCGACTTCGCGTTGTTGCAGAAAACTTTCGACAGGATGAAATAATGCACGTCTCCCGCTGCAGTATGTCGCGCCATAACCTTGGGGGAGGCGGGAAGACGTTCAAGCGAATGAAGTAAGGGATGGGCTACTCGCCGCATCGAAGACTATGAAACTCAATTTTCAGGGGCGAATTGGCAATGTCATCCTGCCATTTTCGCGGGCGTTGCTGCCCGTCTTCGAAGGGCTCGTGAATGCAATTCACTCAATTGAAGATGTCGGCGGCAGCGATGGCGCGGTGATCCTCTGGGTGCGCCGCGACACGACAGAGGCGCGCCAGCCGAATCTGACAGGCGATCGGCTTACCTCGCGCTCGGTCGTGGGCTTCAGCCTCGAGGACAACGGCATCGGATTCAACAGAGCGAACTATGAGTCGTTCGAAACGTCAGATAGCGACCATAAACGTGCGCGTGGCGCTAAGGGAGTTGGGCGGTTTCTGTGGCTAAAGGCGTTCGCCCAAGTTCGTGTCACCAGCGTTTTCGAAGAGGATGGAAAATGGTTTGAGCGCCGGTTCAACTTTAGCTTGGACGCAAACGGAACGTCTGATCACAGGCTTATCGAAAGCGTCGCCCGCCAGCGGCGCACTGTTGTTGAACTGCTTGGGATGGACGCACGCTACGAGAAGGAATGTCCCCGTCTTTCCCGAACGATTGCCGAACGGGTCATTGAGCACTGTCTGTCTTACCTACTGCATCCCAACTGCCCTCGGTTCACATTGCGAGACGACGACGAGCCTCTGACCCTCGATATCAACGACCTATTTGATCGGGAGGTCAGTGCAAAGGCCAAACGAACGACCATAAAATGTCGTGACGAGGATTTACTGGTTCAGCATGTCAGGGTGTTCGCCGGCGAGTTCTCACAGCACACAATTCATCTCTGCGCGAACGAGCGGGACGTCCAGCACTTCCCACTGACCAACGCAATTTCGTATGTTCCGCCTCGTCTCATGGCCGCAGATGCGGAGCCCTTCGTCTACAAAGCATACGTTTCGAGCAGCTTCCTAGATCGGCGCGTGAACGCGGAGCGCACCGGGTTCACTCTCGCGCAAGTTGGCGATCTCCAAGCGAGTGTAGAACCCACTGAGAAGGAGATAATCAACGCAGTCGCTGATGCCGCCTCGGTAGAACTGGGGCCGCTGCTAAGTGAAGTCGAGGACAAGATCCGGAACCGTGTCGCGGATCTGATCGAAAAACGCTATCCGGAGTACCGGCCCATATTGAAAGAAGTAGACGCCCACATTCGCGAGTTCAAAGAAGGCGCGAGCGATCAGGACGTGCTTTCGAAGCTCAATGAGATCCAATTCCGCGAAGATATCGAAGCGCGTAACCAAGCGAAGCAGCTCTTGTCCGAGAAGAACCCCGACGTTCGCAACAGCGAACGTTATCAGCAGCTCCAGCGAGCATACGCGCGCAAAGCACACGAAATCGCGCAGAGTCGGCTGGCTCAATGTGTCATTCATAGGAAGATTATCCTCGATCTTCTTGAGTGGCAGCTGAGCGTCGATTCGAGCGGGAAATTTCCTAAAGAAGAGAAGGTGCATGAACTCATCTTCCCAATGCGTTGCACTTCCGACGAGATTGGTTGGCAACAACAGAACCTCTGGATTATCGACGAACGGCTCGCTTATCACCGTTTTCTCGCATCTGATCGGCCTATAAGCAGTTTTTCCGATAAGGCGGATAACAAAGAGCCGGACCTTTTCGTCCTGAACCACCCGGCTGCATTCGCTTCGAGTGACGACAGACCGTTGAACTCAGCAGTGATCGTCGAGTTCAAACGCGCCGAGCGCACGAACTTCAATGAGAATCCCGTCGCGCAGGTGCTCGGGTATGTTCGCCGGCTCCGCGAGGCCACTATCAAAGACAGCAGAGGTCGCACCGTGCAGGTGCACCCAAGCGCAATCTTCTACTGCTACATTATCGCTGATCTCACGGAGCAGCTTCGGTCGTTCGCGGAGGAAAGCTTCCTCGATCCGACGCCGGATGCAGCGGGGTACTTTGGCTTCAACCGTAACTATAAAGCGTATGTCGAAATCATCTCTTACGACAAACTGCTGGGCGACAGCCAAGCGCGTAATCGGGAGCTTTTCAAAACACTACAGCTGGAGTGATGCAATCATCAGCATAGCGGAGCAACTTGAACAACGAGAGCCCAGCTGAAGCAACCGAGCCTTCACGGCTGTGGGATGAGTACAAGCTAATCCAGGGAAAGATCGATAAAATTGGAGACTTTCAATTCAAGGTCAAAGGCTGGTCAGCTACCCTGCTTGGAGCTGTGCTGTTTGGAGGCATCGCGACCTCAAAACTTTGGTCTGCGTTACTCGGCGGGATGTTGATTGTGACAGTGTTCCACATCACAGAAACTCGACAGCGTTGGTTAGGCAAGCGTCTTGGACGGCGCGCGACAGCAATCGAGCAAGTCCTTCGTGAATTTCCGCCGATTAGCAATCCTCGGCTTTGGGCGGATATCCAGCGGAGACACCGTTCAATGCGATTTGCACCGGCGGTCGCGCGAACAATGGCGGATCGCTCGCCTGAATTGCGGTCACCGAATAACCCTCTCATGCGCGTCGTAGGTTGGTTTGTGATGCAAAGTAATGACGCCTTTTATTGGGCGCAGTACCTACTGCTTGCCGTCCTTCTCGCGGCCCATGTCGTTGCTGCGAATGTCCAGACCTATCCCAAAATAGGCAATCCGACGGCGACATACGAGTTTTCGATTTTCGGCTATAAGATCATCGTTCAGGAGCCTACGGATTGAAGAAGCGGCGCGCTAAAAAATCAGATTCTGAGAGGATTGCTGCGGCGCGAAAAGCAGCCGAAGAGCTTTCGTGCGATTACGACAGCCCTCGTTCGCTCGAAGCAGACTTGGACAT
>CAXSCV010000002.1:38191-42983 GCA_964235895.1 uncultured Chthoniobacterales bacterium
ACGGGAATCTCGGCGGAAGTATTCGGATTGTGCGCAATACTAGACGAACTATCAGATGCCGGTCTGGTAAGTGAAGACGCAGTCGAGTCGTGTAGCGGGCTTCAGGAACTGACCGATATGGCGGACTATGACATGGGTGACCCAGACACATTTTCCTCTAGAGCAGAAAATCACATCATTGATTTGCAGACAGAACTCGAAAAACTGTTCGACAAACTTGAAGCGAAAGTTGCAGACCGACAGAATTGAACGAGTCCGCGCCGCTGTCGCCGGCGCGGGCCTTTCTTGGGACGATGTATGGCGTCGTTCCGAGCAGGTTATATTATTCGGATCGTACGCCGCAGGCTGTGAGTCAACCGCGTCGGACGTCGATCTAATCTGTGTCGGCCAGGGCCAAAGACTCGCGTCGAAGGAATTGCATTTGCTTTGGGTAAAATCGTCGGTGCTGAACGATCCAGACTGGGTGACGACTGAAATCGGGGGTCATGTGGTAAGGTACGGTCGGTGGCTAAAGGGCTCATGTAATTTCAGACAACACAGGGCGGCCGCGCCCAAGACGATTGTTCGCAAGCTTCAGAAGATTGCTGATCGCGCGGGTGTACTAGGTGAAAAGTGGGCGCGGCTTTCACCTGCTTACCGCGCGTCAGAGCGACTGAAATTGCGGCGCGATATACAGCGTCTCGCAATCCTTCAGATTGGTGAAGCCGTGCCTCCTAGCCCACTGCTGGACTCAACATGGGTGACGGAAGTCGACAAGTGCGGTTGGATCAGCGGCGTTCTTTCAACTGATTCGCCCCTAAGCAAACTTGCCGTGATGCTAGTTTGTGAAAGCCGGGCTCCATCGCGTAAGCTCTTGGCGATTACGCTCTCAGAATCGCTCCCACGGTACGGCGCGCTTCGAGCGCAACTTAATTCGCCGCTCGGCGCACCGGCTACGCACCTACCGTAACGAATCACCCGCCCGCACCGGGATGATCGGATGCGAGATGCCCATGGGTTCGGTGACCGTTCTCTGGCAGTAGATGGGCAGCGCCGAATTGCTCGTCCGCTGCAAAGCCGCTCTACGGTCTGCCCTTCACGCTGCCGAGAATGGCGTGTTCTTTATCGAGGCCGTTAGGCGTCGAGCCGCAGGAGAACGTGCGAGGCTTCTGCGTCGTCGGGCGCTGCTTCCTCGGGGCCGAGTAAGGTGAACCCGCATTTTTGCAGGACGCGGATCGAGGCCGCGTTGTGTGTCGCCACACCGGCGTGAAGCGGTCGCGTTTGTTCCAGGCGCAGGAAAGCGGAGACGGCTTCGGTCGCGATGCCGCGGCCCCAGAGGGCGCGGTCGATCCAGTAGCCGAGCTCTCGGTTTCCGTCGGACGACCAACTCAGGATGTTCCCGGCGATCTGACCGTCCGCGACGATCGTCTTTTTCAGGCAGGCATCGTTCGCGAGGAGCTTTTCCCAATGCTGATCGAAGGCGGCCCGATCGCGCGAATTGAAGGCGACCATCGCGACGGCGATGGGATCTCGCTGGTGTTCAAAGAACAACGGCAGGTCGTCCGCCTCCACATCGCGCAACTGCACTCGACCCTTCATCGCTGTTTCGCTCATGCGCTACGATTGCGCGAGCTGGCGCACCCGCCAGAGAAATTCTCGACGGTTAAGTAAGCCCGGCGGAAGAGCGCGATGCAGGCGAAGAGCCGCGTTACGAAATGAAAACGCGATGTCGAATCGACAACGCGCGATCTGAGTTGCGCAAACGCGGCTAGCTCGGATGGCGCGGGTGTTCGTGGTGGCACGAATCTACGTGCGTAAGCGCGAAAGAAGAGACTTCGCGGCGTCATGCCGCGGAAGAAACGGAAGAAGCAAACGTCTCCACAGCTGGAGTCTTCCGCAGGACCTCCGCCGGATGACGCGCCTGTCCCGGCGAAGAAAAAGCTTAGCTACATCCCTGAGGAACAGGCGGCTGCCGGATCGATCCTGACTGCGCGGGAAGAAGAAGTCGTCAAAGAGGTGGCGAAGGGCGGTGAGAACCTGGAGGTGGCGCTGGAGCTGGGAGTTGACGAGCGGACGATCGAGAAGCACATGAAAAACATTCGGCGCAAGATTGCCGCGAAGACGCGGACGGCCGTGGTCTCGTGGTGGTATGAACGGAAGTTAGAGCAGCTGGAACTCCGGCTGCGCGAGGGTAAATGATTCGTTAGCGAACCGGGTCGGTCGTTCGTGGTGGCACGAATTTACATGGCCGCGCGGGCCAGTTCACACTGGCGTTTGTGAGGATAAGCCTCGATTTCTGCGGAATAGCGCTCGATTTGGGCGGTGGCGACGTTCGCCGCGTGCGTGCGGAACATTCTTGCGTGAGTGGGGAAGTTCCACACGCGCGTGGGGAACTTCGCTGCGGACGTGGCGAACATTCTTGCGCACGCAGGGAAGGTCGCCGCGCTGCGTGGGAATCATTCTTACACGCGCGCGGAAGTTCCGTGCGTCCGCGTCTAGGTTCGCGGCGTGCGCGGGGAACATTCGCACGCGCGTGTCCAACTTACACACGCACGCGGGGAACTTTGCCCCGCTTCCCGTTTTCATCCGAAATCCGAAATTTTAACCGACGCAGGAAACTAGAGAACAACCAGACGGCGGTCGTAAACGCGCCGCTACAACAAATAACTAACTATGGCTAAATCGACCTACCTCAGCGCGAGCGATGACGGCTTCGCGCATCAACTCATCACCTTCAAGAACGCGATCGGCGCTTACTCCGCCGGGCTCGGGCTCGCGCCGGCGCAAGTGACCGCGCAGGCGGCGGATGCTGATTACTTTAGCTACGTGCTCGCGGTGCAGGAGTTGATGGCGAATAGCGCGAAGCAATGGACTGCCTGGAAGGATCTCCAGCGCAAAGGCGGGAGCGTTCCGCCGACGGGTGCGCCGGTGGAGCCGACGTTTCCGGCCGCGGTGCCGGTGGTGGCGCCGGGGATCGAGCTTCGCTTCCGCAATCTGGTGAAGCAGATCAAGGCGAAGGCGGACTATAACGAGTCGATCGGCGCGGCTTTGGGCATCGAAGGTTCGGAGCAACTCGGGCCGGACTACGCGACGCTGGCGCCGAATCTTTCGCTCTCGATCAGTGGCGACCAGGTAAACGTGGCGTGGGGCTGGCAGGGTTACAGCGCGTTTCTCGATCAATGCGAGCTACAGGTCGATCGCAGTGATGGCAAAGGCTTCGTTATGCTGGCGATTGATACTACTCCGAACTACACCGACACCCAGGCCTTTCCGAACGCCCCGGTGAAGTGGAGCTACCAGGCGATCTATCGGGTGGGCGATCAGCGCGTGGGGCAATGGAGCGCGCCGGTGAGTGTGAGTGTCGGTGGATAATAGCTAACGAGAGGTAGAGCGATGGGGCGTCGGAGCTAAAGTTCGTGAAGGCGGGTCGCCTTCACCAGCACGCGGGTCGCGTGTGCTCCCCGGATAGACTCGTGCGCTTATAACGAGTTCCAGTTCGAGAACGGTAAGAGCGTTCGTCGGGGAGCACACGCGACTCGCGTGTTCCGGTCTGCGACCCGCGGACCGGCGGGAAGATTGCTTCGGCGCGTTCCCGAAATCAGCATAAGGGTCGGGTGTGTGCTCCTGGCGTATCTGCGCTAGTTGTTGGTAGCCGGCGTTGCCTGATGGGACGGTGCCGGCAGAAGATGAATTCGCGGTAACGAAATCGAAGCAATCAGACCGGCCTTTCAAACCATGGAAACAAGAGACGAAAAATCTGGCTCATCCGTTTCTGGATTTGAAAGCTCGGCCGTTTCTGCGAATCCGTTACGGCTGGCTTTCAAATTCAATCCTCCCCGGTAATTTTTTTAGCATGCAAAAAATCACTCCATTTCTCTGGTTCGACACGCAGGCAGAAGAGGCGGTCGGGTTCTATCTTTCGGTCTTGAAGGACGAAAATATCATCGCCACGGCCACCCAGGAGAATGCGCCCCGGCGGCTACACTAACGGACGCGATTTTGCACCCCATCCTCGTCGTTCGTCATTCATTGACATTGTCCAGTCCGGCAAACTTCCAGCCGGTCGGCGTCAGTTCGAAGCGAAACTTAATGGGTGCGTTTTCCCAATCGCTCGGAGTGTTCTTGAAAGGACAGTAAACTTCAGCGCTGCGGGCCGAGTCTTTCTTCGGTTTGGCGCTGGCGAAACATTGAGCGGCATTGGCTTCGCCGTAGAAGATCTCGTTGTAACGACGCAGAAAATCTGCCCGGTCTTTCACGATCTTTTCCGAGTAGGACATCGAGAGCGGGAATTTCGTCATCCCGGCGACGGCCGCTTTGTCACCGGCGATAACCGCAGACCGAAATTTCGCCCAGAACGACGGGAAGTCTGTCTGGGCAAAACTACTGGACGAAAACAGCAGAATCAAAACGCCAACCAGCAGCGGTCTCACAGCCTTTGTTGCCATGCGATAAACTATGAGGGTTGTCCGCTCGGTTGAGAATGAAAATCAATCCCAGGCGTGACGTGTTCTTTGGTTCAATCTCGGAGTAAGATCGCGCATGCAGAAAATCACTCCATTTCTTTGGTTTGACGCGAACGCGGAAGAGGCGGTCGCGTTTTATGTTTCCGTTTTTAAAGACGGAAAAATTCATAACACGACGCGTTACCCGGAGGGTGCTCCCAGTCCGGTCGGCACGGTGATGACGATCGCCTTCGAGCTGAAGGGGCAGCAGTTCGTGGCCTTGAATGGCGGGCCGGGCTTTCCCTTTACCAACGCGGTCTCGCTGGTGGTGAACTGCGACTCGCAGGAGGAGATCGATTATTACTGGGAGA
>CAXSCV010000002.1:43017-74031 GCA_964235895.1 uncultured Chthoniobacterales bacterium
CTGAAGGATAAGTTCGGGATGCCGTGGCAGATCGTGCCGGGCCAGATCTGGGATTGGTTCAAAGATCCCGCGAAGCTGCAGCGCGTGACAGCGAAGGTCTGGCAGATGGAGAAGCTGGACCTGGCAGAGTTAGAACGGGCGGCTAACGAGGAATAGCTAAGACTAACTCCCGCGATGCAAAGCCAGAATGAAACTGGCTAGTGCTGGGCTACAAGGCCGCCGCCCCCTTAGACCACCGGAACAACCGTCGTCATCTCCATTTCCTCGGGAGCTACCTCCGCCTTATCGCTGATCAGCCGACGCAGGAAGGGAATGAGCACGACGAGCGCGACGCCGACCACGAGACTGCCCGCGCCGAGCGCGCCGAAGAGTTTCATGTAATCAGGATTGGTCGCGAGCGCAGTAGTGCCGTTCGGCTCGGGGATCATGCCTGAGAAATCGCCGGCGAAGAGTGAGGCCAGGCCGGTGACAAGCATCCAGCTGCCCATCATGATTCCCTGGTATTGTCTCGGCGCTAGTTTGCCGATCATGGCATAGCCGATGGGCGAGATGAGTAACTCACCCACGCTTTGCAGAACGTAACTCGTGAACAACCACCCGAACGCGCTCCGGCCATCGACGCCCGCGAGTTTGATGCCTAACGGGAGAATGAGGAAACCCAGCGCCATCAATATTAACGAGGTGGCAAATTGCTGCGGAATATCGATTCTGAAACCCCGCGCGCGCATCCGGGTAAACATCGAGGCGAGCAGCGGCCCGCCGAGCACGATGCAGACCGTGTTGATGTTCTGAATCCATTGCGGCTGAATCTGCACACTGCCGACCATCAGGTTTACGTTGTGGACCGCGAAGAGCATCAGCCCGCTCGGCGCCATTTGATAGAGCGACCAGAAGGCGAGCGAGCCGAGAGTTAGAATCAAATACGCCGTCATGTTTCGGCGCTCGCGGCGATCCCGATGGCGCACCGTGAGATAGATCAACGTCAACGCGACCGCGCCGCAGATTCCTTTGATCAACGTCTCCGTCCCGTCCGGCCGCTGCAATAGCAGCCACACCACCGGCACGAGCCCGAGCACAATCCCGACACCCGCGAGCAAGCGCACGTGGAACTGCTTCGAACTCGTCTCCAGCAGCGGCGTATTGCGATCGGTCAACGTGGTCCAGTTGAATAATGCGAGGACGATAGCCATGAAATTGCCAAGCGTGGCGAAGATAAAGAGACTCGAGTAACTCTCCGTCCCTTGGAAGTAACCAGCCGCGGTGAACCCGACAAAGAACCCCACGTTCATGCCCGCATAATTCCAAAGAAACGCTCCTTCGCGGCGCGGATCCTCCGGAGTAAAACGCTGTGTCAGCATCATATTGATGCAGGTCACGTTCAGCCCGCTGCCGGTGAGGAAAAAAGCGAGCCCGATGTAAAACAACGCCGCCGACCCGCCCGCGATGCAGGCGCAACCGATCACCTGCGACGCCATCCCCCCGACGAAGAGATTCCGATTCGAAAGAAAGCGCCCGCCCAGATAACCGCCGAAGAGATGCAACCCGTAATTGAAAGCGCCAAACACGCCCATCAAGGTCGTCGCCTCCTTGGCCGAGAACTGCAGATGCTTGGTCGCGTAGAGCACCAGCGTCGAATAGAGGACCGCAAACCCGAGCGTCGAAAAAATCTGAATGAAGAAGAGCACGGCCGTCCCCTCGGGCGCCTTGGAGAAAAGAGGTTTGCGCGGCGACGTCATCGGCCGCCATTTCGCTCGCTGAGCCAGCCGATGTCAAGCCGCCCCACGATGATGAGGTCCATCTTGCTTGCCACTCCCAAGTAGAACGAAGGCTGGTCGCCCCTTGTGCGGCTAGGATTTCAAGCCGCCGATGAGAGCTTTCCCGCCGCGACCGCGCCAACTACTTCCGCGCGTCTAACGACTTCACCTGCCGATAATCGAGAATGAGATCATCCGCCGTGACCAGCGTGAGGTCGTGCAGCCGAGCCGTCGCGACCAGAACGCGATCGACCGGGTCCTTGTGAAAATTGCCCGGCAGATCGTAAGCCGCGGCGGCCACATCGGACGTCAGGTCCATAAACATAACGCCGAGTGCACGCTGCGCATCGGCCATCCACTCCGCTGCCTCCTCCCCGAGTTGCACCCGACGCAGGAAAATCAGACGCGCAATTTCCAGCACCGTCATCGTGCTCACCGCCAGACTATTGCCGGCCGTTTCGAGCAACGCAGTCGTGCGCCGTCCCAGACTTTCCGGCGCTTCCACCGCCCAAATCCAAACATGCGTATCGAGCAGAACCGTCATCGCGCCACGAAATCGCCTGCAAAATCGCCGCGCACGATATTGCCTTTGATCTTGAGCCGGCCCCGCATGGTCCCGAGCGGTCGCTTGCCCGGCTGGTGTTGCACCACCGGTTCCACTCGGACGATCGGTCGCCCGCGCAAAGTAACCGTCAAAGGCTGACCGCTTTTCTGCACCTGCTTCAGCATCCCGACGCACTTCGCCTTAAATTCCGAGATCAAAACCGTCTTCACCTCGCCAGAGAAACATAGTCACAAGACTAGGTCAACTGGGAGATATTCGTATCCCACCTACACTCGCGCTCCGTCCCGCCGGGGAGCGCACGCCATGCTACTCGGGCTCGGAAATCGCGTGCTGGTTTACGCGACCTCGCGGAAACAAACTTTCTTTATTCTCTAACTTGAATTCGGAAACCAGCTGTAACGGATTGGCAGAACGGCCGGGCTTTCAAAGCCAGAAAGAATAAGCGTCGCGTGTTCCGCTGCGGTCCCTTCGCTTTTCTTCTCTTGCTCACGGCTTTTCCGACGTGGGTTTGCGATTTCCAAGTACCGCTGACGTTGGGACTGTGAGTTAGTCGACGTGCGTTTTGGTTTTTGAAACGTGTTTGATTGAGGCGTGGCGTTGCGCGTCGATGCTGATCGTGATGACGACTGTGCCGGTGTAAGTGTTGTCGTTGACGCGAGACATCATGACGGACTCACTCGCGATCTTGAGTTCGCCACGTTTCGTCCAGGCGATCGGCGTCTGGCCGCCACCGTAATTCTTGACCGCGCCGTCGGCACCTTTGGGGAATTTGATGTCTGGCGTAGGCAGGTTTTCTGGGAGATCGATTACTTGGAAGCTCGCGCCGTTCCAGAAGTAAACTATCGTCTCATGTTGCTTGTCGCTGCCAGTGCCGGCCGCGAACATTTTCGAATCAGGCGACCAAACCAAAACGCTTCGCTCCGCCGCGGAGTCGAAGGCAGTGCCGAGATGCGCCACCACTTTGCCCGAGGCTTTTTCGATTACTTCGAGGTTGCGATCGCCTTCGCTCTCGTCGCCCTCGGGAAGGGTGGTGATGCGGAGAGCGAAGATGCCATTTGGCGAAGGGAATTTGATTGTCGAATCCTCATCGTCACTTTCGCCGCGCGTAGTAAGTGTGACCGCGGAAAGGGCAACGAGGAGACAAAGTCGCAATGGGATTTTCATTAGGCGCAAACTAAGAGCGAGTTAAGCGCTTATCACAACCGTTGGCGCGAGAGCGAGCGCGCCACGGTTTTCTCCGGGGAGCGCACGCGACTCGCGTGCCGTTCGCGGCGACTCGCCGCGAACATCTTCTGGCGTGCGCGGGCCGAGTGCGGGTGGATCCCCGCTAGATGTGACCGGCGAGTCGCAGATCACAGCACGCGGGTCGCGTGCGCTCCCCGGAAAAAGAGTCCGCCTACGTCACCGTCCGTAAAAAGTGCGCGAATCAGCGTGCCAGCCGCGGCCGTCATTTCGCGACACGTACGACCGCCATCGCGAACTGGCTTTCGCATTGCGTAAGGCTTCGGCAGCGACACGCGCGCGTCTTTTCGAGGGCAAGGCGACTGGCTTGTAGCTCAGCGATTTTTTTGTCGATCAGGCCGAGTTTCCGATCGGCTGTTTTTCTCCATAACTGCCGCGGCGAAATGCCGGAGCTGCCATCTCGGATGAGCGCTTTGATTTCCGCGAGAGTGAGTCCGCCGCTCTGAGCGTGACGGATGAAGCCGACACGCCGGATCGCGCTCTGATCGTACGCTCGCCGTCCGCCGTGCCGCATCGGCGGATCGAGCAGGCCGGCGCGCTCGTAAAATCGCAGCGCGGAAGTGCGGAGATGAAAATGTTTTGCCAAGGCGCCGATGGTCATAAATGCGTTTGACTTAAACTGTGGTTCAACTGGGAAGCTTAGCGATGAAAACATCTATCTACCACAGAAGGTTGGTCTTGGCCGCGTCTGTTCTCACGCTCATTTGGGTTTTCAAACCGGACACGCGGGCGGAGGGACATCCCGAAGGCACATCCTTGCCGAACAGTTGCACACTGATGGCCATGCCGCCGGCGGAGCGAGCTATTCATCTCGCGCGGCTTAAGCTACTCGAGCGGAGTGCCACCGATCTAAAAATGTTACCGGCTGGATTTAGCTTTACGGTCGACCTGGCAGTGATGTCGTCCGTCGACCTGGAAGGCTGGGCGGCGAATGAGGAGAAATGCTGCTCTTATCTAAAGATAGAACGACAGACCGGCGCGGATCAGAAACACGCGGTCGTACACGTCCTTTGCCCCGCCGATTTGAGAAACGAGACGGCGGAGAGCTTTGGACTAAGAGCCGGCAAGTAACCTCACCGACCGCCGCCGTAAGGACCAGCCGGCACGCCCGGGCCATTGGTCGGGACGCCGCCGGGACCGTAACCAGTATTGGACGGACCAAAGCCGGTGTTAACGCCAGCGCCGTTATTAATTCCGCCGGCTGCTGCTCCACCGGATTCCCCGGCTGGCCCGCTGGTGGACCGGTTGGTTGAGGTATTGGAAGCGGACTCCGAGTCGGAGGCGCAACCGGACAAGGCCAGCCCAAGGGCGATGGCCAGCGAAAAGAGAAGCTTGGTTTGTTTCATATCATGGTTCTACTCGTTAGGTTAACACTAATAAAGGATAAGTCAGACTAGGGCTGCCCGGCGCCGCCGGATGAGCCGTAAACTTGGCCGGTGGCGAAGCTGGCATCGTTCGCGGCAAGCTGGACATAGATGGAAGCCAGCTCGACCGGCTGCCCGGGTCGTCCCATAGGAGTCATGCCGCCGAATTTCTTTAGCTTCTCCTGGCTGGCGCCGCCACTTACTTGCAGCGGCGTCCAGATGGGGCCGGGCGCGACTCCGTTCACGCGGATGCCTTTCGGGCCAAGCTGTTTCGCGAGCGACTTCACGTAGTTCATGGTCGCAGCTTTAGTTTGCGCGTAGTCGTAGAGCTCTGGTGAAGGATCGTAAGCCTGCTCCGAGGTGGTGCCGATGATGGCTGAGCCCGGTTGTAAGTGTGGGAGCGCGGCTTTGATGATCCAAAAAGGCGCGTAGATGTTTGTCTTCATCGTTGCGTCGAAATCCTCTGTGGTCAGATCGAGGATGGATTCGCGCGCCTGTTGGCGGCCGGCGTTGCAAACTACGATGTCTAAGCCAC
Organism: uncultured Chthoniobacterales bacterium; assembly: GCA_964235895.1. GTDB lineage: Bacteria > Verrucomicrobiota > Verrucomicrobiia > Chthoniobacterales > UBA10450 > JACCTI01. The sequence continues at coordinate 48,478 of CAXSCV010000002.1, forward strand.
CAAGACCTTTCACTGCGTCAGCCACCAGCTTACTGCAAAAGTCTTCTTCGCGTAAGTCGCCGGGAAGCGCGATCGCCCGGCGGCCAGCTTCTTTGATTAACTCAATCACTTCCTTCGCGTCCGGCTCTTCCGTGGGGAAGTAGTTAATCGCGACATCAGCTCCTTCGCGGGCATAGGCGATGGCAGCGGCGCGGCCCATCCCGGAATCGCCGCCGGTGATAAGCGCTTTGCGCCCGGCGAGACGGCCGGAGCCTTTGTAACTCTTCTCTCCATGGTCGGGGCGTGGGTCCATTTTACCGGCCAGGCCGGGCCAGGGTTGTTCCTGGCCTTTGAAAGGCGGGCGAGGATATTTCGTGGTCGGGTCCTGTAATTTTTCCGGGTTCATGGATTCCTCCTTCGCGCTGCGTTCGGCGCCGAACATGCGCGGCGCCGCCGCCGCGGCGGCGATGCCGGCACCGATGCCAGTGATCGCGCGCCGCCGGGTAATTGGATTTTGTTCGTTCATAATGAGGCGAATGCTGGCCGCTTTATTCGCGGCGAAATGTAGTTTCTATTAGTAACCTCGCGTCGCGCCCTCCTCCGGGACTAGCGCAATCTGCCTAAGACATTGGCGATCTTACTTGCCGCCATGGATGGCCGGGGCGGTCGTTTCCGCGATCGGTGCACCGGTTGGACCGAAGCCGTTATTGACGTTGCTGAAGCCGGTGTTTACGCCCGCTCCATTGTTGATTCCCGCCGCTGGCACCCGTGTGGCCGCGCTCCGCTCGGTTGCGGGAGAATTCGTATCCGCGCAACCGCCCAAGGCCAGCCCGCCCACGACCGCCAGACAAAGAACAAACTTGGATTGTTTCATCACCAACAAATCGTCCGCTCCGGCCGGCTTGGATGGTTAGCTCGCGCGCGAGTTTACTGAGCGAGGCGCTAAGGACGGAGCGAGAACTTAAGAACTTTGAATTTCCCATCGAGGCCAACTTCGGCTTCGAGCTTGCCGTCGAGCCGCGCGTTTGCGGGATAATCTTCCATCCCTTTCGGATTCGCGGTCAGGGTAACGTGGACGCGCAAAGGCAGGGCGACCGGGCTGTCCTCTTCGCCGTCGGTGGTGAGATCGACGGTAAAGCCATCGGGATACGCGCTGCCGTTACCGGCGTTCTCTTTCTTGGCGGCGGCGTATTTTTTCGGCGCGGCTTGGCAGGCGCGGGTGAGAATTTCCTGTTGCGCGGTTTTCAGAAGATCGAGCTGCCAACGGACCTGGCCGTCGGCAAGTTGGATAAGAATGAGCGCGCGCGGAAACCATTTTCCGTCGACTCGCCAGAGAAGAAGCGAGCTGTCGGGCGACCAGCGCGTGGGCGAGACACCGCCGTGATTCATGTTCTCCATGCCGACTTCACCGAGGATCGGCGCGAGCAGACGATTGGTGCGGATTTCCACGAGCTGATTCTTCGCGCCGGCGTCGTAATGCTCCTCGTCCGGCACGAGAACTCCGAGACGTTTGTCCGGCGAAAGTGTGATCTCAGGAATGGTGAATCCTGCCGGCGGCGCGGCGTGGGAAGACACGATCATCAGGACGAATTGCGCGGCGGCGAAGGGGAAGCGCATTGATTTCGGCACGGCGCCGATTGGAATGACGGGTCGCCGATTTGTCAAAATCGAAACGGACCTTCGCAAATGCTCTCGGATAATTTTCGGCGCTCGTTAGGGCTTTCTCTCGTGCGAAGTTTCTCCGGCAAATTTTCCTTCACGCCCGGTTTGCCGACCGCGGCCATCGCTTCAACACGGAAACCGTCCGGAATTTTCAGCTCGGTCTTCGCGCGGTCGTAATCGAACCCTTCCATGCCATGCACGACCAGGCCCTGGCTGAATCCTTGCAGCGCAAAATTTTCCCAGGCCGCGCCGCAATCATAGGAATGGCTGACCGATTCCTCGCCATTGTGTTCGAAGGTCGTGCAGGAAATGAAGAGGACGAGCGCGGCGGCGTGTTGCGCCCAGGCTTTGTTTCCTTCGACAAGCAAACCGAGAAACGCCGGCCAATACTCGGAGCCGCGGCGCGCATAGAGCGCACGCCATTGTTGCGCGTTAAAGGATGAGGGCGCCCAGCGTGCGGCCTCGAAAAGACGCAGCAACTCGTTCTCGGGAATTTCTTCGCCCGACATCGCGCGCGGCGACCAACGGTCCAGAATTAATTGCTCGATCGAATGATCGGACGTGCGGATTTCGCTGCCTTTAATCATGCGGCAATCCTAACGCGTTCGGGGTTCGTAATAAATCTTTCACGAAGTTTGAAGCGCGATATTTTCGGACTCATGCAAGCGACCAAGTTCGAATTTGCGCAACGCTTCTGGATCATCGGCTTCATCTTCGGCGCGTCGTTTTTCCTGAGCAATTTCGATCACGTCAGTATGATCGCGGCGTCGCGACATGCGTTGGCTCCTACATTGATTGCTGACACGCCGGCGGCGGTGCGCTTCGGCGATCGAGTAATCGCAGCGGGCGCAACGCTGGTTTTTCTTGCGGCCATTTTACGGACGTGGGCAACGGCCTATCTCCACACCGATGTGGTGCACGACACGAGCGAGCACGCCGAAGCGCTGGTGGCCGATGGACCGTATCGCTTCACGCGCAATCCGCTCTACCTGGCGAATCTTCCAATGGCCGCGGGCCTGGGCGTGTTGGCGAGTCGGCTTGGATTTGTTTTCGTGATCGCGGCGAACTGGATTTTTGTTTACCGGCTGATCTTTCGCGAAGAAGCGATCTTGCGCGAAACGCAGGGCCAATCGTATCGCGCCTATTCGCGAGCGGTGCCACGCTTCTGGCCTTCGCTCATGCCGCGCGTAGCAGCGAGCGGGCGCGCGCCGCGCTGGGGACAGGCGCTGGCGGGCGAGAGTTTTATCTGGGCTTTCGGTGCGGCGGAAATCTGTCTCGCCTTTTCGCGTAACCTGATTTTGATCTCGATCATCTCGAGCGCCGGGATGGCGATTCACCTGGGTATGCGTTACCGCGCTTCGCATCAAGCGCGAGCGGCCTAACGAGTCATGGCCGGGTCCCGGCTGGAGTAAACCTTGCGCATCCGTATTGACACCCGAATTCACGGCTGACTAAATCGCCCCCAACAATCGGAGGGATTTATGGCGATGAAATATCTAAAGGGATCGGGAGTGGGGCTGGCTTTATTGGCGTTCGCGGCTTTTTCGGAATCCGCGTTGGGGGGCGTGGTTGTGAACCCGATCTTCTGGGGACCGGCGACGACGATCTCGGGCGATAACGATGTGAGCACGCTAGGTACGCTGGTCGCCGCCTTCGATATGAACGGAACCGGCGCGACGGTGAACGGCGTGACTTTCGCGCCTTTCGCGGTCACCACCGGGACACAGGGCACGACCAATGGAAATTTTTCCTTCGGCGAAAATCCCGGCCATCTCATCGCCTATAACACGCTCGGTTCGGCCTCCGCGCCTTTCTCGAATCTGAGCGCCAGCTATCGCACGATTTTGAACACCGCTCTTTCAACCGACGATAATAATACGCTCTTTTTCTCGATCAGCGGGCTGGTGGTCGGCCGCGTTTATCAATTTGAATTCTGGACGAACGCTTCTTCGCATGTCGGCGGCGGGAATGGTTTTGCCACCACTGGAAGCGCAGGCTTCAGCGTCAGCCTGGACGACAACACGACCGACGCACAGGGCGGTCTCGGCCAATTCGCCATCGGCACTTTCACGGCGGTAACGAGCGTGCAACAAATCACCTTTACCGGCACCAACAGCGCACAGGCGCCGACGATTAACGCCTTTCAACTGCGCGCTGTTCCAGAGCCGGCGACGTTTGGATTACTTGCACTGGGCGCGGGCGTGCTCGGAATCGCCCGACGCATTCGCCGACCCGCGAGCCTCAATGCCTAACGAGCGCTGATTCCCAAGAACTCAGGCCAAGGCCGCGGCCGCCGCTTTGGCGACGAGCTTCTTGTTCCATTCCGTCCGCACGATATCCATCTCGACCTTGAGCGCGGCCATGCGCGAGGGAACGCCTTTGTATTTCTTGGTCGTGCCTTTGATGGTCCGGGTGACCGCGCCTTGGGCGACGAGGCTTTGCAGCTTCTCGTAAGTGCGCAGACGAAGCATTTCTTCGCCACCGCTGGCCGCGTTGCGTTCGCGGAGATTGGCCAGAATAATGTCGAAGAGCGGTTTGAATTCGAAGGAAGCTTTCGAGGCGAAAGCCGCCATCAGCTCTTCGGTAATGTTATCGGGAGCGCGACGGGTGAAGGAGGAGCCGGAGGGTTTGGACATCGCGGACTATAGCAGAAATCCAGGAAAATGCGCGCGCTCTTCTACTTCTTGCGCGTGTAGTTGATTTCCATCGTCTTCACGTTCTGGCCGCCTTGATTCTCATACCACTCGAAGGTGTGGTGATCCTTATCGATAACCTTGATCACTTCGCGACCAGCGGTCTTCATTCCCGGCATCATTTCCATCTCGAAGTTATAGGTAAACGTCTTGGTCGAGGGATCGTAATCGCCTTCCGACATGAGAATGCCGGTGCCCATGTTATCGATCCACGTGGAGACGAATTTTCTCTTCACGTTGTCGTAGCCTTCGATGGACGAGCCATGAAACGGCATGTCTTTCAGCTTCCCGTGTTCGTCCGGCATCTTCACGGTGCCGTCGTAATTGGCCATGTAGTACCGTCCGCCCATGATCGGTTTGCGCGTGCCCGTGCCTTTCGATTCCGTGGGCGGCGCGCCGGGCGCCATCCACATTTTCACCGAGTAAGTCCAATCGCCCGCGAGCTCGCCGAGCAATTTGTGATTCTCGTTTAATTTCGCGAGATCCATCATCTGCTTCATCATCTCGGCCTCGTTTGGCATGCCGGAGGTGGCAGTCGAAGAGGCGGGATTGCCGGCCGGAGATGAATCGGACGTTTGCCCAAAGGCGGGCGACGCGAGGAGCGCGCCCGTTAAAAGCGCGAGAGGGAATGGGGAGATTTTCATGCTCCGTTTTTCTCTCGCGGCAAATCGCAGGTCAAGCTTTCAGACAAACGGGCGCGGTAAATTCGCCGCTTTGCGCGAGCCGGTTTAGATTGCGCGGAATTTATGGGAACAGTCTGGCGAGTCTTTCGTTATCTGCGGCGTTATCCGACCCTGGCGCTTTCCACGCTGGCCTGCGCGATCGCCGGCACGCTCATGCTGGCGGTCTTTCCGGTGGTGACGAAATTGATCATCGACCAGGTCCTCACCCAGCATCGGCCGGAGCGCCTGGCTCCGTTACTCGCGATCGCCGTCGCCGCCATGTTCCTGCAAAACGGCCTCAACGCCATCCGCATTATTCTGAACAACACCTTCGAGCAAAAGGTCATCTTCGATCTCCGCAGCGATCTCTATTCGCACATCCAAATGCTGCCGCTGCGCTGGTTCGATAACCGCGCGACCGGCGATCTCATGACGCGCATTCTCGAGGACGTGAACTCGGTCGAGCGCGTGCTCATCGACGGCGTCGAGCAAGGCGTCGTCGCGGTCCTGCAAGTGTTCATCGTCGTCGGCATGATGATTTATTTTGGGAGCTGGCTCGCTTTGATTGGTCTAACGCCGATGCCGTTTCTTGCCGGCGGCGCGCTTTGGTACACGCTCACCGCGCATCGCCGTTATCGCCTGCAGCGCAGAGCTTCCTCCGCCATGAACTCGCTCCTGCACGACAACCTTGCGGGCATCCGGCAAATCAAAAGCTTCGTCCGCGAACACGAAGAACACGCGCGTTTCAACTCCGTCAGCGACCAGCTCCGTTACGCCACGCTCGTGGTCATGCGCGTCTGGGCGATCTACAACCCGGCGATGATTTTGATCGGCTCGTTAGGCGTGTTGCTCGTCGTCTGGGCCGGAACGCGCGCGGTTTTGAGCGGCGCGATGCAGCAGGGCGACCTCGGCGCATTCCTCGTCCTAACGAGTTTTCTTTACGAGCCGATCGGAAAACTTCACCAGCTCAATCAACTAATCCAAGCTGGCCGCGCCGCGGGCGAACGCGTTTTCGAGATCATCGACGAACCGATCGAACCCGGCTGGCTCGATGGAAAATCGCTCGAGGCCGAGATCGCGGGCGATGTCCGTTTTCACGATGTCGGGTTCAGTTATGCGGCCGGAAATTTGCCCGCGCTGCAGCAAATCAACTTCCACGCGCGACCCGGCGAAACGATCGCGCTCGTCGGCACGACCGGCGCCGGCAAGTCGACACTGGTCAACTTGCTGACGCGTTTTTACGAATACGAGACCGGCGAAATCCTGATCGACAACACGCCGATTCGCGACTTCGGGCTCCGGCGTTTGCGCGAAATGATCGGCCTTGTTTCGCAGGAAAGTTTTCTCTTCAACGGCTCGATTCGCGAGAACCTGCTCATGGGAAATCCGCAGGCGAGCGACGAGGAAGTTTTGCGCGCCGCCGAGGCCGCAAACGCGCGACCGTTTATCGATCGATTGCCGGAAGGTTTGAATAGCGTGGTCGGCGAACGCGGCGTGAAGTTAAGCGTCGGGGAAAAACAACGCCTTTCGATTGCGCGCGCGCTCTTAAAAGATCCGCCGATTCTGATTCTCGACGAAGCGACCGCCAGCGTTGATACCACGACCGAGCGGCTCAGCCAGGAAGCGCTCGAGCATATCATGGCGCATCGCACCTGCTTCGTCATCGCGCATCGGCTCTCGACCATTTTGCGCGCGGATCAGATTCTGGTTTTGGAACGCGGACGGATCATCGAGCGCGGCACGCATTCGGAATTGGTCGAACTCGGCGGCAAATACGCGCGGCTCTGGGAACAAAGTTTCCTCGATGCCGCCGGCGAATCGGAAGTCGAAGCTCTGGCCGCGAAAGTTTAAAGCGCGCCGCGCGATTTCCCTTCCAGTTCGCGACAGCGCCTCTCGCATTCCGCGAGCGCTCGCCGCTCGTCACGCAAAGCGTCTTCCAATTCACGAATCCGATCCGGCACCGCGATCGACATGCCAGCGGAAGCGGGCGCGCTCGCGTGCGCTTCGTCTTCACCAAGCAACGACTCGTTAGGCACCACCGGTGTGAGGAGTTCGCCAACCTCGCGAATTTGCCGCCGCGATCCGTCGCAGGAATTGATCACGAAAGTATTTTCGTCGATCTCACCCAACCGCATGAACTCGCGAATCGCGCCCAGCGTGGTCGGCCCGTAATAACGTTCGCTCGTCACTTCCGCGATCCAATCCATCGCCAGCTCCGGCAACATCGGCGCTTTCATCCAAGTCTCCGCGTCGACCGAGATGGAATCGTGCGGCGCGACTTGCGCGGAAGAAGCCCAGCGCGCCAGTTGCGCAAAATCAATCGGGCCAAAAATGCTGCCGTCCTCGTGTTTCCGGAGAAACCACTGATGACCGGCGGGCGAATCCATTACTCGTTAGGCGGAGCCGGCGTGGCCGAAGCAGGCGGCGTCGCGCCGGCCGTTGGAATCATGATCGTCTGACCGATTTGCAAGGCGCGATCGTTTTCGATGCGATTGAATTTTTGCAAATCCTGCACGCCGACGCGGTTGGCTTTCGCGATCGACGTGAGTGTTTCGCCTTTGGTCACGATGTGCGCATTGCCGGTCGTCGGCACAGCCGAAGCCGGCGCGTTACTGGTCGCGGGCGCAGAGGGACTTTCACCAATCATGACGCCGGGACGAATGTTTGAAACTTGCTGTTCGAGTTTCAAAATTTGCTGCGAAAGCAAATCGATCTTCGCGTTTTGCTCGTCGATTTTTTTCACGAGGGCTTCCAGTTGCGCGTCCGATTTGTCGCCGCCGGAAGCGAAAGTTTGCGCCGACCCGCGCAGGGAAAAAGCGATGGCGAGAAAGAGGAAAACGAAGCGAAACGCGAAGGACTTCATCGCGGCCAGCTTGGCATCGCGCCTCCCTGCTGGCAAGCGCGCCGGCCGCGCGCCTCATCCGGCCAGCTTGCGTTTTGCGGAATCAGTTCCAGCTTTTTCGCATGCCGGAGCGCATTCAAAAACCGCCGACCGTTCCGTGGGGCCCGAAGCAGGGCGATGAAGGCGACGGACCAAAAGCGCCGGATATTTCGCGGCCCGACACGCAGGATCTTTTGAAGAAAATGCGCAGGGTCGATCCGAATCAATCGAAGCGTTATCGCCAGCGCACCGGCCAGTGATGGAATCGCCGTTCGAGGCGCATCGGCCTAACGAATCAGGCGTGGATGATTTTCCGGATTTGTTGCGACGGCGCGGTCTGCTCGCGCCCGCGATGACGAACTCCGCGGCCTCTTCCGCGAATCCTGCGCACGTTCCGCAAACGCAGGCGACCACGATCCTCGCGTTCAAATTCCAAGGCGGCGTGCTGGTGGCGGGCGATCGGCGCGCGACCGCGGGCAACACCGTGGTTTACGATCGCGCGGACAAGGTTTTGGAAATTGATCGGCACTCGATCATGGCCATCGCAGGCGTGCCGGCGACCGCGTGGGAAATGGCGCGCGTGCTCGAGCATTCGTTTCAATTTTTCCGCCGCACACAATTGCAGGAGATGAGCGTGGACGGAAAAGTGCGCGCGCTCTCGAAATTGCTGCGGGACAATTTTGGTTTCGTCATGCAAGGCGTCGGCGTGGTCGTGCCGATTTTCGCGACCTACGACGAAGGCGCGGAGCCGGCGGCGCGTTTGTATTTTTACGATGCGATGGGCGCAAATTTCGAAGTGGCCGATTACGCCGCGACCGGTTCGGGTTCGCCGGCGGTGCGCGGTATTCTTTATTACGAAAATAACTGGGGCAAAAAGCCGCTCCTAAAACTGAACGAAAGCGAAGCCGTCACGGTTGCCTTGCGCGCGCTCGATACGGCCGCGGAATCAGACACCGCCACCGGCGGCGTGGATCGCAATGCGAAAATTTTTCCGGTGATCAAAATTGTTTCGCGCACTGGAATCGTCACGCTGCCGGACCGGCGCATCGCTGCCTTGTTCAAGAAAGGGGTCGCATGATCGAGGAACCGTATCGTTGGGTCGAAGCGGTCGCGAATCGCCGCGAATACATTGAGACGCAACTCGCCACGGGTAGTCCGATCGTGGCCGTGGGATTTCGTGATGGAATTCTGTTCGTCGCGCTCGGGCGCACGCGCCAAAAACTTTTCGAGATTTACGATCGCATCGCGATGGGCGCGATCGGACACCCCGGCGACATCGAGCGTTTGCGGATGGCCGTGATCGAGTTGGCGAGCACGGAAGGTTTCACGCGCTCGGCTGCGGATGTTTCGTTGCGACGGCTGACGTTTTATTCTTTGAGCCCGCTCTTGAAGACAGCCTTCGAGCAAATTTATGGCGCGCCTTATCTGGCGCGTTTGCTCTTTGCCGAGATCGGCGAGAAACCGGAAGACGATTTGTTTTTGCGCATGGAATACGACGGCGCGATCACGACCAACGGCACGAGTTTCGCGAACGCGCGTCAGGATTTCGGAGTGCTCAGCGGCACGCGCGCGTCGACGGAATTGATGGAGAAATATTTGGCGGAACATCACAAAGCCGACGCGACTTTGCAGAGCGCGTTGAAGACGGCGCTGGAGGTCTGGACGATCGGCATGATGGCCTTGAACGAAGATGGCGCGCGGGAATTGCCGACGAAAGATGCGATCGCGAGCGAGCAGAAAAAGCATCTGCAAAGCAGTGGGCTGGAAGCCGCGATGCTGGAACGCGATGCGAAGTTGAAGATTCGCTATCGCAGCTTGACCGACGCGGAAATGGAAACGACGACGGGCGGATAAACGGAATCGGCGATGAGTTTTTCGTCACGCCGAAACTCGATCGTTCACTTACTTGCATGGATCGGCCTGGCGTTAATGGCGACCTGTTTCGTCTGGCTGCAATTTGCTCCCGCGCCACTAACGGAAGCGCCTAACGAGAGGTCGACCGCGCCGCCGAAGCCGGCCATCGGATTGGTCATCATCGATGCCGGACATGGTGGACAGGATTCCGGCACCATGCGCAACGGCGTGCTGGAAAAAGATCTGACGCTGGACGTGGCGCGGCGCGTGGAAGGACTGGCGCGGGCACATGGTTTTCGCACGATGCTGACTCGGCCTAACGACACCTGGGTTTCGCTGGCGGCGCGCGCGGCAATTGCCAATCGCGAAAATAATTGTGTCTTCGTCAGCATTCATTTCGATGAAGGAAGCCGCGCCGCAGCCACGGGCGTGCAGACTTTCTACGCCGAGCGCTCTGCGCCGAAAGTGATGATGCCGTCGTTGTTTTCTTTTCTAAAGCCGATCCTTCCGGAAGCGCCGCTGAATTTCGAAAGCCAAAGTTTGGCCGGTTTCGTGCAGGATGCGCTGGTCACGCGAACACATGCGTTCAACCGCGGCACGCGCGCGGAGCGGTTTTACGTGGTCTCGAATGTCCGGCATCCGGCGGTCCTGGTGGAGGGCGGATTTTTCTCGAACAACGACGACCTGAGTAAGTTGACGACGGAAGATTATCGGCAGGAATTGGCCGCTGGAATTACCGAAGGTCTGGTGCATTATCGCGACCTCGCGAATGAGCGCGAAAAGGTTCTTGCGCATGATGGTGCGCCGGCTGAATAGCGCCGCGCACGAGGCGTCCAACGGAACAATGCGAATGAAGTCGAAGACAATTTTGCTGGCGGTATTTTGTGCGTTGAGCGCGGTCACGGCACGCGGTGATTCGTTAACCGAATCGGTCCAACGAAGCTTGAAGGAACAGGGATTTTATTACGGCGAACCGACTGGCCAAAAAGATGCCGATACCGCGGCCGCAATCCGGCGCTATCAAATTCGCAACGGCTTGAAGATCAACGGCGAGGTCACGGCCGAAACCTTGAAGTCGTTAGGCATCAAAGGCGCCGTGCCGGTGCTCGCGCCGACTCCGGCGCCACACGTTTTGCGCTTGGCGCCACCGCCTGTGGCTACGCCGCCGCCATCTCCCCCGCCGCAAATGCGCGCTGTTCCTTCGACTAATCTTTTCGCGCGCAGTCCTTATGAAACGGCCACGCCTGACGTTCAGGAACAAGTGCTCATGCGCGCGCAGACCCAACTGGCGAAGCAAGGTTATTATCGCGGCCTGGTCGATGGCGAGTTCGGGCCGCAAATGGAATTTGCGCTGCGTTCATTTCAAATGCGTTTCTCTCTCGAACAGACCGGGCGATTGGATCGAGCGACCTTGGGCGTGCTGGGTTTACTTCCCGGTCAGCGAGCGCCGGGCGTGACGGCGCCGCGACGTTTTGGAGAACGGCCCAGTTATTACACGCCACGCGGCGAACCGGTTTACATCCCGCGCTAAGCAGGCGAAGACTCGTTAGGGCTTTCCGTCGTCGAATTGTGCCGACTGCAACTCGGTGAAAACCGTGCCGGCAAAAATCTGCGCTTCGATACGAAGAACGAGCCGGTTTGAATCATCGGAAAGCCAGATGGCGGCATGACGGAATTTCTTGTGCGGGAGCAGCTCGCCTTTCCCTCCTATTTTGCTCAGTTGCAGATCCAACTTGATGGCGGCGTAGGAGCCGGCGGGGACGTTGAGACGCTCGCGCCCCACGGGCGTGATCGTGCACAAATAGGCGGACGTGCTCGGATAGACGACCAGACGTTGCACGGCATCCGGCGACAGTGTTTGCGAGCGCAAATAAAGAACCGCGGAGTCTATGCTGTCGATGCTTGGAAAGGCGAACGAGCGCGTTTTGGATTTGACCGAGCCGCCGCGAATTTCGTCGCGTTTACTCGTTAGGCCGGATGGAGTGAAAGTGATTTCGGTGTCGACTTTCTTGGAACGGAAGGTTTCCGTTTCGCGAACCTGCACCGGCCGAAAAGTGTGGGCATCGGTTAGCGAAACGTGCGTGACGTCATATTCCCAAAGGGCGCGCGCCAGCCCAATCGTGTGTCCCGTGGCGTCGAGTTTGAGATGGCCATCGGCGGTTTTCGAGAGTTGAAAATTTGCCGCGGCGGCGGCGATTCCGTTCCACCCAAAATTATACTTCAGATGCACCGGCCGCGGCTCGGGCACAGGACCAGGCGAATGCGGATTGACCGTGGTCTGCCAGTCCTGTGCCTGAGCGATTGGAAGCGCGGCTAGGAAAACTGCGCAAACCGCCAGGAGCGTGCGATTGGAAAAATCCGGGAAGGCCATGATCGATCAAAAAGCGCGGCGCGCGTCGGCACACTAACCGCTCCGACAAAAAAAACACACGCGGCAAAGGCCGCGTGTGTTCAATTTCGAAATGTAAAAACCGTTTACGGCTTCGGCTTGGCCGGACTCGGCGCGGCTTTGGCCGGGCTTGGTGCGGTCGTCGTGCTTTCGGTGGTCGAAGAACTGACCCGGCCCGGCTTGTTCAACGCGGTGACGATGTCGTTCGTGAACTCGACGGAGTCGCGCGAGAACATGAGAAGCGGAACACCGTTCAGGCTCATGCCGGATTTATCGAAAACGAGATCCAGGTTATTTGCCTTCACTTTGTCCATGACCACATCGGTAATTTCTTTGACGATGCCTTCACGCATGCGCAGCGCTTGTTCCTGTAACTGACGCTCGCGCGTTTGACGGAACTCGTTGATCTCGCGTTCCATGTTTTTGATGCTGGTGATTTTCTCGTCGCGCTCTTTGGCCTTGGCGTTCTTGGCGTCCGTGCTCAGGGCCGGCGCTTCCAGCTGTTGCGAGATCTTGTTCACCTCGTCGAGCGCCTTTTTGTAGGCCTCCGCTCGCTCGTCGTATTCTTTCTTCGCGGCGTTCTTGGCGTCGTTGATCTTCGCTTCGGCGTCTTTGGTTTTGTTGTACTCTTTAAAGGCGCGGTTCATGTCGACGGTGCCGATTTTCATGGCCTGAGAAAAGGCGGCGACAGGGAATGCAATCGAGGCGATCAGAGCGACGGATAGGAATTTTTTCATACGGGGATGTAATTGGAGAGGGTATAGACCTTGGTGGTTGTTATTCGTTCAAAATTGATAACCGACGTTAAAGTTGAAATGGCCTTGTCCACTGTTGCCGGCTTTCTGAATGGGCAGGCCATAATCGAGGCGTAAGGGACCGACCGGCAGATCAAGGCGCAAGCCAAAACCAACGTCAGAAGCGACGTTGTCCGGGCTGTAATCGAAGGCCGATGATTCAACGTAGCCGGTATCGTAGAAGACCGCGCCGCGCACCTTTTCCACGATCGGAAAAGTCAGCTCGACCGTGGCGCGCGCGAGCGTGTTTCCACCGATCGGTTCGCCGTTCACATCCTTCGGACCGACTTCACGGAAATCAAAACCGCGCAGATCGTTTCCGCCGCCGAGGAAGAGACGATCGAAAATCGGCACACGATCTCCGCTACCCCACGCATCCACGCCCGCGATGCGGCCGTTGAACAAAAGGATCAGGTCGTAAGGAAGATGAAAATATTGCGAAGCCTCGAGATCGAAGCCGAAGTTCTGCGTATTCCCGCCGAGAAATCCGCCCGAGATAAAAGGCGTAAAGACGACGCGTTGGCCTCTCCGACTGAGCAAGGGATTATCGCGCGTGTCGTAGATCCAACTGGTGGTGATCTGGCTTCGCGTGTGTGATCCGGCCTCATCCAGAATCAATTCCGAAGCGCCGAGGGTGACGTTGTAAATATCGATATCTTCCAGTCGATATTCCAAGCTACCTGAGGTGAAACGCCCGAAACCTTTTCGCGCGATGATCGAGAAGCCGTAGTTGCGCTGGTCGTAAACATCGCTGAGGAAATTTGCCTCGCGATAGAATAATTCGCCACCGACCGAGAGACGACGATCGAGGAAATAAGGTTCCGTTAGACTAACAAGGAAATCTTTTCGTTCCGTGCCGTACTGCACCCGAGCCCGGAATTTTTGCCCGCCGCCGGTGAAGTTCGGCCAGTTCAGCAAATCGAAGTTGCCCTGTGTCAGTTCGACGTAACCAAGCAGGTTATCGATCGTGCTGAAGCCGGCGCCGAAAGTGAGCGAGCCGGTCCGCTTCTCTTCCACTTGCACGGTTAAATCCCGGCGGCCCTCCACGCCGGTCTCTTCCGGATAGGTGTCCACACGCGAAAAATATCCAAGATTATCCAGGCGCTTCTTCGAGGTGTCGACGCGCGTCGTGCTATAGATGTCACCCGGCGCGATTAAGACTTCGCGGCGGATGACTTTGTCTTTCGTCCGCGTGTTGCCAATGATGTTAATCCGCTGAACGAACGCGCGATTACCTTCGTCGATTGTATAGGCGACATCGATTTTGCCCGGCCCACCGGGCGTTCCACGAGGCTGCACCACAAGGTCGACATATCCGCCGCTCCCGTAGGCATCGGCAATTTTCTTGGCGTCTTCGCGCACCGCTTTCGGCGAGTAGATGTCGCCTTCTTTCATTTTCAGGATCAACCGAATCTTCTCCGGCGTGGTCGCTTTTGTGCCGGTAATAGACAGCCGGCCGACGTGATAGACGCCGCCCTCCACGACCGGGATGACGATGACCATGTGACCGCCGGTGCGCTCGCGTCGAATCTCACCCAGCTCCACATCGATATAACCGTGGTTCTGATACCACTCGCGGATGGATTCGAGATCTTGTTGCAATTTCGCCTCATCGAGCCGCCCCGATTTATCGAGGAAAGAAATGATCGTCTTGCCCTTCGTCTTCATCTGCTTGCGCAACACGGCATCCTTGAAAGCGTGATTGCCCTCGAAGCGAATGGCACTGATCGCGCCTTTCTCGCCTTCATTGATCGCGTAGACAACACGCGAGGTGCCGCGGGCGTCGTTCGTTTCAAGATGATACTGGACGTCGATGTCGTTATAACCTTTCGCGCGATAGGCATCGATGATGTCCTGACGGCCTTTCCCTAGCGCATCTTCATCGACCAGTGAGTTGATCTTCACTGCGATCTTTTTGCGCAATGTCTTCGCCGAGATGCGGGTCGCGCCTTCGATCTCGATCTCGTTCACAATCGCGCGCGTCTGCACGGCCACGATTACTTTCACTGCGTCCTGGCCGTCCGGTTCGGCGAAGATGCGCACGTTCTGCACTTGCTTGGTTTCGTAGAGCGCGCGGATATCTTCTTCGACAATGGCATCGGAATAAGTGTCGCCGACCTTCGTGCGCATCTGCGCCAGGATGCGTTCTTTGCTGATCGTCTCCGGCCCGGTGTATTGGACATCGATCGCCTTGATCTGGACGCCTTCCGCGAAGACGAGGGGCGCCGCGCAGAAAACAAACAGGATCGCGAGCAGAAGCGAGGGCGCGACGCTGCGAAACAAACCGGCAAAATATTTCATAGAGATAAATCCCCGAACGCCGGGAGAGTCCGGCGCGGTGCAGGCGGTATTAGTTGGGAAGGAGCGGAGCGGCGTCAAGGCGGGATTTTGGGGGAGCGCGGGCGGAGAAGAACGCACTGCTCCGGGCTAATTCAAGAGTTGATACCAATTATTCCGGCGGTGCGGTTCGTAACCCGCGTCGCGGATGAGGTCTTCGATTTGGGCAGCGTTCAAACGAAAAGTCGTGCCGGCGCTGCTCACCA
Source organism: uncultured Chthoniobacterales bacterium (assembly GCA_964235895.1). Lineage (GTDB taxonomy): Bacteria > Verrucomicrobiota > Verrucomicrobiia > Chthoniobacterales > UBA10450 > JACCTI01. The sequence goes on from CAXSCV010000002.1 coordinate 63,935, forward strand.
CATTCTCTTCCATCATCACGGAACCAAAATCGTTCGCGCCATATTTCAGCGCGACCTGCCCGATATCCGGACCTTGCGTGACCCACGAACTTTGCACGTTCGGAATGTTATCGAGGAAGATGCGCGAGAGCGCCTGCATGCGCAGATATTCCGCTACGCCGGCGCGCCGTTCGATTTTCAAGACCGTGTTCTCCGGCTGAAAGGTCCAACAAATAAAGGCCGTGAATCCGCCCGACGCTTCCTGTTGATCTCGCAAACGTTGCAAGTGTTCGATGCGTTCTTCCACGGTTTCGACATGCCCGAACATCATGGTCGCGCTCGATTTCAATCCGAGCTCGTGCGCGATTTGCATTACTTCCAGCCAGCCATCGGAATCGCATTTCAATGGCGAGATCCGCCGCCGCACGCGATCGACCAAAATCTCGCCACCGCCACCCGGAATAGAGCCAAGACCAGCGGCCTTGAATTCCGTGATCACCTCGCGCAACGGCATCTCGAAAACGCCGGCGAAATGTTGCAACTCCGGCGGGCTAAAACCGTGGATATTAATATGCGGATATTTTTCGCGGATATGGCACAGGAGATCGATATACCAATCGAAAGTCAGCTTCGGATGATGCCCGCCTTGCATTAAAATCTGAACCCCGCCCGCGGCCGTAAGTTCATCCAACTTTTGGTCCAGTTGCTCGCGACTTAAGACGTAGTGATCCGCATCTTTCTCCGTGCGATAAAACGCGCAGAACTTGCAGTAAACGTTGCAGACGTTCGTGTAATTAATGTTGCGATCGATGATGTAAGTGACGATCTCCGCCCCGTCCGCTTCGCCAGCGGCGTGCTGCATTTGTCTCTTCCGGGCATCGGCCATCGCGCCTAATTCCTGCAGCGGAAGCCGATAAAGTTTGAGCGCGTCGTCGCGCGAAATGCGTTCGCCGGCCAGCACCTTCTCGGTCAGACGATCAGCCGCTATTTCGATCATGCGCGCATAGCTTAAAGCAAAGTTGCGCGGACCGCACCCTGGCGCCTGCGCAAAAAATTTAGGGCTTCGCTGTTTCGTCTTTGACCGCGAGGGACGGCGGCGGGTTACGGAAACTTTCCGCGAGCGCGTTCTTCTGCAGGAATTGCCGGACCGCGCGATTGAACTCGGCTGGTTTGTCCTGCATCACGAAATGCGAAACGCCTTCCCACATTTGGTAATCCAAATTCGGGATGAACGAGCGCACGAATTCTTCGTAATCCGCCGTCCACGCCGGCTGCTTCGCCATGATCATCAAGACCGGCACTTCGATCTTCGTCGGCTCCCACAATTCCGGCGCGAGCAACGCCTCCATTTCGCTCACCGCCACCTGCTCACGTCCGCGCAGCATCATCGCTTTGATCTCCTCGCGTTCCGTCGTGTCTTTGATCGGCCCGGTCATTCCTTCAATGAAACGCGTCGCGGTCTCCGCATAATCGCGCCCACGCAACGGGGCGATGAACTTCTCCATCGTCGCCGCATTGCCAAACGTCCGCAGCGCGCCATCCACCATGACCAATCCGCGCACCTTCGACGGAAAGAGCCGGTAAAATTGCCGCACCACCGGCGTGCCATTGCTGTGCCCGACGAGGACGGCCGAAGTCACGCCCGCATCCTCCAGCACCGCCTCGATCGCGCGCGCCTGCAGATCGAACGTATAAGCGACCGGCGGCGCATCGCTTTTGCCGTGGCCGAGAAGATCAACCGTAATCACGCGCGCATTTTTGGACAACGTCGGTGCCTGTTCTTTCCAAACCGATTCGTCGCAGTTCCAGCCGTGCACGAAAACCAGGGCGAAATCTCCGCTGCCGAAATCGGTATAATGAACGCGATTTCCCTCAAGCATGGCGAACCGGCTGGCGCCGCTGCTCGCGCAGGCCATCGCGGCCACCAGCAAAATCGCGCCGCCCAAAGAAGTCGCCACGGCTGCGCGCACCCTTTGCCCTAACGAGTAATGGAAGGTCACGGCTCGATCACCGCGCGATAGAAACGTCTCGTTAGGCCAATCGCGCCTGTATCGGCAAACAAGAGTTTCGCGCCCGTGCCGGCGACTTCATCCGCCAGCGTGCGCCAGGAACTGGCCGCGCCCAGATCGCTGGAATATTCTACGCGATAAGTGCGCCCATTGACCGTCGGCAGTGAAATCTGAATCGACGTTCCGTTGCGCGTAATTTCCGAAAGCCGAAAAACACTCGTCGCGCTCCGCGGATCGGTGCCCGCGCGGAACTCAGCCAGATTCGTTAGGCCATCGCCGTCGGCATCGGCCGCGGCATCGTTCACCGTGGTCGATAATCCGTTCGCGGCTTCGTAACTATCGGGCATCCCGTCGCCGTCCGTGTCCGTGGTCGTCACCAAAACATTGCGGGAAAATTCCGAGGTGTTCCCCGCGGGATCGGTCGCCGTTGCGGAGACAATTCGCCCCGCAGGCACCGCGGTGGTGAGCGCTTGGGAAAACGAAGCGTTGCCGCTGCCGTTCGTCGTGACACTGATTGCGCCGATAAAGTGCTGACCTTCGCCGAAGCCCGACGAATCCGCCGTCGCGCTCGCGAAAAATTCCACACGAAATGTCGTGTTCGCCGTGCTGTTGAGCGAACCGGCGATCGCGGTGTTGATCCCGAGCACGGCGGAAGTGAGCACCGGAAAATTTTGCAGATTGTTCGGACCGGCATCGCCGTCGCCCGTGTCGTTAGGCGTCACGCCATCGCCCCACAAATCAAGGCCGAGTCCGCCGTTCGCCTGAATCGAATTTCCACTGACCCGATTGCTGATCGTCCCATTATTATAAAGCGCGACGCCCGCTCCGCCGTTGCCCGAAATCGTATTGGCCGCGCCAACTGATGCGCCGCCGATAGTGTTGCTTTGCGGACTGCCGGAGCCGTCCGCGAAAATCGCCACGCCCTCAGCGGTGTTCGCAACAACAGCGCCGGCGGGCGTCAGGCCGATCGAGTTGCCGATAATCGACGTCGCGTTCGTGTTCAGCCCACTGACCGCGATGCCGGCGCCGTTGTTTCCAGCAATGAAATTGCGTCCGCCATTAATACTGCCGACGGCTGTATTTTGCGCGCCGCCAAAGATCGCGATGCCGGGACCGGAGTTGGCCAATGCCGCTGTCCCGGCCGCGTTCACACCGATCAAATTTCCCGCGATCAAATTGTTATTCGTGCCGCTGTCGACCACTGAAAGGCCGCGATAATTGTTCCCGGAAATCACATTGCCCGCGCCGACCTCCGCACCGCCAATCGTGTTCGCGCTCGCGCCCCCAGAAATATCCACGCCGGGAAATCCGTTAGGCAACGCAGCCGTCCCGGTGAAGTTGGTGCCGATGTAATTTCCAGCCACGCGATTGTTCGATGTGCCGGCCTGACCGAGCAACACGCCTTGCGACGAGTTCCCGGAAAGAATATTGCGCGCACCCGCGGTGAAACCGCCGATGAGATTGAGTTGCGCGCCGTTGCTGATCTCGACGCCCGCATAACTATTCGCCAACGCCGTCATGCCCGCGGCCGTCGTGCCGATCAAATTTCCCGCGACCACGTTGCTGTTCGTTCCGGCGTCCGAAAGATAGACGCCTTGCGCACTGTTGCCGGAGATCAAATTGCCCGCGCCCGCCACCGTGCCGCCGATGGTGTTATTGCTCGCGCCATTGAAAATCCCAACGCCAGAATATCCATTCGGCACCGCGGAGGCGCCGGAAAAATTCGTCCCAATATAGTTGCCGAGCGCGACATTGCTGGTCGAGCCCGTGCCCGAGATCGCGATTCCTTGCGGCGAATTTCCGGAGATAACATTGCGCGCGGCCACACTCGTTCCGCCGATCGTGTTGCCGGTCGCACCGCCGTAAATTTCCACGCCGGCAAAACTATTCGCCACCGCCGCCGCGCCCGTGGCATTCAGGCCAATATAATTACCTGCCACGAGATTGGCGCTCGTGCCTGCATCGCTGATCGCGATGCCTTGATTCGAGTTCCCGGAAATGACGTTGCGCGCGCCGGGAAAGGCTCCGCCGATCGTGTTCCCGTGCGCGCCCGCGAAGATGTAGATGCCTGCGTTTCCGTTAGGCAACGCCGCGGTGCCGGCCGCATTCAGCCCGATGTAATTTCCCTGCGCGAAATTGTTCGCGGTGCCGGAGTCGCGCATGACCACGCCCTGATACTGATTTCCCGAGATGACGTTGCGCAGCGCCGCGGTTGGGCCGCCGATGAGGTTGTTCTGCGCACCCGCCTCGATCAGCACGCCGACGGGATTCTGCACCGCGCTCGTGCCATCCGCATTCGTGCCGATGTAACAACCAGAGAACGAATTTCCCGTCGCGCCGGCGCCGGTAAAATGCGCGCCGTTTCCGCGGAAACCATTAATGATCAAGCCGCGCACGGTGCAATTCGCTTCGGTAAATTTCACTCCGTCGGGATACGAATCCTGCGCGAGCGAACCGTCGAGCATCACTTCCGGTCCGCTTCCATTGGAATCACCGCCGTAGGTCGTTTGCGACGCGCCATCGATGGTTGTTTGCACGCCGAGACGCGGCAGGCCATCGGTAAATTTCATCACGTAAGCACCACCACTCGTTAGGCCAGAATCGCTCATCGGAATGTGCAGCGAAATAGTCGTGCCGGGATGATCGATCGCGTAATAAATCGAAGTGCGCAGCGAGCCGGGTCCGCTGTCTTTCGTATTCGTGACCACCGGTCCCGGCGTCGCCGCCGGCGCACCGTAAACCGCGCTCATGCCATTGCGATCACTCGCGCTTAAAACGCGATCGAATTGGTTGCCCATGAGATCGAGATACTGCGCGTAAGCCGGTTTCGGCTCGATCGTATTTCCCGGCGGGACCGCGTTCGTGCTCGCAAAATTCTTCGCGTAATGCATGACCGAAAGGAAATCGTAGAGGCCGATGTTGTTTGAGCTCGGCAGGAGAATGAAATTGCCGTTGCTCGCGCCGCCCGGAATGTTCGCCGCGATGATGTTGACGTAGTTATCGCGATCGGAGCGCTGATGTTCGTGAACCAGTCCGAGGACGTGGCCGACTTCGTGCGTGATGGTATCGCGATTCCAACTATACGAACCGATGTTCAAATCCTGCGGTCCGGGATTTTTCATTCCGACGAAGGAATTTCCACCGGAGAGACCAGCGCCGCCGTCTTTCACGAGCACGTAATTTATTTGGTTCGTGCGCAGCACAAAACTGACATTGGCGAAAGCCGACCACTCGTTAGCCGCATCGACAAATGAGCGTTGATGCGCCGCCGACACGCTCGCGTCGAAGGCATAATAAACGATGCCGCTCGGCCAAAGATTTACCGAACCGTCGAAAGCCGATTCGGTTCCGTAACCCTTTCCCGCGGCCAGATGATCGCGCCATGCTTGCAGGAGCGAGACATCGAAAATCATGTCGCCGACCGCGACGGATTTCTGTCTCGGCTTTACCTCCGCGAGAATGCGATCGAGACCGGCGACATTCGGATCGGACGGCTCCGCGCCGCGCGCCGGCAGGCCCGCACTGCAGATGAGCAGCAGGCCCGTGAGAAAATAACCGCTCGTTAGGCGGAGCGAGCGCACTACGTCAGCTGGATTGCCTGGAACGAGCTGATCACGTCGTCCGGACCTTCGCCTTTGAAGAAGCATTCGTAAAAGCCCGGACCGAGATCCCAGTGGTCGCCCTTGTAATATTCATCGCGATAAAAACGCCAGACGCCGCTGACGATGATGAGCGAGCTGATGCGATCGTTCCAAAAATCGCCGAGGAAATGGAAGCTGAGGTTCGTCCGCGCGTAGGCGCCTTTAAAACCGACGTGATCGTAAACGATGATCTCCGGCATGGGCGCATCGTGCACGACGGGTTCGTTGCCGATTTCGCTCGCGCACGAATGATAACTTAACGGACCGACTTTCCATTTCGTATCGATGACACAGCCATTATCTGGCGACAGCTCGGTTTTCGGAATTTGTCTCATAAGCGGGTTTGTCTCGGAATTTCAACAGACCATTCCCGCGATGTCGAGCCGAGATCTCAATTGCTCTAGCGTTGGTCTTTTTAGACAGGATTAACGGGATTCCGTCCTGCCCCGCTGCCGCTAAATGCGGTGTTCACGTTTGTCGGAACGGAGACGGATCGTCTTGTTTTGCAAATCGTGCGAAGCGCGAATGAAACGAACGGTTTTGCTTTTCGCCCGCATCAAGATGGAATGCGTAATCGTGTTCGGGCCCCGCGTAGTCACGCCGCGGAGCAACGCGCTGTCGCTGATCCCGGTCGCGCAAAAAATGATGTTCTTTCCGTTCGCCAAATCGTCGGCAAAGAAAACGCGGTTGAGATCTTTCTCGTAACCGTCGGCGATCAGTTGCTTGCGTTCCTCTTCATCGCGCGGCCACATTTTGCATTGCATGTCGCCGCCGAGACATTTCAGCGCCGCTGCCGCGAGCACCGCTTCCGGCGAACCGCCGATGCCGAGGTAAAGATCGATCCCACTCTCCGCAATCGCCGGCCCGATCGCGGCCGCGATGTCGCCATCGCCGATCATGCGCAAGGAAGCGCCGACGCGCCGGATTTCCTCGACGAGTTCCTTATGGCGCGGACGATCGAGCATCATGACGACCACATCTTGCACGCGCTTGTTTAAGGCCTGCGCCACGGTCATGAGCGTCTCTTCGATTGGACTGTCGATCTTTAATGTCGCGATACCCGCGATCTGCATCGCGCGCGTGACCATCGGCCCGTAAGCCACCTTCATCATGTAGAAGGAAGGCACATCGCGCAGCGCTACTTTCACGCCTTCTTCCGGGCTGGCGGCGGCGATGCAGGTGATGGAATTCGGCATGCCTTTCGAGATGTTGGTCGTGCCGTCGATCGGATCGAGCGCGATGTGAAAATGCGGAGATCCCAGTTGCCAGGTGCCGAGTTGTTCGCCTTTAAAAATTCCCGGCGCGTCGTCTTTGATGCCTTCGCCGATGACGACTTCGCCACAGATGTTCATCAAATCGAACATCCCGCGAATGGCATCGCAGGCCGCGGCATCGGCCAGTTCTTTCTCGCCGCGCCCGAGCCATTGCAAAGAATTGAGCGCCGCCGCTTCGGTCGCGCGGACAAAATCAAACTCAATGATGCGCTCGATGTCGTGATAGTTTTGCCGCGGAAGTCTCATCGCGGGCATTCTGGAATGCCGACCGCGCGGCGACAAGTCGAGTCTTGTGCGCAGTGTGCTATCTTCCGCCATGCGCGGCGCGTCACACCTCTCACTCATTCGTCAAAGATTTCTGTTCATCAGCCTCGCCCTCGGCGCGGCGCTTTTCGCCATCGTTTCGCCGCCGAACGGTTTCGGCCAAACACTGCCCGCGCTCGATGCCCTTCGCGTCGCCGGCGGTCTAACCGAACCGCTTTTCGTGACCGCGGCCCCGGCCGATTACAACCGCCTCTTTATCGTCACCAAACGCGGTTACGTTTACATTTTGAATCTGCAAACCGGCGCGCTCAACAGCACCCCCTTCCTCGACATCTCCTCGCTCGTCAGCCTCTCCAGCGAAGAAGGTCTCGTCGGTCTGGCCTTCGATCCGAACTACGCGACCAACGGAAAGTTTTACGTTTACTATGTCGCGCCCAACGGGGCTTACGGCCAGGGCGTCTCGCACGTTTCGCAGTTCAAAGTCTCGGCGACCAATCCCGACGTCGCCGACACGAGCGACGAGAAAAAACTGCTCATGTTCGATCAGCCGGAACCGAATCATAACGGCGGCTGGATCGGCTTCAGCCCGCGCGCGGGCGACGAAAATAATTTGTACATCGCGAGCGGCGATGGGGGAAATGGCGACGACCAGGGAACCGGCCACATCGAGCCCGGCGGCAATGCGCAAAATACCACGACGCTCCTCGGCAAAATGCTCCGCATTCATATCGACTCCGCGGCCGGCACTTATTCCATTCCCGCGAACAATCCTTTCTTCGGCTCAAGCACCGCGCGCCAGGAAATTTTCGCCTTCGGTTTGCGCAATCCGTTTCGCGACAGCTTCGATCGCGCGACCGGCACAATGTATATCGGCGACGTCGGCCAGAACACGCGCGAAGAAGTCGACGTGCAGAAACCAACCAATCCCGGCGGCGGCGAAAATTACGGCTGGCGGGTGCGCGAAGGGACCATTCAAAACCCAGCTTATCCAAACTCAACACCGCCTCCGGGCGCGATCGATCCGATCATCGATTATCCGCGCTCGACCGGCGGCACAGTCACCGGCGGTTATGTTTATCGCGGCAAACAAATTCCCGCGCTCCGCGGCACGTATATTTTCGGCGATTATCTCTCCTCGAAAATCTTTGCCCTTAATTTCGACGGCACCGTTGCTTCTAATTTCGTCGACATCACGGCCGATCTTTTCCCGACCACGACCGGCGGTTACGGATTGAGCAACCCCGCGTCATTCGGCGAAGACGCGAATGGCGAGATCTATATCGTGGCGATCGGCAGCGGGAGCGTTTTCAAAATTGTCCCGCCACAACCGACGGTCGATACGGCCGTCCCGACCAGGCAAGCCAACGGCTCCATTCTTATCAAGGCCAACGGCGTGCCCTTCCAGCAACACACCGTGCAAGCGACAAACACCCTCGTCGAACCATTCACCACCATCGGCACGGCGACTGCGAGCGGCGATGGGACGGTGCAATTTGTCGATGCGAATCCGGGCACCGCGCGCTTCTATCGTGTGACCTATCCGTAGGTCGCGCGAACCGAACGACTCGTTAGTCCAACGGCGGCGCGGCCGCGGAAAGCGGAGTCGGCCCGGCCTCGATCGGCCGCGCCAGGTTGCAATCGCCCGCCGGCAAACGCGGAATGCGCGTCGACATGATCATCGCGAAAAAGAGCAGCGCCGCGCCCAGATACCATGGCGCGCCCGGCACCGGCCAGTGTCGCCGCGCATCGATGAAGTAAGCGAACGTGAATGTAAAAAGCGCCGGGCCCACGATCACCGCCAGACTGCGCACGCTGTTGATCGCGCCCTGCAATTCGCCCTGCTCCGATTCACCCACGCGCCGCGTCATCATCCCTTGCGCGGCCGGCCCGGAAATCGTCCAGAGCATCATCACCGGAATGGACGCGAAGTAGCCCGCGCCGGTCCGCGCCAGACCCGCGATGACCATTCCCAAGCCTCCAAAAAATTGCCCGACGTAAAGCGTTTTGCGTTCGCCTAATTTTTTCACGATCGGCCCGACCAGGCCGGCCGAAATCGCGACCGAACAAACGCCGACCAGCGCAAGCGAGAGGCCGACCATTCCTTCATTCCACGCGTAGCGAAAGATCGCGTAAAGCGCCCAGATATTGAAGACCTCGTGCGCGACGTAGCCGATAAATTGGATGACCGCGAGCTGGAATAATTCCGGATGCGAACGAAGCAAAACGAGCGAGCCGACCGGATTCGCGCGGCCCAAAGTGAAGCGCCTGCGGCGTTCGTGCGGAAGTGATTCCGGCACGAAAAAATATCCATAGATTGCATTCGTTAGGCTTAGCCCACCCGCGACCCAAAATGGCAAACGCGGATCCGACGTCCCAAGCAATCCGCCGAGCGCCGGACCGAGCACGAAGCCAACACCGAACGCCGCGCCGATCATCCCAAAAGCGCCCGCGCGTTTTTCCGGCGCGACCACATCGGAGATGTAAGCCATCGCCGTCGAAATGCTGGCCGCGGTAATCCCCGAGATCACGCGCCCGAGAAAGAGCCAGCCGATCGAGGGCGCGACCGCCATCACAATGTAATCGAGACCGAGCCCGAGATTCGACGCGAGAATGATCGGCCGCCGTCCGAAACGATCCGACATCACCCCGAGCACCGGCGAAAAAACAAACTGCATCAAGGCAAAAACCGTCCCGAAAATTCCGAACCATTTCGCCGCGCTCGTCGTATCTCCGCCGAGAAAATTCAGCACCAGCTTCGGCAAAACCGGCGCGATTAAACCAAGCGCCAGCATGTCGAGCGTGACCGTGATGAATATGAAAACGACGGCGGCTTTGCGCGGCTTCATGAGATCGAGCACATAATCAGAGCGGACCGTTCGCCGCAACGATCCACGTCTCTCCGGATCGAAATTCACGTCACGAAAATCATG
>CAXSCV010000002.1:74041-93184 GCA_964235895.1 uncultured Chthoniobacterales bacterium
GCTCATTCATCTTTTGCCGTGAGCATGGCGAAACCCGAAACCGATTACGTCCTCGGCACACACGACGATGAGGTGGCGCGGCTCGGCCTGCAGCATCGCGTCTGGCGTGCGGTGGTTTTGCAATGCTGGCGACGCGCCGGAATCACCATCGGCTCGCGCGTGCTCGATCTCGGCGCCGGGCCTGGTTACGCGACCGTCGATCTCGCGGAAATCGTCGGACCGACCGGCGAAGTGCTGGCAGTCGAACGCTCCACACGTTTCCTCGAGGTCGCGAAAAAATCCTGCGCCGCGCGCGGCCTAACGAATGTTCGTTTTCGCGAAGCCGATCTGATGGAGCACTCGTTAGGCGAACGGAATTTCGATGCCACCTGGTGCCGCTGGGTCGCCTGTTTTGTCTCCTCGCCAGAGAAGCTCGTCCGCGAAATCAGTGCCGCGCTCCGGCCGGGCGGCGTCGCCATTTTTCACGAGTACAGCCATTACCGCACCTTCAGCCTCGCGCCACGCCGGCCGGCCATGGAAAGTTTTGTCGACGAAGTGATGACCAGTTGGCGCGCGAACGGCGGCGAACCCGACATCGCTCTGGCGCTTCCTTCACTTTTACAGAAAGCCGGGCTGCGCCTGATCGACGTCCGCCCGCAGGTCCTGACGGTCACGCCTAACGAGTTTGAATGGCAATGGGCCGCCAGCTTTATCGGGATTAATCTCGAACGCTTGCTCGAGCTCGGCCGCGTGGAGAAAGATTGGACGGAAACGGTTCGGCGCGATTTTGCCGAGGCAGAAAACGATCCGACAAGCATCCTGACCACGCCGATGTTTTTCGAAATCATCGCGCGCAAGGAAGAGTAATTTTCGCGACAAGATTCTCCGCGGCGTTATTCTGCGCCCATGAAAATTCTCCTCAGTTCCTGCGCCCTTTTTTTGAGCGCGCTTTGTGCGTTTGCCGATAATTCCGCGGAAGAAAACGCGGTCCTGCAAACCGAGCGCGAAGGTTGTCTCGCATATCAAAATAACGACGCCGAGAAGATCGCGCAGTTTCTGACCAGCGATTACACGCTGACCAATTCGAAGGGCGAAATTAACACCGCCGCGGAGGACGTGGCCGACGCAAAGGGCGGCAAGATTCACTACAAAGTCTTCGAGAATTACGACATGAAGGCGCGCGTCTATGGCGACGCGACCGCGATCGTTCTCGGCAAAACAAAAGTGCAAGGCACGGCCGAGGGAAAACCGATCGATATCATCGTGCAATTCACTGACACTTTCGTGAAACAAGATGGCAAATGGCGTCTCGCCGCCGGCCATGTTTCGCGGATGAAAAATTAGCTCGGCGCCATTCCCGTCGCGCGCGCGGGAGAGAAGTCTTGCCGCGCTCTTGCGCCCTGAGATACGATCATTCTCGCGAAGGGCGCGGCTCCCGCGATTATGAATTTCACCGGCACGATTGATTCGATTCTCAATCAAAAGAGCGGCGCACTTTGGTCGGTCTCGCCGGACGCGACAGTCTTTGAAGCCGTCTCGCTCATGGCCGAGAAAAATATCGGCGCGCTCGTCGTCATCCGCGACAACCAACTCGTCGGCATCATTTCCGAACGCGATTACACGCGCAAAGTCATGCTGCGCGGCAAGCGTTCCCGCGAAACGCCCGTGCACGAAATTATGTCGACGCATCTCACCACGGTTGAGCCGAAGGAGAGCGTTGATCATTGCCTGCAATTCATGACCGACAAACACGTGCGCCATTTGCCGGTGGTGGAAAACGGTGAGTTGCGCGGCGTGATTTCCATCGGCGACCTGGTCAAGCACGTCATCTCCGTGCAGGGCGCGGCCTTGCAGCAACTGGAGAATTACATCTCCGGCGGTTACGCCGCCTAACGAGTCGTTGGCAATTGCCAGACCGTCTGGCCGCGGACGATCGTCCGCACCGCGCGGCCCTTCATTCGCCAGCCATCGAAAGGCGTGTTGCAGGATAAACTGGCCGATTCCTCCGCGCGGAATGTCCACTCCAAATCGGGATCGATCAACGTCACATCGGCGGGTGCGCCTAACGAGAGGTTGCCCGCGGGCAAATTCAACAAACGCGCCGGATTTGCCGTCAGCATTTCGATCAATCGCGGGAGGCCGATCGTTTTCGTTTTGTGGACTAACAAGTCCAGGAACAAACCAAGTTCGGTTTCTAAACCGAGAATGCCGAACGGCGCCTGATCGAACTCGACTTCCTTTTCAAACTTCGCGTGCGGCGCGTGATCGCTCGCCAGAATCTCCAGCGTGCCGTCCGCGATTCCCTCGAGAAGCGCCGCGACATCTTCCTTCGTTCGCAGCGGCGGATTCATTTTGTAATTGGTGTCGAAATTCTGAATCGCCTCATCCGTCAACGCGATGTGATGCGGACAAATTTCACCGCTGATTTTTACGCCGCGCCCGCGCGCCTCGCGCAGCAATCGCACGCTACCCGCGCAACTGATGTGCTGGCAATGGATGTGATGATCGCAAAGTTCCGCGAGCAAAATATTGCGCGCCACGATCACTTCTTCGCCCGCCGCCGGCCAACCCGGAAGACCGAGCAATGTGCTCCAGTAACCTTCGTGCACCACGCCGTTGCCAACGAGATTGTAATCCTGGCAATGATCGAGCACCGGCACGCCGACCATGCGCGCATACTCGACCGCCCGGCGCATCAACTCGTTATTCTGAATACAATGTCCGTCATCCGTGATCGCGACCACGCCGGCTTGTGCGAGCGATCCAATCGGCGCGAGTTCTTCGCCCGCGAGATTTTTTGAGATCGCGCCGCTCGGCAAAACATTCACGCACGCGACTTCGGCCGCGCGATTTTTGATCCACGCGATCGTGCTCGGACTGTCAGCCACCGGCGCGGTGTTCGGCATGCAAACCACGGTGGTGAATCCACCGGCTGCGGCCGCGCGCGCGCCGCTTTCGATTGTTTCTTTCCAACCAAATCCCGGCTCGCGGAAATGGACGTGAATGTCGATTAAACCCGGCGCCACGATCAGTCCGGCGGCGTCAATGACTTCAGCATTGTCGAAAGAATCAGTGATCTTCCCGTCCGCGATGAAGAGATCGCCGATCTCATCTCGCTTATTTGCGGGATCGATGATGCGGCCGTTCTTGATCATGATCGAGTTCATGCCGGGGAGCGCACGCGACTCGCCGCGAACTTCCTGTGTATCCGAAGGCCAATGGCAGAAGCACATCTCTCGATGCGATCGGCGAGTCGCCGATCGCAGCACGCGAGTCGCGGGCGCTCCCCAGAAAGCGTCGCGATCACGAGGCGATTCCTCCGCAGAGATAAAGCACGGCCATGCGCACGGCCAAGCCGTTCGTCACCTGGTCGAGAATGACACTTTGCACTCCGTCGGCCAGGTCGCTGTCGATCTCGACGCCGCGATTGATCGGTCCCGGATGCATGATCAGACACTCCGGTTTCAACAACTTCGCGCGAGCTTTCGTTAGGCCAAAAAGCCGGATGTATTCCCCGAGGCCGGGGAAGTATTCCTTCCGTTGCCGCTCGTGCTGGATGCGCAGCAAATTAACCACGTCGACCGTCGGCAAAACTTCATCGATCCGATGCGAGATTTGCACGCCGAGCTTCTCGAATTCTCGCGGCACGAGCGTACTCGGCCCGACCAACGTGACGCGCGCGCCGAGCTTGAGCAGTGCGAAAATATTCGAGCGCGCCACGCGACTGAAAAGAATGTCGCCCACGATCGCGACGTGCAATCCGGCGATCGCGCCGCGCCGTTCGCGCATCGTGTAAAGGTCGAGCAAAGCCTGCGTCGGATGCTCGTGCGCGCCGTCGCCGGCGTTGATCACACTCGCGCGCAAACGCTCGGCCAGGAACTGCGCGGCGCCGGCCGAGCTGTGTCGCAGCACGATCAAATCGGCGTGGTTCGCCTCCAGAATTTTCGCGGTGTCCTTGAGCGTTTCACCTTTCGTTAGGCTGGAAGCGCTCGGCGAAATATTAATCACATCCGCGCTCAAACGCGTCGCCGCCAACTCAAAGGAAGTGCGCGTGCGCGTGCTCGGTTCGACGAAAAGATTAACCAGCGTTTTCCCGCGTAGCGCCGGAACTTTTTTCACATCGCGGGTGCCGACTTGCTTGAACGCATCGGCCGTTTCGAGAATGAAATTAAGCTCTTCGGCGGAGAGATCCCAGATGCCGACGAGGTCTTTGCGATTCCAGCGCATGCTCATGGCGCGACCTCTTTGATCAACCAAACCGCGTCCGGTTCGTGGTCGACATTTTCCAGCCGCAACCGCACGCGCTCGCCGGCCGCGGTCGGTAAATTTTTGCCGACGTAATCCGCGCGAATCGGCAACTCGCGATGTCCGCGATCGATCAGCACTGCCAGTTGAATGCGCGCGGGCCGTCCGAAAGATCCAATCGCATCCATGGCCGCGCGCGTCGTTCGGCCGGTGTAAAAAACATCATCGACAATGATGACGGTTCGCCCTTCCAGCGGATGCGGCAGATGCGACGCCTGAACAATCGGCAAGTCCGCCCGCGTGCCGACATCATCACGATGCATCGCGACATCGATCACGCCGGTTTCGATTTTTACTTTCGCAAACTCTGCGACGAAGGCGGCGAGACGGCGCGCGATCTCCACGCCGCGCGACGGAATTCCGGCCAAAACAACGGCGCGCAAATCCGCGTTGCGTTCGATGATTTCATGCGCGATGCGCCGCAGCGCATTGCGAATCGCGACCGCATCCAAAACCGGCGTGCCGGCAGGCGGAGGCGAAGAGGGAGCGGGATTTTTTGCGTTCATTCGTTTCCTTCGCGACCTCGCAGGATCGCCTTAAAGGATACGCGTTCGTTAGGCAGCTTCGGCGCGCGCGCGGGCTTCTCCTCGGCGTTTGTTACGCCAGTTCGAACGATGTTTTAAAATCCAATCGAGCAACGCTTTTTCGAAGCCGATATCCGAGCCGGCTTTCTCGCTCTCGATCCATTTGTGTTTCAAAATTTCCTCACGCTCGGCGAGAAATTCTTTGTAGAGCACCGAGTTCGTGACGAACTGAGATTGCTCTGCCTGCGCAGCGACCATTTCAGCATTGTCTTTCATACGGGAGATGGGCGGTCAATATATTCCGCTAAGCTCTGACTAAGCATCGCACGTGCCTATTCAATCCGCCGCGCCCTCGCCGGCAGATGCGGCCTTTGATTTTAACCAATCGTCTCGCGCAAATGTCGGGCGATTTTCATGAACTCCGCTGTCACCGGCGAGTCGCTCGCTTCCGCCGTGATCGGCATTCCGCGATCGCCCGATTCACGCGTTGCGATATCGATCGGAATCTGGCCTAACAACGGCACGCGCAGCCGCTTCGCTTCGCGCTCGCCGCCGCCGGAACCGAAAATGTCGTAGCGTTTTCCGCTCTCCGGCGAAGCGAAGTAACTCATATTCTCGATCAAGCCGAGCACCGGCACGTTCACTTTCTCGAACATGGTCGCGGCTTTGCGTGCATCGATCAACGCCACTTCCTGCGGCGTGGTCACGATGATCGCGCCGGCGAGCGCGACCGTTTGCACGATGGTTAACTGGATGTCGCCGGTGCCGGGCGGGAGATCGAGCACGAGAAAATCCAGCTCACCCCATTCCACCTGCCGCAGAAATTGCTGGGTGTAACGCGTGACCATCGGCCCGCGCAAAATCGCCGGCGAAGCGTCATCGAGCAGAAAGCCCATCGACATGAGTTTCAGATTATACTGCTCGATCGGGATGATCTTGTTCTCGTCCGTCGCTGTCGGGCGATCGCGCGCGCCGAACATGAGCGAAATGCTCGGCCCATAAATATCGCAATCACAGAGCCCGACGCGCGCCTGCGTTTTATCCAACGCAATCGCGAGATTCGCCGCCACGGTCGACTTGCCGACACCGCCTTTACCGCTGGCGATCGCGATGACGTGCTTTATCCCTTCGATGCGCGTCGCTCCCACGCCTGCCGCGTTTGTCGCGCCGGCCGGCGGCGCGTGAATATCGATCAAAACTTTCGCCTGCGCGACGCCGGGAAGTTTTTGCAAAACATCTTCCGCCTCGGTTTTGATCGCGCGCGGAATGGCCGGCTCGTTTGTCGTCAGCGTCATTTGCACAGTCACGCGATCGCCCGCGATTTCGATTCCCTTCACTAAACCGAAAGAAACAACGTCGCGGCTGAAGCCCGGATACTTGACCGCCTGCAGCGCGGTTCTGATTTCTTCTTCGGTCACGGCCATCGAGTGGCGGGGAACTTACCCGTCGCGCTGGAGCGGTAAAGAAAAGAGGCGCTGAAGAATCGGGGCGTTTGGCCTAACGAGCAGTTAAATCCGCGCGGAGAAGTCTGCCTCGTTCTGTCGAACATAAATAAATTTTCCTGCACCAATCGAACGTTCCTTGCATCGGCCCTGGAGTTTGGTCACGTAGCCTAACGAATGAAATGGCGGCAAAAACGCGAGCCGGTCACGGTCACGCGCGAGGTGACAATCCTGAACAAGTTCGGCATACACGCGCGCCCGGCGGCGGAGTTTGCGCGACGAGCGAACAGCTTTCGCTCGGAGATTTTCCTGATCGCGAATGGCGAGAAATTTTCCGCGACCAGTTTGATCGACATCATGCGCGCCAGTCTCGGCCTCGGCGCGAAAGCCGTCATCGAAGCGCACGGCGTCGACGCCGAAGAAGCGGTCGAAGCGATGGCGAAGTTGCTCGAGGAATTGCAGATTCAGGAAGCGAACGAATGATTCGGCCTAACGAGCGAGTCGCAGTCATTCGGGCGCCGACTTTTCGCGCGGGTCTTTACGGCGGCCTGCTCGTCGCGGTCGTTCTCGGGCTTTATCTCTTTCAACTTTGGGACACAGAGCAACAGATCCGTTTGCACACCGCACATCTCATGACCGCGCTGGAGAAAAATAATTGGTCTGCCGTCGGCGAGTTTCTCGATCCGTCGTATTCCGATCAATGGGGACACGACCGTGCCATGCTCTTGGAGCGGCTTCAGCAGGTGCTTCCCTATGCGCGCCATCTTCATTTGCGAACCGAGACGCCGGTCATTCACGCGGCGAACGGCGAAGGCGAATGGAGCGCGCGCGTCACCGTGGAAGCCGATCCGAACGAAGTGAGCGCGATGATTCAGGAGCGCGTCAATCCTTTGCAGGAGCCGTTCAATTTGAAATGGCGCCATGCATCGTGGAAGCCGTGGGATTGGAAACTCATCTCGGTGACGAATCCGGCGCTCGATCTCCCGGACCGTGCCTTCTGAGCGCGCCAGATTTCTATTCGCGCGCTTTCGCCAGCGCGACTTGTTTCCGGCCTAACCACAAGCTGAGCACGCACCAACCCGTGACTAGCGGCACGGCGACGAAACTGGTCATGCTGATGTTCAAACCAAGATCGTGCAGTCCTTTGTAAGACCAGGCACCGACCTGGTCGCCCGCGCGATAGCCAAAGGTGTCGATGAAACTCTTGGCTTTGTATTTATCCTCGCGCCGCAAAACCGTGAAAAGAATCTCGCGCGCCGGACGCAGGATGGCGAAACCGGCCGCGCGTCGCAGCACCTGGAAAACCGCCAGCACGGCAATGACTGGCGCAAAACCGATCACGAGAAATCCGCAGAGGCTGAGCAACGGCATGAGCGTCAGGGTTAACCCGACGCCGAGCCATTTCAGCAAACGACTCGTTAGGCAAAGTTGAATCAGAACGGTGATGGTGTTGACCGAAAAATCCAGCTTTCCGAAAAAGGCCGTGCGCGCTGCTTTATCGAGCAACTGATGTTGCGCGAGATCGGCCTGCTGAAAATAGGCCCAGGTATTCGTGAGCGTGTAGATGAAAATGAAGAGCACGAGGCCGAACAAATACGGCGACCGGAAAATGTGCGTGACGCTGTCCCAGATATTCCCGCCCATCGGTTTTTCCGCGGCGGTCGCTTCCTGATCGTGCGCGCGAAAGCCGGTGGGAAAGAAACGAACGCATTGCGCGGCGATCTCGAACATCGCAGCGGAGATAAGAAGAAAGACGCCGGTGCTGAAGCGATTGACCAATAACGTCGGCACAAGTGGCCCGAGAATTCCGCCTAACGAACCGCCGACGGCGATGAAACCGAAGAGCCGCTTGCCTTGCTCGGAGGTGAAAAGATCGGTCATGAAGGCCCAGAAAAGCGTGGTCGCAAAGAGATTGAAAACGCTCACCCAAACGAAAAAGGCGCGCGCCAGAAACCATTGCTCGTTCGCCGGCACGGTCCGCAGAAGGACAAAAAA
Organism: uncultured Chthoniobacterales bacterium; assembly: GCA_964235895.1. GTDB lineage: Bacteria > Verrucomicrobiota > Verrucomicrobiia > Chthoniobacterales > UBA10450 > JACCTI01. The sequence goes on from CAXSCV010000002.1 coordinate 82,287, forward strand.
GATGAACAGATTCGCGATGGCGAAGCGGTAGGCGATCGGAATAAATCTCCGCCGCGACATCCGCGCGACGATGGCGGCGAAGAGCGCATTCGCCACCAGCATGCCGGCGAGCGTGCCGGTATACATCCAGGGCAAATTCTCCACGCCACTGCTCGCGCCGATCTCGTCGCGAATCGGCCGCAGCACATAATAGCCGGCCAGAACGACGAAATTAAAAACGAAGCCGAGCCAGACGGCGTGCCACTCGTTAGGCCGAACGTCGACCAGGCTTCGGATGAATTTCAACACTCGTTAGGCGTGCTCTTGATGCCAGGCGGCTAAGAGTTCCGCTTCGCGTTCTTTCGTTAGGCCGGCCTTCATTGTCGCCTGGCGATCCGCGGGCAATGTTTTAAAAAACGCCAGCGTCGCGCGGGCGGTTTCCGCGAGCGGACGAAAGATCAGTCCCTTGCTCAAAGCTTTCTTGATGCTGGTGCGCGAGAGTCCGCGCTCGTCGCCTTTTGGCGAAACCCAAACCGGCATGTCGGACCAACCCTCGACCTTCTGCGCTTCGAGAAAATCTGCATCCGCCCAGGTGAACTTCGCGTCGGACTTCAGCGCCGTCTTGATGCCGTCGAGCATCGCGCCGACGCCGATTTCCTCAGCCGGACCGGTCGCGTTGTAAATGCCGGTCTCGCGATTCTCCACCATGCGAATAGTCCATTCCGCGAGGTCGCGCGCGTCAATGTATTGCACCGGATCTTTCGGGTCGCCCGGCACCAGCACTTCGCCACCGCGATCGATCCGCACCGGCCAGTAAGTGAACCGGTCCGATTGATCGCCCGGTCCAACGATCAAGCCCGGTCGAATGATCAGTGTCTTTCCCGGGAACCACTTCTCGGCCTCTTTTTCCGAGAGCACTTTCAGCGGACCGTAAAGCGTAAACTTCGAAGCGATCAGCGTATCGCGCGTTTCTTTCATCGCATCTTCGCCTTCGTATTTCGCGAGCGCGCCTGACTCGTCGTTCGGCTTGGTGTTGTCCGCGTAAACCGAAATCGTGGAAATGAAAACGTAGCGCTCGACATTTCCTTGCAACACTTGCGCGGCGTCGCGCACCCAAACCGGCACACTCGTCGGGTTGTCGATCGCCACATCCCACTTGCGATTTTTCAAGGCATCGAGCTGGCCGTTACGATCGCCGATCAATTGCTCGACGCCTTTCGGCAGTTCGCCCGGATTTGTTTTCCCGCGATTGAAAACGGTCACCTTGTGTCCGCGGCTAAGCGCATATTTCACCTGGTCGGGTCCGGTGAATCCGGTTCCGCCAAGAATAAGAATGTTCATCGGCTTCGGTTTGGTTTCCGCGGCGCGCAGCCGTGCCGCAACGAGTCCAGTGCTAAGAGCTCCGCCCGCGAGCGCGGAAACTTGAATGAATTTTCGTCGGGTCGTGATCATTGTTTGGGGAGTGGTTTCGCGCGGTTTGCGCTTCGCGCGAGGACTTAGCAGCGTTGATGCCAGCCCTTTTGGGAACAAAGAGGAAGACGAATTACGAGGGGAAAACGTCCGACGCGCAGAAGTGCAAATTTGGCCGTTGTCGCAGTTCTGGGATTATCCGATTCCAAAATCGGAATGCGAAATCAAGGCGTGAAGTCCTGATTCTTCTGCAACCGCGCGCAGAACGCCGCCAGCAAGCGCGCGGTATTTTCCAAATCATCCAGCGACAACAACTCGTTAGGCGTATGCATGTAGCGCAGCGGCACGGAGAGTAAACCGGTCGCCATACCGCCGCGCGAAAGCTGCATCGCGTTCGCATCCGTGCCCGTGCCGCGCGCGGCCGACGCGACCTGGAACGGAATCCCTTCCGCTTCCGCCGTGGCCACGAGCAACTCGAAGACGCGCGGATTGATATTCGCGCCGCGCGAAATCATCGGCCCGCTGCCGACGCGAAAATCGCCCGCGCGTTTCTTTTCAATCCCCGGCGTGTCGGTTCCGTGCGCGACATCGAGCGCGATGCCGACATCGGCTTCGCTGGAAAACGCGCTCGTATACGCCCCGCGCAAGCCGATTTCCTCCTGCACCGTGGAGACGCCGATGACGCAGGCTTCGAACGTTTGCTCGCGCAGCAAACGCAAAACTTCGGTCACGATCCACGTGCCCATTTTGTTGTCGAAAGCCATCGCGACCGCGCGATTATTCGCCAGCTCGATGTAGGGCTGGAGAAAAATTCCCGCGTCCCCAAAGGCGACATATTTGAGCGCGTCGTATTTATTTTCCGCGCCGATGTCGACGTAGAGATCGTGAATCTTCGGGACCTTTTTCTTGTCCTCATCATCCATCAAATGGATCGCCTTGCGTCCGATGACACCGGCGACCATGCCGTTGCGCGTCATGATCGAGACGCGTTGCGAAGTCGCGACTACGGGATCGACGCCGCCGATAGGCTCGATGTGCAGAAATCCGTCGTCGGTAATGTATTGCACGATGAACCCGATCTGGTCGCAATGTCCCGCGAGCATGACGCGCGGTTTTCCCTCGGGATTGCGCACGCCGAAGACGTTGCCCATGACGTCGGTCCGCACGCTCTCGCACCAGGGCGCAATCCGATCGCGCACCAGCTTTTGCACATTGTGCTCGTAACCGGACGGGCTCGGCGTTTCGACCAGGAGTTTGAGAAAATCTTTGCTGTCAGGGTTCATGAAGAAGTCACGCTAACATCGCGCGCGCGGCGATGCCATCGACTCACGGTCACGACTCGTTAGGCAAATCGCTGCGCTCGCGCGCGGAATCATTGGTTCCAGCGAACTGCCGCGCCGTCGGCCAGCCGGCAAAGAAATGTCGGCTGCATCCGTCCGGTCGCGTCGCGATATTGGCGGGCCATTTCCTCGGCGACGCCACTCGCGCGCCCCGCTTCCACCAACGTAACCGTCGCCCCGCCGAAGCCACCACCCGTTAGGCGCGATCCTAAAACGCCAGGCAATTCGCGCGCGATCGCGACCAATTGATCGAGTTCCGGCGCGCTATTTTCGAAATTCAAACGCGAGCTTTCGTGCGACGCATTCATCAGCTGGCCGATCTCGCGCGCATCGGAATTTTCCAGTGCCGCGACCGCGCGCCAAACGCGATCGTTTTCCTCAACGATATGTGTCGCGCGACGGAAGAGTGTCGGCTCGAGCGAGCCGCGCGCATATTCCAAATGTTCCGGGGTCACTTCGCGCAAACTTTCCAACCCGAGCGCTTCAGCCGCGGCCGCGCATTCTTCGCGGCGCGTGTTGTAAAGGCTGGCCAGCAAATCGTGTTGCACACCCGACTCCGCGATGATCAGCGCGAAGCCTGGCGGGAACGGAATTGTTCGCACTTCCTCGGTCTGACAATCCAAATACACCACTTCCTCAGCGCGTCCGAAAACCGACGTTGCCTGATCGAGCAAACCGGAACGCAGGCCGACGAATTCGTTTTCCGCGCGCTGACAAAGCTTCGCCACTTCCAGCGGAGCGATGCGCAACTCGTGCAGTTTCATGATTAATCCAGCCGTCGCCACTTCCAGCGCCGCGGAACTGGAAAGGCCGCCGCCGATCGGCAGGTCGCCGGAAATTTCCGCTTCGAATCCGCGCAACTCGAAGCCGCTTCGTTGAAATTGTTGCACCACGCCGAGCGGATAATTTGCCCAGCGCACTTCCGTTTGCGGCCGCAGATCGCGCAACGAAACATGCACGCCGGCGCCGGCATTTTTCGAAGTCAAAACCACCAGATCATCGACGCGCGAAATACCCGCGGCGGTTAATCCGCGATCGATCGCAGCCGCCAGGACGACGCCCTGATTGTAGTCGGTGTGATTGCCTAGCAACTCTACTCGACCGGGCGCGAAAGCAGATGCAGGACTCACGCGGAACAGTCTCACGATTCCGCCGCGATTGCGCGATGGCTTGCGAAATCGGAAGATCGCGCGTGCCGATCGCCGCCATTCCGATCACCCAAAAATTACTGGCGAACGCCGGCGGCTGGCCCGCGATGAAGCGCGCGCAGCAGTATCAGCAAGCTGGCCGCGTGACGGAAGCGAGCTACGAAGCGCCGCTCCTTTCCGGCATGGTGCGGGATGGTTTGCGCACGCTGCGCTCGGGGTTGCGCGTGAAGACTTTTTCTGATGTGGAGAACCTGTGCACCTGCCGGGAATCTCGTGAATGGGGAAAGATTTGTGCGCATTCGCTCGCGGTGGGGCTCCAGTTTATCGAACGCGAGAGAGAAGAGACTACGGCCCGAGGGCGAGCCGTCTCCACGGCGCCAGCGCCGGCAGAATGGAGCCGGCCCGCCCTCGGGCCGAAATTCGTCGAAAGCGGAACGGACGGCGTCCCATCCATCGCCTTCCATTTCATCCTCCCGCCAAATTTCGAGTCCGCGTGGTCGAAAGGTCAGATCATGCTCGTGACTGAAATCGAGCGCGCCGGCCAACGCGCGATGCCGACCACCTTGTCGCCTAACGAGACATATGCCTGCGACAATCACGACCTCGCCGCGCTCGATGTTCTCGGGCAACCGAGCGCGATGCAGATGTTTTCGCGCGAAAAATTCCTGCGTTTACTCAGTTCATTTCGAGGGCATCCCCGCGTGACGTTCGGGAAAACGAAGTCGGCCAAGATCGTGACCGAAGCGTATCGGCCACCGCTGCGCATAAGCCGCGACGATGCTGATTCAGTTACATTAAAACTCGCTGCGACGGTTGAGGATCGGCTGTTCACTGCAAACCAGGAAGCTTGGATTCTGCGCGACACTTCCTTCCTTCCGCTGCCTGAGAATTTGCCGGCCGAGTTGGCGGCGTTGGCGGAAGGATCGATCACGTTGCGCGGCGAACGCGCCCAAAAATTTCTTATCTCAACCGCGCCGCGGCTCAGGGTTTGGTTCGAGGTTGAGAGCGATTTCGTTTTGCCGGAAGTCCGTTACGCAACGCCTAAGTTCGCGCTTAATCTTGAGGGCTCGCTGCGCGAATTGCGCGCCGAGCTTCGTGTGAAGTATGCGGACGGCTCGTACTTGCTCGGCTTCGCTAAACGCGACAGCGAACCGTCTTTCGTTCGCGATACGACCGGCGATGCAATTCTCTTGCGCGACACGGGCGCCGAAGACACCGCCGTCGCGCGGCTGAGCGCGCTCGGTTTCGGCACGAGAGGCGAGCGCTTTATTCTGCAGGACGAAGATCAGATCGCGCGCTTTTTTGCCTTCGAAATTCCGCGGTTGAAGCAGACGTGGGAGATCCAACTTTCCGCTCAAGCGACGAAAGCGAGCAGCGATCTGCAACCGCTCACGCCGAAGATGGAAGTGGTGGGTTCGGGAGAAGATTGGTTCGAGCTGCGCTACTCGTTAGGCACGGCGGACGGCGAAATGTTTTCCGCCGCCGAGCTGCAGCGACTGCTGCGTTCTGGCCAGAGCAAGACGCGGCTGCGCAGTGGCCGGACCGCCGTCTTCGACAGCGACGCGATCAACGATTTCGAAGAAGTCCTGCGCGATTGCGATCCGCGGCAAAACCAGCCCGGAACTTATCGCATCGATCGCAGCCACGCTTCGTATCTCGCGCAAACCGCGCAGGACTTGGGAGCGGCTCTGCGCGGATTGACCGATGAGAAACCGCTCGGCGATCTCGCGCTGGGCGACCTCGAGGAAAAGCTGCGCGGCTATCAACGGGAAGGCGTGGAATGGCTCGTCCGCCTCGCGCGCAACAACCTCGGCGGGATTCTCGCGGACGAGATGGGCCTCGGGAAAACGGTGCAAACGCTCGCCTACCTGCGCGCGCAACGCGCGGCCGAACCGGCGCTGATCGTTTGCCCGACTTCGCTTCTGACGAACTGGGAAAATGAAGCGCGGCGCTTCACTCCCGAATTGAAAGTGCTTCTGCTCGACGGCCCGGAACGCCATGCGCGTTTCGAGGAAATCCCGAACGCGCAGATCGTCCTCACGAGCTATGCGCTCCTGCAGCGCGACGCGGAGAAATATGAGGATCTCCAATTCTCCTCCGCGATTCTCGACGAAGCTCAGCACATCAAAAATCCGGACACGCAAAACGCACAGGCCGCGTTCTCCCTGCGCGCGAAACATCGCTTCGTCCTCACCGGCACGCCGATGGAAAATTCCGTGCGCGATCTTTGGTCGCTGATGAATTTCGTCCAGCCGCGCTATCTGGGAATTCGCGTCGACTTTCGCGAACGTTACGAGCAACCCATGGCGCGCGGTCCCGCTCCCGAAGTGCAACGTCGTCTCGCGCGTCGCATGCGTCCCTTCCTCCTGCGACGCAAGAAGTCCGAGGTCGAAAAAGATTTACCGGAGAAAATCGAACAGCTCGTTTTGTGCGATCTCACCCCGACGCAGCGCGCCGCTTACAACGGTTTGCTGCGGGAAATTCAAACCGGCCTAACGACAAGCACCGGCGCCAAAGCCGGCGTCGTGCGGATGAAAATGTTGGTCGGTTTGCTCCGCCTGCGGCAAGTCTGCTGCGATCTGCGCTTGCTGGACGTGGCGCGAGCATCCTGCTTGCGCGATTCAGAGACGCGCAAGCAGGATGCTCGCGCCACGACAGATTCCGCTAAACTGGACCTGCTCGACGAATTGCTGGAAGAAGTGATCGACGGCGGACATCGCGTGCTCATCTTCAGCCAATTCGTTTCCATGCTCGCGCTGCTGCGGGAGCGCCTCGACACGCAAAAAATTCCCTTTGCTTACCTCGATGGCCAAACCAAGAACCGCCAGGCCGAGGTCGATAAATTCCAAAGCGACGAACGCATTCCGGTTTTTTTGATGAGCCTGAAAGCGGGCGGCGTCGGCTTGAATCTTTCCGCGGCGGACACGGTGATTCATTTCGATCCGTGGTGGAATTACGCGGCGGAAGCGCAGGCGACCGATCGCGCGCATCGCATCGGGCAAACGCGCGTGGTCACGGCTTACAAGTTGATCGCGCGCGACACGGTCGAGGAGAAAATCGTCAAACTGCAGGCGCGAAAACGCAATGCGAGCGAAGGCGTAATCGGCAGCGAAGAACCATTGATGAGCGGCCTAACGAGTGAAGAGCTCGAGGAATTGCTAAGCTAGGCGCGTCGTCATTTCTTCTTCGGGTCGGCGATGTCCGGGTCCTGCTGCACTTTTTCCAGGTCGATGTTTTCGTTACCCAGCTTGCCTTCGAAAGCCTTGATGAAAGCATTGCGCAACACGTTAAAGACGGTGTCGAGGATGGCGGGTGATGGATTTTCAAATGTGCCATTCAACGGCACATGCGTGGCGAAGCGATCCTTCGGTTGATTGCGGATGATGCGGGTCAATCCGCCGACAATCGCCTGCCAGACAAAGTCGATCGGGTTATCGCTGTCGTGTGCCGGATCGAAGATCGACATGTGATTGAAAACCGGCTCGACGTAGCCGCGGAAGGCGCCGTCCTTCGAATTGATTTCCGTGGCGACGCGCAACGTCCCGCCTTCGAAAGTGATGCTGGCATACGCCTTCGCGAAGTCGTTCAGTTTCACCAGCGGAATGCCGTCAATTTCCGTCTTCATGGTGAAGGTCGGCTTCTCCGCATACGGGTCGAGATTAATATTGGTTGCGAGCGAACCTTCGCGCAGCGGCCGGCCCTTAATCGCGATGTCGGCGTGCAAGGTTTTGGAAAATTTCAGGCTGTTGGTCAGATTGCTCGCGACCATGTCGACGTGATCCATCACGACATCGACCTGCGGTTTGCGACTGAAATCGCGGTAATGAATTTCGCCGTTGTCGACCGTGAAACGATTGATCTTGAGCGGGAACAATTCCTTGATCTTTTGTGGCCACGGTTTGTCCACGCCGACCTGCACGTTGTCGGCATTTTTCGAATTCACGAAGTTCAGTTTTGGTTGCTCGAAGTTGATTTCGCCAACGAAAGCGCCGTGGAAAAGCTCCTTCCACGCGACGGAAAGATCGACCAGCGGCGCGGAGAAAAACGGCACCGGCACATTGCCTTCGGTCTTGCGAATGTCGACGCCGTGGATGGTGTAAGCGCCGCGCCAAAGATGCAGAGTCACAGCCGCGACATGTCCGCGGTAGCCGTCGATTTCGGAAAGTTTGCGATTCACATAATCGCGCACCCAGATCGCGAGCATGAAATGAACGATGACCAGCGCGGTCACGAGAACGATCGCGACCCAGAAAAGTTTGCTGCGATAAATTGCTTTCATTGAAAGGAAATTATTTCGACGGGAAAACGCCGCGTCGTGTTCAAACTGGAACGAATTGGCCGAGCAAAATGGCCGTGTCCGGGCGTTGAAACAAATTTGCCTAACGAGTAATTTACGGCGTGACGGTCGCGCTCGGTGAAGCGCTGGCCGTGGGCAGCGGAAAGGCAAAAGTCGGCGAAGGCGAAGCTTCCGGAGAAGCTGTCGGCGTAGCACTGGGTGACGGTGTTGGCGTCGGACTCGGCGTCGGTGTGGGAGGTGGCGGAATGATATTTGTCCACTGATGAAGCGGCACGCCGGCACCACCGATTTCGTTGACTAACGACTCGCAACGCGCCTGCAATTTTTCGAGATCAGGCGGACCGAACGGCGTGTCGGCCGTGCCCGGGAAAATGAGATACGTCACTTTCAGGTCGTTGACCGCGCGGTTGTTCGCCGTCGCGGCCGCGCTGATTTCTTTCGCGATGCGCAAGGATGCTTCGCCCGTTTTTTCGCTCGGCCCAATGTCACCGACGATCGCCGGAAAAATGGCATCGCCGGAAATGACCAGCGCGTAATCGCCCACTTTTGCGCCCTCGATTTTGGTGAAGCCGCCGGGAATAACGATGAACGGATCGGCCGCGCCGATCAGGAAACTGAATTGCTTCAAACTGCCGATCTCGTCGCGCGCCTGTGCGAGCGCGTTTTTCAACTCGCGCTTCCGTTCCGCCGTGTTCGTTTTCAGCGCAGTTTCCGCTTCCGCCTTTCTCAATTTTTCCTCGGCCGCGGGGAGATACGCGCTCGGGTTCGCGGTTTTTTTCGGCCAGCGATAACTGGTGAACGGTTGCGTCGTCGGAGAAACGGGCGCGAGCGAATTGCCTGCCGGAAGTCGATCGGAATCGGAACCGTCCGCGTCCGAATCCATGTCGGCCTGAAGCAAAACCACCTTGCGTTTCGTTTCGGAATTCTTCAGGCGGAGGACGGTTTCGCAGTCGTAATAATTGTGGCGCGAAAGCAGTTGATCGAGCCGGCCGAGATTCGCGCGAAGCGATTTCAATTTCATCTCGTAAAGCTCGGCAAAGAAGGGCGAAACAGAATCCGGCTGCAACATCGCGGCCAAGCCGGGAAGCAGGCGCGGCAATTCCGGGTTCACTTTCGCGAGGTCTTCGAGCGTTTGATTTGGCGTCGGCGCGCGCACCTGCAGTTTCAAATCGAGGACGTAACTCTGCGGATCGATCCGCTCTTGCGAAGCGATGCGGCCGGGCGTCGGCTCGACCGCCGCATGCAAGGTGATGCCGCTGAAAAGGCGCGCGCTTTCGAGTCGGCCGGCGATGACGCGCGGCCGCGGCGGAGTCGGCGCCGGTGCGGGTGTGGCGCTCGCTTCGACACTCGGTTCCGAAGAGGCCTCGGCGTGTTCGAGTTGCCAACGCCAGCGCTCGAGTGAAATCCAGCGCAAAATAATCCCGCTCAAGCCGGCCAGGAAAAGCAGGATGACGAGCGCGCGCAACGTGCTCAGGCGAAGTTTGCGCACGCGGTCGAGATTATTTTTTCATCCAGGCGGCCAGCGCCATGATGATGCCGATGACGCTCAAGGCGGACATCATTCCGGCGGGCATGAGGCTGCCGGTTTTGATGAAGGCGGGAACGAAACGGCCCGCGAGCAGGATCGAGATAATTCCCGCGAGAGCGAGCCCGAGCGCGGCGTGCGTCGGCAAAATAAACGCCGCGACCAGCAGCAAAATCCCAGAGACGGAACCGGCGATGATCGAGGCCATGCTGCCCTTGCTCACGTAACCGATGATGCCGCCGACGATCGTGAGCAGACCGAAAATGATGAAGTAAAATTTGGCGGGGCCGATCATAAGCAGCCGCATTCGTACGCCAAACGTGCGTCACTGTCTAGGCAGAGACACGGCGGCTGGTTTGTGGAAAGTTTGGCGCGCGAGTGCGAAATCCTGAGCCGATCAGCGCAGTGCAAAGAGCAAGTTGTGAAATATCCCCTAACGAGTAATCCGATCTTCTGGACCATCCAGGGCGAAGGCCACATGCGCGGAAGGCAAATGTGTTTCGTCCGGTTGGCGGGCTGCTCGGTTGGCTGTCCAGCGTGCGACACTGATTACCGCAAGCAAACGATGGCGACGGAAGAAGAAATCGCCGCGCGCGCCGATGACGCGACGCCGAAACAGGCTGCGCGCCGTTGGCTTTGGCTGACCGGCGGCGAGCCGACCGATCACGACCTCGAACCACTCGTTAGGGCGTTGCGCGCGCGAAATTTTTCCATCGCGCTCGCTTCCAGCGGCCATCGGCAGGTCGTCGCGGAAGTCGATTGGCTTTCCATTTCGCCGCACGATCCCGCGAAGTGGGTGCAGACACGCGGGAGCGAAATGAAGATCGTGCCGGAGCTGAATGGATTCAGGATCGAGGATTTCCGGCGCGCGCACCCAGACGAGCACACCGACTTTGAATATCGTTTCGTCCAGCCGCTCTCGTTAGGCAAAAGCGAAGACCCGGAGAGTTTGCGCGCCTGTCTTGAATTCGTTAGGCAAAATCCCAATTGGTCGCTCTCGCGCCAGGATCACCATTATTGGAACGTCGCCTGAGCGACTGCGGCAAATGAGATTGCGATTGCCGCAACTCTGAGACACACTCCACGCCAATGTCGCTGCCGCGCCGAGAGAAAATGCGAGCCTTCGTGGCCGCGCTCCTCTTTAGCTCGATCGCTTTCGCTGTCGCGCTTTCCGTCGCGCCGCAATTGCACGCTCGCCT
>CAXSCV010000003.1:0-5225 GCA_964235895.1 uncultured Chthoniobacterales bacterium
GGCGCGGCGTGTTTCGCTGCCGGAAGTGGAAATCGATGAGCGCTTGCACGCACTGCATGCGCTGGCGCGCGAGTCTAACGAGACATCGGATTTCCTGCGTGGATTGGAAACGATCGACGCTACGACCAGGTGATCAGTCGCAGCTCGTGTTCCTGTAACAAGTGCGGATGCGTAGGGACGACGCGGACGCTGAAGGCGTAGGTCCCACTCTCTGATGCAGGGACGGAGCCTTGGTAAACATGGTGGCCGTTGTTTGCGTGATGCTCGACGCGTTCGAGGACAACGACTGCCGGATGCGAAACGTTTGAAACGTCATCGCGCGCCGGTTCGCCGAAATATGCTTCGACGCGGACGTGTTGCGGATCGACCGCGCCGAGATGCACTTTCGCGGAAATCTGCAGCGCGTCGCCAACGAGAATGTTGTGCCGATTCTTGTTGCCGACCTGCACGTCGTAGATTTCCACCTGCGGCCAATCATGGCGGATGCGCGCTTTCCATTGGCTGAGCTCAGTCGCGCCGCGGCCGTCGTCACGCGCAAATTCCTCATGCGCTTGCGCGGCCGGAATATAGAGACGCTCGGTGTATTCCTTGACCATGCGATGCGTGTTGAAAACGGGCGTGACGCTGCGAATCGACTCACGCATCAGTTGCAGCCAGGCCAACGGCAACTTGCCATCGGGCTTCGCGTAATAAAGCGGGACGATTTGATTTTCGAGCAATTGGTAAAGGCTTGCGGTGTCGACGGAATTTTGAAATTCGGTCGAGCCCGTTTCGATTTCCGCGCCGATCGCCCAACCGTTTTTCTGGTTGTAACCTTCCTTCCACCAACCATCGAGTACGCTGAGATTGAGCCCGCCGTTAGGCGGTAATTTCATTCCGCTGGTGCCGCTGGCCTCGAGCGGTCGGAGCGGATTATTCAGCCAAAGATCGACGCCCTGGACCAGCCGGCGCGCGATGTAAGTGTCGTAATCTTCCAGGAACACGACGCGATTTTCCAAACCGGTTTCGCGGCTGAATTGATACACCTGCTGGATGAGCGCCTTGCCGCCTTCATCGCGCGGATGCGATTTGCCGGCGAAAATAAACTGCACCGGCCGCGTCGCGTCATTCAACAAACGCGTCAGCCGTTCCTTGTCCGAAAACAAAAGCGCGCCGCGTTTGTAAGTCGCGAAACGGCGCGCGAAACCGATGGTCAAAACTTCGGGATCGAGCACCTGATTTATCTTGCGCAACGCTTCCGGCGATTCGCCGATGCGCATCGCGCGCATGCGCATGCGCTCGCGGACGAATTGCACGAGACGCAGTTTCAATTTCTGATGCGTCTCCCAAAGTTGCGCGTCCGGAATATCGATCACCCCGCGCCAGAACTCCGCATCGGTCAGGCGTTCTTCCCAATCGCCGAGATACTTCGTGTAGAGCGCGGAGAATTCCGGCGCCATCCACGTCTTGGTGTGAATGCCGTTGGTAATGCTGGTGATTGGCACTTCCTGTTCCGGCACGCCGGCCCAAACATCTTTCCACAAACCGCGGCTGACCTCGCCGTGCAACGCGCTCACGCCGTTCGCATGCCGGCTCGCGCGCAGAGCGAGAATGGTCATGCTGAATGGATCGTTCGGATGAACGCGTGTTTGTCCGAAGGAAAAAAGTTCGTCGAAAGGAAGCGCGAGTTCCTGCGCGAAATCGCCGAAATATTTCCGCATCATCTCGCGCGGAAACGCATCGTTGCCCGCGGGCACCGGCGTGTGGGTGGTGAAAATATTGGCCGCCGCGACGACCTGGAGCGCGGAGTAGAAATCGAGATTTTTCTCGGCGCGCAATAAACGAATTCGTTCGAGCGCGAGGAAGGCGGAGTGGCCTTCGTTCATGTGAAAAATTTGTGCGTCCGCGCCGAGCGCGCCGAGCGCGCGCACGCCGCCGATGCCGAGCATCATTTCCTGGCGCATGCGCATTTCCAGATCGCCGCCGTAGAGTTCGGCCGTGATCAACCGATCTTCCGGCGAGTTCTCCGCCACGTCGGTATCGAGCAGGTAAAGATTCACGCGGCCGACATGCAGCTCCCAGATTTTCGCGAGCACGTCGCGATCGAGAATGCGCACCGAAATCAGGACGCGCGCATCGTTCCGCCGCACTTCGCGGATCGGCAGATGATGAAAATTTTGGTTGAGACTGACGGCTTCCTGCACGCCGTCCTTGTCGATCTGTTGCTTGAAATATCCGTGCCGATAAAGCAGGCCGATGGCGACGAAGTTGAGATCGAGATCGCTGGCCGATTTGCAATGATCGCCCGCGAGAATTCCGAGACCGCCGGAGTAATTCGGAATCGATTCGTGAAAGCCAAACTCCGCCGAAAAATACGCGACCGTTTTTTTCAGCGCGCTGCCCGCGCCGGTTTTTCCATAGGTATCGGGCCGCGCGAGATAACGCCGAAAGGCTTCGTGCACTTGCTTGAGCTCGCGCAAAAAATCATCGTCTTCCGCGACCTCGAGCAAGCGCGCCTGCCGCGAAAGTTGCAACATGCGCACGGGATTGTGATTCGTCCGATCCCACAAATCGGGATCGAGATGGCGAAAGAGCCGGCGCGCGGAAGGCTCCCAGGTCCACCAGACGTTGAAGACCATCTCGCGCAACGGCTCGAGAGCGGGCGGGAGATTTGGGACCACATTGTAGGTCAGAAACTTGGGCATGGCGGACGCGAGCGATGAGTGAGCGGGAGCGCGAGATATTGTCAGGAATCTGCTAAGCAGCAAGCGTTCCGTCCCGCGGCGCTTCCTAGAAATGTTCGAGCCGCGGCGCGATCAACAAGCCGACCAGCAGTCCGCTAACGAGGCCGCTGATGTGCGCAGCCATGCTCACTTGCGGCGTGTAAAAATCGAACGCGGTCTGCATTAGAACAATGAGCGCGATATTCGTTAGGCGACGCCGCGCCATGAGCGAGTGACGATGGCGCAAGAGCAAGCCGGCCCAGGCGCCGACGATCCCCATGACGCAGCCGGAAGCGCCGACGAGAAAATCAGCTTTCGTTAGGCCAAAACGCCAGAGCAGGACGACGCCGAGACTCGAGCCGAGCCCGGCCAGCAAATAACAAATCGCGAAACGCACCGTGCCGATCGAGGTCTCGAGGGTCGGGCCGAGAATGTAGAGCGCGTAGATGTTGAAGATTAAATGGATCGCGCCGTAGTGCAGAAAGAGCGAGCCGAAGAGCCGCCAATATTGATGCGCGGAAAGAACGGCCCACGGGTCGAGCGCGCCGAGGCGATACAAGGTCAGGGTGTTGGTCGATCCGCCGAGCGCGATCTCGCAGAAAAACATCGCGACGTTCAGCGCGATGAAAACGAAAACCGCGGGCGTGACGCGCGTGCTTTGCATCGAGAGAAACGAGCCGCGTTGTTGTCGCGTGCTGCGCTCGAAACGGTCGATGATTTCTTCGCTCGTGCGGAGGAGCGTCGCTGATTGAATGATGGCTGCGTTGCGCTGCGCAATGTTGGCGCGAATGAGATGATCGCTCGCGACTTCGCGCAAACGCTCCAGACGCCCACGGCCGTCGGAATCTCCGGCGATGACTTCGCTGGTGGCGATCCAGAATTCCTTCGTGTCCGCGCGCAATCCGCGCAGGCTCGTTTGCAACAGATAACGCAACGCGCCGGTGCGCCCGCCGAATGCGAGCAAGAGCATTAGCGCGGTCGCATAGATCGGCTGATGCAGCGGCGAATTCATCAGTGCGGCGGCGCGGCCGGCGAATTGCAGGACCAGCTCATCGCGCCGATTCGTTTCGCCGAGCGCGCGGAAGTAGAGGAGCAAAAGCGCGGGATCTTCGCCAAGTCCGACGCGCGGAAGATTTTGCCGGCACCATTCCGCCAGGCCTTCCCAATCGCCGCGAATGCGGAAACTTTGCGCGCGCGCGCGCCGGCCGCCGCGGGACTCGTTAGGCGAGATTTGCGCGAGGAGATTTTCGGCCGCGCGGTGGTCGCCCTTTTGCGCGAGCTCGAGCGCGCGCAAGACTAACGACTCCTCGCGAACGGAGCGCATCGGATGAAGCGGACGCAACCAACCGACGATCCGCCGCGCCGCGCCGAAGCGTTCCTCCTGCGCGAGCGCGTCCGCCTTGCGCAGACCGACCGCCGGTAAAAACAGGAGCAGCAACCATGCGCCGCCGCCGATGTAACCGGCGTGGCGCGGCGCGAGGACGAACGAGAGCGCAGTGACCAGCAAGACCGCGGACGCGGCTAGACGCCAGCCGCGATTGAGCGCGGAACGTCGCCAGGTTCGCGCGAGCACGACGGCCGGCGAAAGGCACGCGATGAAAAGGAAGAGGTGATTGAGATCGAGCACGGTTCGCGGAAAGCGCCGGCAACATGACACGTTTGCGCGCGCGTGTTTAAGAACTGCGCGCCAGTCTGCGAATGTCGCTTTCCGTGCGGCGGAGTTTTTGCAAAGTTGGATGCATGTCCATCACCGTCACGAATTATCTCGAAGTCATTTCCTCCTGGTGTTTTTGGGCGGCGCCGATGTGGGCCGAGCTGCAGGAGCGCTACGCGGGTCGCGTCGATTTTAATTGGAAAGTCGCGCTGATGGATGCGTCGGGATTTCCGAAATCGCGCGAACAAGCCGAGTGGTTTTATCGCCGCAGCGGAATGATGATGCGCTCGCCCTTCATGTTGAAGCCGGGCTGGTTCGAGCCGGATTTGCAGGAGTGTCTCATTCCAAATCTGGTCGCGGAAGGCGCGCGCGATCTCGGCGTTACGTACGATCGTTTTTGGCTGGCGCTTTGCACCGCGACCGTGCGCGAAGGAATTCGGACAAACGATTGGGAGACGGCGGTGAAAATCGCCGCGCGCGCGGGCGATCTCGACGAGAAACAATTGCGCACACGCGCGCAATCGCCGGATGTGGAAGCGCGCGCCCGCCAGACGACCGCTGAGTTCCACGCTCTACAAGTGACGCAACGTCCGACGTTTTTGATCGAGAGCAGCATCGGCGATCGCGCAGTTTTTTCCGGCTTCGCAAAACTGGAGCCGGTCGCAACCACGATCGATGTGATGCTCGATGACGCGGTCGCCTACGCCACGCACGCCGCGCATTTTGGAAATCCGCCGGGATAATGTCTTCTTGGAGATGGATCGCCTTGGTGTCCGGCCCGAGGGCGGGGCCGGTTCCAAACGCTCGACTTCGAGGTTAATCGGCGGGGCGATGGAGCCGGCCCGCCCTCGGGCTGCCGGTCGCGTGAT
>CAXSCV010000003.1:5277-24289 GCA_964235895.1 uncultured Chthoniobacterales bacterium
CCACGGCCGCGATGTTGCACTCAACTTCCCGGCAGCCGGCGCAGAGCGCGGGCGTAAGTCGCGGTCCTCGCAGCCGCGATGGTATAACGAGTGTTCGGATTGGTTTTGGCCAGGCCGGAATTGCGACGAAAAAATTTGCGGCGACCTGGTGCACTCTCCTTTCGCTGCTTGGAACTTGATTTAACCTGCAACCACAAATTCGTGTAAACGGCCGGATTCGCGCACGCGATGTCCGGGTCATCATGGGAGCGTCGGGCGAGCAGCTCGGCGTGATGAAATTATCCGACGCCATTCGCAAGGCGCAGGGTCTCGGGCTTGACCTGGTGGAAGTGGCGCCGACGGCGAATCCGCCGGTCTGCAAAATCGTCGACTTCGGCAAGTTCCGTTACGACATTTCGAAGCAGGAGAAGGATAAAAAAACGTCCGGGACGAAGCTGAAGGAAATCAAGTTTCGGGTGAACATCGACGATCACGATTACCTGACGAAAATCCGCCACGGCGAAGCGTTTCTCGACAAGGGAAACAAGGTGCGGGTGCAGTTGCAATTCCGCGGCCGCGAGATGGCGCACCAGGAATTTGGGATGCAGTTGATGTACAAAGTGCGCGACGATCTCAATGGCATGTCGCAGGTCGAAATGGATCCGAAAATCGCCGGCCGCAACATCACGATGACGCTCTCGCCTTTGCCGGCGGCGCGGCGCAAACGGCGCTTCTCCGTCGAAGCCGATGACGACACGGCCGAGGCGGAAAACGAAAAAGATTCCGCGAAAGACGAGGACGAGTCGTAACTCGTTAGGCCTCGTTAGGCAAAGGGCTGGCGTAGATTTCGTTCACGCGCCGAATCGAGAGCGCGCGGCCATTGCTTTCATCAACGCTGACGAGCGCGCCGCAGATTCGCACGTCGCCTTTCGCCACCGGAAAAGGCGCGGGCAGATTCGAGATGAAACGGTTAACGATCGGATCGATCGCGCGGCCGAGGATGGACTCGTTAGGCCCGCACATTCCGGCGTCGCAGAGGAAGGCGGTGCCGCCGGGGAAAATTTGTTCGTCGGCCGTTTGCACATGCGTGTGCGTGCCGATGACCGCGGAAACTTTGCCATCGAGAAAACGTCCGATGGCGATTTTTTCGCTGGTCGTTTCGCCGTGCGCATCGACCAAAATAATCTTGGTCTCTTCGCGCATGCGCGCGACCGCGGCGGCCAGCGCTTCGAATGGATTCTCCAGGATCGGCTGCATAAATGTGCGCGCCTGCACATTGATCACGCCGACTTTTCCTTTGGCGGTTTCGAGCACGATCGAGCCCGTGCCGGGCGCGCCAGTTGGATAGTTGATCGGCCGCAAAAGCCGCGGCTCGGTCGCGATGTAGGGAATAATGTCCTTCTGATCCCAGATGTGATCGCCCGTGGTCACGACTGCCGCGCCGGCGCGCAAGAGATCGATGGTGATTTTCGGCGTAATGCCGCGACCGCCGGCCGCGTTCTCGCCATTCACCACGATAAAATCGATCGCGTGAGCCGCTTTTAATTCCGGCAAACGCGCGATGACCGCGCTGCGTCCCGGCTCGCCAACGATGTCGCCCAGAAACAGAATCGTCAGCATCCGCCGAAGATGGTGTTAAATAGTTTGAAATCAAAAACCTGATCATGTCGCTCGTTTATCCGCGGAAAATTTGTGCGCTGCTTTTTCTTTCGCTTCTCGCATTCGCTGAAACGACAAACGCCGCGCCGAACATCAGTCCGCTCGGTCGCGCGCCGGATTGGCCGACGCTGGAAAAATATCAGGAGACGATGACGCACGATGATTTTGTGCGCGTGCTCCAGGGAGTTTATTGCACGCGCGGGGTGAGCGCGGATTTGATTCAGGTCAACGCCGACGACGCGCGATTTCTGATCGATAAGGACGAGAAGACCTGGTTCACGCTACGCTTTGCGAAAGAGGAAAAGCCCGACGCGACCATTCCACGAACCTGGCGGCCGGCGAAAGCATTGCCGCATGGCGATCGCGATCATCCGCTGGCCGGACTGAAAGTTGCGCTCGATCCCGGGCACCTTGGCGGAACCTGGGCGCAGATGGAGGAGCGTTGGTTTCAAGTCGACGACAGCAAACCGATCACTGAGGGCGACATGACTTTGCTGGTGGCGAAGCTGCTCGCGCCGCGTCTGAAAAAACTGGGCGCGAACGTTTCCTTCGTCCGCGACAAAGCCGAACCGGTCACGCCGAAACGGCCTAACGAGTTAAAAGATGTCGCAAAAAAAATCCTTCTCCGTGCGGGCGATGCGCAACCGCGCGAAGATTTTGCCGGACCGGCCGATCCTGAAAAAGAGCGAAGCGTGCGCTGGCAGGACGAGCTTCTATTTTATCGGAACAGCGAGATTCGCCAGCGGGCCGCGATCGTGAACGACAGTCTCAAGCCTGATCTCGTTCTCTGTTTGCACTTCAACGCCGAAGCTTGGAACGACCCGAAACAACCGACGCTGATCGAGCGCAATCACATGCATTTGTTAATCAACGGCGCGTATCTTCCGCCGGAACTTGCTTTCGACGACGTGCGTTTCGAGATGCTCGAACGTTTGCTCAGCCGCACGCACGAAGAGGAATTTCCGCTCGCGGAAAAGGCGGCCGTCGCACTCGCCGCGCGGACACATTTGCCGCCGTACGAATACACGACCGAGAACGTGACCAAGCTCGGCAGCACCGGTTACGTTTACGCGCGCAACTTGATCGCCACCCGGCTCTATCAATGTCCGGTGATTTATTACGAGCCCTATGTCATGAACAGCGACGAAGTTTTTTGGCGCGTCGAAGCGGGTGATTACGAAGGCATTCGCAACGTCAACGGCACGGATCGGCCGAGTATTTTTCGCGAGTACGCCGACGGCGTGGCGGACGGCTTGGTCGATTATTATCGCACGCGCTAAAGTCGATCGACGGCTTCCTCGATATCGCGCAACGTGATATCACTCGTTAGGCGAGCGCTTCCCAAACGCGGCGTCACCACGAAGCGAATCTCGCCGCGCTCGAACTTTTTGTCCGACTTCATCGCGTGGAGAATTTGCTCGCGCGGAAAATCTGCCGGCAGGGCAATCGGCAAGCCGAGCGCGCTGAGAGTCTCGATAATTTGCGCGCGTTCGTCTTCCGGCAAGCCGGCTCTGCGCACGGAGATTTCACAGGCCGCAATCATGCCCAGACTTATCGCTTCGCCGTGTCGCAATTTTCCGTAACCCGCTACGCGCTCGATCGCATGTCCGACGGTGTGACCGAAGTTTAAAATCGCGCGCTCGCCGGAAAGATCGCGCTCGTCGCGCGAGACGATGCTGGCCTTGATCTCGATGTTGCGCGCGATCAGCGCCGCCAAATCGCAATCGCCATTCAGCTCCTCGAATATCTTCGCATCCGCGATGATTCCGTGCTTCACCATCTCCGCAAAACCCTGGCGAAATTCGCGCTCCGGCAGCTCGCGCAAAGTGTCCAGATCAGCCAGGACGAGCGATGGTTGATGGACCGCGCCTAACGAGTTCTTCCCGGCGCTAGTGTTGACGCCGGTCTTCCCGCCGATCGCGCTATCGACTTGCGCGAGCAGCGTGGTCGGCGCCTGAATGCATGGAATTCCGCGATGATAAATTGCCGCCGCAAAACCGGCGAGATCGCCGATGACGCCGCCGCCGAGCGCGACGACAAACGAAGTGCGATCCAATCCCGCGCCCTGCATCGCATCGCAAACACGTCCGGTTTGCTCGAGTGATTTCGAATTCTCGCCGGACGGAACGGTCACCAGCGTCGGCGTGAAACCAGCATTCGTTAGACTTTCGAGCGTCGTCCGGGAAAAGAGCGTGGCCGTCGTCGTATCGCTCACGACGGCGCAGCGTTCTCCGCGGAAAAGTTTTGCGGCGCGTGCGCCGATTGTTTCCAACAATCGCGACCCGACGATCGCTTCATAAGTGGAAGCGCCCGCGCGAATGGAAATGACACGCGTCCGTGTCGCGCCATCGCTTGACAACTTCGGCAAGAGTTTCATGTAGATTGCACCATGCCCGCTCCCACCGATCCGATTCCGCCGGTGAATCCTTCGCCGATCGTCGGCGATACTTCCGGCCCGACATCGACCGGTCTTCCATCGAATGTCGCGGCCGCGCTTGCCTGCATTCCGCTCATCGGCGGCATCATCTTCTACGTTCTGGAAAAGCGCGATGCGTTTGTGCGTTTCTACGCCATGCAGTCGATCATCTTCGGTGGCGCGTGGATCATTTTCTCCATCATCTGGAACATTCTTTTCGCCGCGCTCGTCCACATTCCGGTGCTTGGTTGGATCTTCGCGCTCATCCTTTGGGTCGCCTGGGCGATCTGGAATATTTGCGCGGTTATTATTTGGGTGATCGCGATGATAAAAGCGTTCACCGGCGTGCGTTGGGATATTCCTTACATCGGCCCGATCGCGCGGCAGCAGGTCGATCGCACGCCTGGTTTTTGAGCGGCGAATTAGCCGCAGGCCAGCAGCTTCACCACCACTTCGGTGAGCACGAGTTCGTGATCGAGCTGGCTGCTGACCAGTTGCAGATTTGCCTCCAGACAAGCTTCCAGACCGGCGATTAATTGCGCGGTCTCGAATCGGTGCGCGGACATCGCAGCCAGCCCGAGCGCGTAGGCATTTAACGTTCCATCTTTTTTGCGCGGCAAGTGTTCGGTCGCGCTCGCCGGCAAACGATTCACCGTCGAGATAAAGGCAAAGGGCGCGGACGGCCGCGAGAGGCGATGACGTTCCATCAGATCTTTCGCGAGGAGGAGATTGCGCACCGTCGGCAGAATCGCCACCAGCAAAATACCGATGGCGGTTTCGCCCTGGTCGAGCAATCCCCTAACGAGTGATAGCGCGCGGTCCAGATCGCAAACGGCCAGCGCATTGCCCAATTCAAAAATCACGCCCGCGCGAGAGAGCGGCACGAGCGTGCGCACGTTTTCCGCAGTCACGCTGCGATTATCGCCTGCGTAAAGATCGAGCTTTTCCAGTTCGTTCTCGATCTGCCGCGTGTCGCCGCCGGTCAGGAGGACGAAGAGATCGAGCGCTTCCTCATGGAAAACGAGGCCGCGTTTTTTCGCGCGACCGCGCACGATCTCTGTCGCTTCTTCTTCCCAGCCAGCGCGGCTGGCATCGAGTTTGTCGATCACCTGCACGTCGGCGCGTTTGCCTAACGACTTGTAGAACGAGCGGCGTTTGTCGACTTCGCTCGCGCTCAGCAGAAAAGTAATGTCCGGCGCGAGTCCGGCTTCGAGCACGTCGGCCAATTCCTGGAGCGCTTCCTGCGCCGCGGTCGAACGGCCAATAACCGAATCGCCTAACGAGTTCGCATTTTTCAGCCAGACCAATTTACCGCCGAAAAACGGAAGCGTTTGCAGCGCCTCGATGGCGGATCGAATGCGCGCGGCCGATTGCTCGGAGTTGTCACCCGCGCCATCGATCATCTCGAGGCCGAAATCGCCCGCGTCCGGCGGCGTCAATTTCGCGGCCAACTCCGCCGCCACGCGCTTCACTTCGCTTTCATCGGAACCGACCACCGCGTGGATGTTCGCGTTCGCGGCGCGCGGAGCGGTTTTGGCTTTCGGCATGGCCGCCAGCTTCGCCGGAATGCGCCGCCCGCTCAAGCAGTTCGCGGCTCAGTGTTCGCTCGGTTGAAGATGCAGCTCCTCGGTCTGGCCATCGGCGATCAGGTAAAACTTTCCGTCGTTGATGTAGAAGACGCGCGCTTCATCCGGCGAAGTGCAAAGACTGATCGGGCGATTCGCTTCGCCGAGCGGCTGCAGCTTTTCCAGGACGTCGCGATAGAGCGCGAGTTGATCGCCCGGCTCGTCCGCGGAAGCATCAGTCTTTTGCGGGGGGCGCGGCAGTTTCACGAGCGAACCCCAGCCCGACCCGCCCATGCGATACAACTGCACATAGATAGCGTCGCGCGCGATTCCGATTTCAGAGACGCCGGTTTCGCTCGGTGTCGAGTTCGCGGTCTCGAGCGAACCGAGCGGCGCGTAGCGATAACCATTCAGCGAATAGCGGCCCTCATCTTCCTCGATGTTGCCTTTCCAGAGATCGCCGCTCTCCGCGTAAAACAGTTCGCCCAAAGCGCTGAAGACGAGCGAGCCGATGCGCGGATGCCGGCGCACGTAAACCGATTTCAATTCGCGCTCGTTAGGCAAAAGCAGCAGGAGCGGATCGCTTGATTGGTCGGTCGTCAAAAGCACCGCGTGCGTTTCTTGATTGAAGGCGAGCCTCCAAAAGCTCGCGTTTTTCGGCGCGTCTTTCACCTTGGTCAATCGCCTCGAAGTCGGGTCTAACGACCAAAGAGCTTTCGCCGAGAGACAAAGAATTTTCCCTTCATCACCGCGCACGACTCCGCGCAAGCCGTCCTTTTCCGAGAGCTGCGGCAACGGGATGACGCGCGACGTTTGATAAGACAAATCGATTTCGCGCAGAGCGGGCTTGGTCGCTTCGGAGTCGATGAAATAAACGCGATGCCCGTCGGCCGAGAAGGCCGCATCCGCCGCAAAAACGCGCGGTGCCAGGCAGACGATGCCGAACGCAACTCCACCGCACAAACCTCGCCGAAAGAATCTGCTTGAATTCATCGCGCCATCCTAAGCGCAACCATATCAGCCGCTCAAGGCCGCGCCGATTAACCGCCATCGCCGATCTCCGTCGATGAATCCTGCGCGGCATACGCGCGGAAGCGTTCTTCGAAGACCGCCAGGTTCGCGAAGCGTCCTGCGTAGATGCGCGTGAATGCTTTTTCAAACGGCTGATGTTTCCCGAGCGCATCGAGCAACGCCAGAAAGCTCGGCTTATCCGTCGTCACCAGAAAACGCACCAAACTTTCCGATTCATTATAGAACGTCTCCACTTGCTCGTTAGGCGGATTGAACAGCGTCAGCAGGCGGCTCAGTGGAATCAATTCCTCCGGCGCGATCGCTTCCGAGTGCGGCTTCGCAATATAACCGCGCGCTCGTTGGAAACTGGCGCGCGCTCCTTTGGAGGAATATTGCGCGAAGCCTTCATCCAGCCAGCACGGCACACCTTCGGGATAGAAGCGGTGCATGATCAAATGCGCGATCTCGTGCCCGAGAGTAGACCCGCCATAGCGCGAGCGGGGATCGGAGCGGGCCAGATAAAACAGGCTTCCATTCGAGTGAATCCCGCCCGTCCACGGCTCCAGATGTCCCACAGTGCGGAACTCCGCCCAGTCGGTCATGTTATCGAAGATGTAGATGTGCGATTTCGTGTCGCCCGGTGGTTGCTCGCGTTCCAACTCCTTCGCCACCACTCGATAGTGGAACTCCGCTTCCACCGCCGCCGCGGTCGCGACATAGCTGCGTGTGAAGTGGTAAATAAAATGTTCCGTCTCCCCGTGTTTCCAAAGTTCGGGATGCATCGCCAGCGCCTTCGCGCCCAGCGGATTAAGATCCTGCTGCGACAGATTTTCAAAAGCGATCTCGGGAAGCGCGCCCGAAACGGAGAGCGATCCATCGTCTTCCGCGCGCGCGATCATCGCGAACAAGAGCAAAAGAAACAAAAAAACAAGCCGCGCGCGCATGCCGCTTTGGTTAGCTAATCCCGTGCGAGCCCGTCCTTGTTTGCGGGCGAAAGACCGCGCGCTGGATGCGCGCGACGTTTTGCTTTTTTACTGGCGCCTGTCTCAAGACCGGCCGGGAACGCGACCCGTCCCGGCTGGGCGGTCTTGCCAGGTCCTAGTCGTAGCGGGCCGGCGCGTGAAATTTTGAATCCAAATTACCGGCGAGCCGCATCCATTTATTAACCATGGAAACTTCCTACCCACCTGCATCGGTCAGTGCACACGCCCTCGCCAACGTCCGCACTTGGAGCGCCTTTTGTCACGCGAGCGCTTTGCTCGGCGTCTTCCTGCATGTTCCCGGTCACCTGCTCGGGCCGCTCATCGTCTGGCTGGCCAAGCGTGACGACTCGCCCGAGATCGACGCCCATGGCAAAGAGGCGCTCAATTTCCAAATCTCGATGCTCATCTACAATATGATCGCCGTTGTCTTTTGCCTCATCCTGATCGGCTTCGTCTTCCTCCTCGTCCTTTGGGTCCTGAACGCGGTCTTCGTCATCATCGCCGCCATCCAGGCGAGCGACGGAAAATTCTATCGCTACCCAATGACCATCCGCTTCATTCAATAGGGGAAGGTGCGGCCTGTTCGCGCAAGATTGGCCGGCACGCGCGGCGCGGCGATTTGTATTTTGACATACAATTAATTGCCGCTAGTTTCCACGTCCCCGCTCCTCAGGGCGACCCAATTCAGGAGAGCACGACGCTCGTAAGGAGCGGCTATTTCAGGAGCCTAAAGCACATGAAGATGTGTCTGGCGTTCGAACTGATTCCAAACATGCAAAATAATCGCAGCAAACGTTATCGCGCGGCCGCCGAACAGGTGGATCGCAGCAAGTCTTACAATCTGCCCGAAGCCGTTTCCACGCTGAAGAAACTTCCGCCGACGAAGTTCGACCAGACGGTAACGATGTCGTTCCGGCTCGGGGTTGACCCGAAGCAATCCGATCAAATGGTCCGCGGCACTTGTCCGCTCCCGCACGGCAGCGGCAAAACGGTGCGAGTCTTGGTTTTCGCGGAAGGCGATGCGGCGCGCGCGGCCAAGGAAGCGGGCGCGGAATATGTCGGATTCAAGGACATGATCGCGAAGGCGCAGGAAGGCTTCCAGGATTTCGACGTAGCGATCGCTACACCGGGCGCGATGGCAGAGGTGCGCAAGCTCGGCAAGGTCCTCGGACCGCGCGGGTTGATGCCGAATCCGAAGACTGGAACAGTGACGGACGACACGGCGAAAGCAGTGCGCGAAGTGAAGGCGGGCCGGGTTGAATTCAAGCTGGATAAAAACGGCAACGTCGCGGTGCCCGTGGGAAAATTTTCTTTTGGCGAAACGCAGTTGGTCGAGAACGGAACCGCAGTCATCGAAGCGGTCGTCCGGGCGCGGCCGGCGACGGCGAAGGGACGGTTTGTGGAAGGCATGAGCCTGAGCGCAACCATGTCGCCGGGCATCACGGTTGATCCGTCGCCTTACCTAAGCATCTAATCTGGAGAACGAATGAGACCTGAAAAAGCTACGATCGTTTCGGATCTTTCCGAGAAACTCTCGCGTTCGCCGTTCGTGCTGGTGACCGATTACCAGCGGATGAAAGTCGATCAATTTGGCGAGCTGCGAAATCGCCTTTTCCCCGTCGGCGCGGAAGTGCGGGTGGTGAAGAACAGCTTCCTCAAGCGCGCGATGGCGGATAGCGGGTTGCCCGATGTGGGCGACCAACTGACCGGCCAAACCGCGGTCGTGACCGGCGACAAAGATGTCGCGCCGGTGGCGAAGATTCTCAAAATTTTTGCGGCTGAATTTAAGATCGCAACGCTCAAGGTCGGCGTGGTGGATAAAGCAATTTTATCGACGGCGGATGTTGAGGCGCTGGCGGAATTGCCCGCGCGCGATGTTCTGCTTTCGCAATTGCTTGGCCTGCTCATGATGCCCGCGACCAGTTTGGTGCGCGTCTTGAACGAGCCGGCTTCGGCGTTCGCGCGTTTGTTGAAAGCGAAGGGGGAAAAAGGCGGTGGAGCGGAAGCTCCCCAAACAGACGCGGCGCCCGCAGCCGAGGCGAGTGCGCCCGAAACGGAAGCGGCCCCGGACGCCCAAGCAACCCCAGAAGCGTCCGCATCGGAAACAGCTGCGCCAGATTCCGCGGAACCCACAACGGAGGGAACTCCCGCCTAACGAATTTCGTCGCGCGATGATGCGCGGCGAGGAACAAAACAACTGTCCGGTTCGGCGGCTGCCGAGCTTAATTCTTCGAGAGCTTTCGGAGGCGGCAATGGAGAAAACAAAATATGGCAGATACAAATGCATTGGTGGAGCAACTCAGCGGACTGACCGTCCTCGAGATTGCTGGATTGGTGAAAGAGCTTGAATCGAAGTGGGGAGTTAGCGCGGCGGCTCCCGTGGCCATGGCCGCTCCGGCTGGCGGCGGCGGCGGCGCGGCTGCAGCTCCGGCTGAAGAAAAAACCACTTTCGATGTCATCTTGAAAGAGATGGGCTCGAACAAGATCGGCGTCATCAAAGAGGTGCGCGGTGCGGTGCCTGGACTCGGTTTGGCGGAAGCCAAAGCCTTGGTCGAAGGTGCGCCCAAGACTCTCAAAGAAGGCGTGACCAAAGCGGAAGCCGAAGAGATCAAGAAAAAGATCGAAGCGGCCGGCGCGAAGGTCGAGATCAAGTAATTTTTCATTCCGCGAATCACCGGCGCGCAAAATTACTTGCGCGCCGGGTCGCGGCGTGTGAGGGATTTCCCGCTAGAAGCTGTTCGTTTTATTTTTAAAAGCCCGCTAATCGGACCATTCAAGAGCAAGGCAACAAAACAGGGACCGTCGTTTGACAGCCCCCTGATTTGCTGCCATTTTTGCGTCCCTCGCTTGCGGCTCAGGACGCCGTAAAGACTCGCTCGCCGACTCCAACCCACTCGGGAGTCGTCGTTCATAACCCCGCAGATAGTTGTAGTTATTATGTCAGAACGTATCTACTTCGGAACCATTAAAGAAGGCGTGGAGCCGCCAAACCTCATTGAGGTTCAGCTCAATTCCTACGTCGATTTCCTTCAGAAGGACGTGCCTGCTTCCAAGCGCAAAATGTCCGGCTTGCAGGCTGTCTTCAAGGAAGTTTTCCCCATCGAAAGTTACGATGAGAAAGCGACTCTCGATTTTTCGCATTACGAAATCGGCGAACCGAAACTGAGCGCGCTTGAAGCGCAACGCGAAGGCCAAACCTTCAGTGCTCCGCTTCACGTGACTTTTCAGCTCAAGGAAGAGAAGGGGACCAAAGAGGAGAAAGTTTACATGGGCGAAATTCCGCTCATGACGCCGCAGGGCACGTTCGTGATTAACGGCGCCGAGCGCGTAGTTGTTTCACAGCTGCATCGTTCGCCCGGCATCGCGTTTGAATCGTCGATTCACCTGAACGGCAAGGTGCTTTACAGCTTCCGGATCATTCCGGATCGCGGCTCGTGGATCGAAGTGCAATTCGACACCAGCGACCTTCTTTACATCTATCTCGATCGTCGTAAACGGCGCCGGAAATTTTTGGCGACAACCTTCCTTCGCGCGCTCGGCTACGGCTCGGATGAGGAAGTGATCAAGCTTTTCTATAACATCGAAACGCTCAAGTTGAGCGAGAAACTCGGTGAAGAAGAACTCGCGACCAAAGTGCTCATCGCCGACGTGCTCGATGGCGAGGCGACTGTGGCGCGCGCTTTTGAACCGCTGACCGCGGCGACCGTTCGCCAGATCATGGGCCTCGGGCAAAACGAGGTGAAGGTGATCGATATTTCGGGTGACGACACGGTTGTGAAGGCGCTGAAAAAGGATCCGGCGCACGATCAGGAAGAAGCGCTCAAAGACATTTATCGGAAGCTACGTCCGGGTGATCCTCCAACGGTGGCCAATGCGAAGGCGTTATTGAAGCGGCTCTTTTTTGATCCAAAGAAATATGATCTCGGCCGGGTCGGTCGCTACAAATTGAATCAAAAACTCGGGATCGATGTCGATCTTGGCGAACGCATTGTTACCGACAAAGATTTCATCGCGGCGATCAAATATTTGATCAACCTGCGGCGCGGCGAAGGCACGCTCGATGACATCGATCATCTCGGCAGCCGCCGTGTTCGGACAGTGGGCGAATTGCTCGCCAACCAGTGCCGCGTCGGTCTCGCCCGCACGGAGCGTCTCGTAAAGGAGCGCATGACGTTATTCGATATCAACATCGACGGCATGACGCCGCAGAAGTTGATCAATCCGAAAGCGCTTAGCGCAGTCATTCGCGATTTCTTTGGCCGCTCGCAGCTCTCGCAGTTCATGGATCAAACGAATCCGCTCGCGGAACTGACGCACAAGCGCCGTCTCTCCGCGCTCGGGCCAGGCGGTCTTTCACGCGATCGCGCAGGCTTCGAAGTCCGCGACGTTCATCCGTCGCACTACGGCCGCATTTGTCCGATCGAAACGCCGGAAGGTCCGAACATCGGACTAATTAGCTCGATGTCGACGTTCGCGCGCATCAATGAATTTGGTTTCATCGAAACGCCTTATCGCAAGGTCGAGAAGGGTCGTGTGAGTGACCAGGTGGATTACCTGACCGGCGACCGCGAAGAGAATTTTCTCGTCGCGCAAGCCAACGCGACCATGGACGCGAAGGGAAATTTCACGCAGGAAAAAGTCTCGGTTCGTTATCGCGGCGACTTCCTCGAAGTGGAGCCGTCGAAAGTTCATTACATGGACGTCTCGCCGAAGCAGTTGGTTTCGGTAGCCGCGGGGTTGATTCCGTTCCTCGAACATGACGACGCGAACCGCGCTCTCATGGGTTCGAACATGCAACGCCAAGGTGTTCCGCTGATCGTTTCAGAATCGCCGCTGGTCGGCACCGGTTTGGAAGGCAAGGTCGCGCGCGATTCGCACGCGGTCTTGATTTCGACCGAGAGCGGCAAGGTCGCTTCCGTCACGGCCGATCAGATTGTCGTAACGAAAGATGGCCACATGCCGGAGAGCCGAAAAAAATTGAAGACCGATCACGAAGCAGGCGTTCACGTTTATGAGCTGCGCAAATTCATGCGCTCAAACGCCGGCACCTGCGTGAACCAGAAACCGATCGTCAAGAAAGGCCAGCACGTGAAGAAGGGCCAAGTCATCGCGGACGGACCGAATACCGAACAAGGCGAGCTCGCGCTCGGCCGCAACGTGCTCGTCGCGTTCATGCCTTGGAATGGCTACAACTTCGAAGACGCGATCATGATCTCGGAGAAGGTGGTCAAGGAAGACATCTATACTTCCATTCACATCGATGAATTCGAAATCGGTGCGCGCGACACCAAGCTCGGGCCGGAAGAAATCACGCGTGACATTCCAAACGTAAGCGAAGAAGCGCTGCGTAATCTTGGACCTGACGGTGTCATTCGCGTCGGCGCGGAAGTGAAACCCGGTGATATTCTCGTCGGCAAAATCACTCCTAAATCCGAGACAGAACTCGCGCCCGAAGAACGATTGCTGCGTGCGATCTTTGGCGAAAAAGCCGCTGATGTTAAAGATACCTCACTGACTGTTCCCTCTGGGACTTACGGTATTGTCATGGACGTGAAAGTTTCTTCGCGTCGCGAAATTTCGCGCGAAAAACTGACGCCCACCGAAACCAAGCGTCAGCTCAAGACAATCACGGAAGACAACAAGAAGAAGAAAGAAGAGCTAACCGAACAACTGACGGATTCGCTCTCCAACATCTTGTTAGGCGAAAAGATTCCGCTCGATGTGGTCAACGCCGAAACCGGCGAGATCATCATCCCGGCCAATCGCAAGATCACTAAAACGCTCCTGCGCAAACTGGCGATGGTTTACGATCATATCGAGATCGATCCTTCGCCGATCCGGAACAAAATCCGGGAGATCATCGCCTCCTATGAACATAAGTTCGCCGAGTTAGAACTCGAGCGGGAACGTTCGATGGATCGCGTGGAAAGTGGCGACGATGTCGACCCGGGAATCATCAAACAAGTGAAAGTCTTTGTCGCCTCTAAGCGTAAGCTTTCGGTCGGCGACAAGATGGCCGGTCGCCACGGTAACAAAGGCGTGGTCGCACGCATCGTGCCCGAAGAAGACATGCCTTACCTGGCGGATGGAACGCCGGTCGAGATTGTGCTCAATCCGTTAGGTGTGCCCAGTCGAATGAACGTCGGCCAGGTTCTCGAGACCCACTTGGGTGTCGCGGCCAAAGCGCTCGGCTTTAAAGTTGCCACTCCTGTTTTCGATGGAATCTCGGAGACGAAGATTCGCGAATACCTCAAGGAAGCGAAGAAGAAGGACGGCTTCACCTGGGTGCAGGAGTCGGGCAAGGCACGGCTATACGATGGACGCACGGGCGATACCTTCGACCAGGAAGTGGTCGTTGGTTACATCTACATGCTGAAGCTGGGCCACTTGGTCGCGGATAAGATCCATGCGCGGGCAGTTGGTCCTTACTCGTTAGTTACTCAACAACCACTCGGCGGCAAAGCGCAGTACGGCGGCCAGCGTTTCGGCGAAATGGAGGTTTGGGCGCTCGAAGCTTACGGCGCGGCTTACACCTTGCAGGAACTCCTAACCGTGAAATCCGATGACGTGCAAGGACGCACGCGCATCTACGAATCTATTGTCAAAGGCGATAACTCGCTCGAAGCGGGCACGCCTGAATCTTTCAACGTGCTAATCAAGGAAATGCAGTCGTTAGGCCTCGATGTCAAAGTCGGGGGTTCTCCTCCGCCGGCTTTCCTGGAAAACGTCGCGTAAATTTCTAACCCAAAGCAGTACTTAAGACACAAAATGAACGAACATTCCTGGCGAGAGTTAGTGGGCGAAGAACGCCCTGTTGGTTTTGATCAAGTAGCGATTGGCGTCGCGTCTTCGGATACGATGCGGTCGTGGAGCAAGGGGGAAGTAAAGAACCCCGAGACGATTAACTACCGGACCTTCAAACCGGAAAAGGGCGGGCTCTTTTGCGAGCGGATCTTTGGTCCGACGCGCGATTGGGAATGCTCTTGTGGCAAATACAAACGCATCAAGCACAAAGGCGTTATTTGCGATCGTTGCGGCGTGGAAGTGACGCTTGCGCGCGTCCGCCGCGAACGCATGGGCCACATCGAGCTGGCGGTGCCGGTTTCTCATATTTGGTTCTACAAATGCATGCCTTCGCGTCTTGGTCTTATGCTCGACATGAGCGCGCGGCAACTCGAGCGCGTGATCTATTACGAGGATTATATCGTGATCGATCCGGGTAACACGCCGCTAACTAAGACTCAGTTACTTAACGAAACGGAATACCGCGAAGCGCAGGAACAATACGGCGACAGCTTTGTCGCTGGCATGGGTGCGGAAGGAGTAAAGAAGCTTCTCGCCGAGATCGATCTCCACAAGCTCAACAAAGAGCTCGAGGAGGCGATGGGAAATACCAAGAGTAAACAGATTCGCAAGAAACTGGCGAAGCGTTTAAAGCTCGTGCAGGGCTTTGCTTCGTCGCATGCGCGTCCAGACTGGATGGTGCTTGATGTCTTGCCAGTAATTCCGCCGGATTTGCGTCCGCTGGTTCCTCTAGAAGGCGGCCGGTTTGCGACTTCCGATCTAAACGATCTTTATCGCCGCGTGATCAACCGCAACAATCGGTTGAAGAATTTGCTCCAGCTTAAGACGCCGGACGTCATCATCCGTAACGAAAAGCGCATGCTACAGGAAGCGGTCGATGCCTTATTCGATAACGGCCGTCATGGCCGCGCTGTTACCGGCGCTGGTAATCGGCCGCTCAAATCCCTCAGCGACATGCTCAAGGGTAAAGGCGGGCGTTTCCGTCAGAACTTGTTAGGCAAGCGAGTCGATTACTCGGGCCGTTCCGTTATTGTTATCGGGCCGGAGTTGAAGCTTAACCAGTGCGGTCTGCCGAAGAAGATGGCGCTCGTTTTGTTCGAGCCGTTCATCATTCGGCGACTGAAAGATCTCGGCTACGTGCACACTGTGCGCAGCGCGAAAAAGATGATCGAGCGCCAGACCCCGGAGGTCTGGGACATTCTGGAAGAAGTAACTAAAGGTCATCCGGTTCTCCTAAACCGCGCTCCGACTTTGCACCGTTTGTCGATCCAGGCCTTTGAGCCGTTGCTCATTGAAGGCGAAGCGATTCGCATTCATCCGTTAGTCTGCACCGCTTACAACGCCGACTTCGATGGCGATCAAATGGCCGTGCACGTTCCGCTTTCGGTCGAAGCACAGATGGAAGCGCGCATGCTTATGCTCGCGCCGAATAACATCTTTTCGCCTTCGAGCGGTAAGCCGATCACCACGCCTTCACAGGATATCACACTTGGCTGTTATTACCTGACGCAA
The DNA here is from genome assembly GCA_964235895.1 of uncultured Chthoniobacterales bacterium. Taxonomy (GTDB): domain Bacteria; phylum Verrucomicrobiota; class Verrucomicrobiia; order Chthoniobacterales; family UBA10450; genus JACCTI01. The sequence goes on from CAXSCV010000003.1 coordinate 21,207, forward strand.
AATCCTCGCCGCGCCGCGGGCACGGAAAAGGAGTCACGTCTGCCCTTGTTTGAAAACGCGACCGAAGTCGAGTTCGCGATGGCTGACGGTAAAGTCAAAACGCACGATCGCATTCGGTTCAAGAATCCGGATCACGGTAACCAAACCATCTACGGCAACTCGACCGAGCGCGTCATGGAGACGACGGCTGGCCGCGTGATCTTCAATGAGATCTGGCCCAAAGCGATGGGCTTCTTCAACAAGGCCGCGGGCAAGAAACAACTCAGCGATATCATCTGGCGTTGCTATCAGGTCGCCGGCCAGGACGGCACGGTCGAGACGCTGGATAAATTGAAAGAGCTCGGCTTCCGCGAAGCGACCAAGGCGGGAATTTCCATCGGAATTTCCGACATGATCATTCCGAAGGAAAAGGAAACGGAACTGCAAAACGCTTACCGGCAAATCAAGCTGGTCGAACAGCAGTATCGCAAAGGCATCATCACCGACGGCGAACGTTACAATAAGATTATCGACATCTGGACACATGCCGGTGACGAAATCTCGAACGTCATGTTCCGCACTCTCGAGCACAATGAGGGCCGGAAGGAATTGAACCCGGTTTTCCTCATGGTGGACTCCGGCGCGCGCGGCAATCGGCAGCAGGTGAAACAGCTCGCCGGCATGCGCGGTTTGATGGCCAAGCCTTCTGGCGAAATCATCGAACGTCCGATCACTTCTAACTTCCGCGAAGGCTTGAGCGTGCTCGAATATTTCATCTCCACGCACGGTGCGCGCAAAGGTCTGGCCGACACTGCGCTTAAGACGGCTGACTCCGGTTACCTAACGAGGAAACTGGTCGACGCGTCGCAGGACGTGATCATTAACGAAATCGATTGCGGCACGGTCAATGGCATCGTGGTGAAATCGATTTACGAGGGCGACGAAGAAGTGGTCGATCTCGCCACTCGCATCATCGGACGCGTAAGCTGCGAAGCGATCGTCGACCCGGTGACGAAGAAGAAAATCATCAAGGCGAATCAATTAATCGACGAGCCAATCGCGACCGCGATCGAAAAGATCGGTGTCGAGAGCATGAAGATTCGGTCGGTGCTGACTTGCGAAACTGGACGCGGCGTTTGTGCGCATTGTTACGGACGCAACCTGGCCACCGGACAGTTCGTCAAGCTGGGCGAAGCGGTCGGCATTATTGCCGCGCAATCGATCGGCGAGCCCGGCACGCAGTTGACCATGCGCACGTTCCACATCGGCGGCACGGCGAGCCAGACGTTCAAGCAGCCGATCATCAAGGCGAAGAACGACGGTAAACTTCAGTTCAACGATTTACGCACGGTGCAGGCACTCGACGGCAGCTGGATTGTTCTAAACAAGAACGGCTCCGTCAGCGTGCACAACGAAGAAGGCCGCGAGCTGGATCGCTACAACGTTGTGATCGGTTCCGTCATCGCGAAGGCCGACGGCGAGAAGGTAAAGAAGGGCGAAACCTTCGTGCAATGGGATCCGTATAACGTGCCGATTCTCACCGACAAATCGGGCAAGATTGAATTCCGCGACATGATCGCGGGCGTCACGATCAAGCGCGACGTCGATGAAGCGACTGGTCTGATGGGCACGGTCATCATCGAGCACAAGGAAGATTTGCATCCGCAAATCGTGGTCGTCGGCGACAAGAAGGAAGTGCTCGCGAGCTATTCCATTCCGGCGGGTGCGCACGTGATCGTGGAGGAGGGGAACAAGATTCAAGCCGGCGCATTGCTGGCGAAGACGCCGCGCAAAATCGCCAAGACCAAGGACATCACCGGCGGTCTGCCGCGTGTCGCGGAATTGTTCGAAGCGCGTCGTCCAAAAGACGCGGCCGAAATCGCGAAGATCGATGGCATTGTCGAAATGGGCGGAACCGTCCGTGGCAAGCGCAAGCTCATCCTGAAGGACGCCGAGACCGGTTCCGAGGAAGAGCATCTGATTCCGCTGACCAAACACATCATCGCGTTCAAAGGCGACTTCGTGAAGAAAGGCCAGCAGCTCACTGAAGGTCCGGTGGTTCCGCACGAAATCCTCGAGGTCTGCGGACCGCAGGATTTGCAGGAACATTTGGTCAACGAGGTGCAGGAAGTTTATCGCCTACAAGGCGTGGAAATTAACGACAAACACATCGAGATCATCGTTAGGCAGATGTTGCGCAAGGTGAAGATCACTGATCCGGGCGACACTTCGCTCCTCTGGGGCGATCAGGTCGATCGGCTCGAGTTCGAGAAGGAAAACGAAGAAGTCGTCGAGCAAGGTGGCAAGCCGGCCGAAGCGACTCCGGTGTTGCTCGGCATCACCAAAGCTTCGCTCGAAACCGACAGTTTCATCTCCGCGGCGTCGTTCCAGGACACCACCCGCGTGCTTACGGAAGCGGCCACTCTCGGCAAGGTCGATCGTCTGCGCGGTTTTAAGGAAAACGTCATCATGGGTCACTTGATTCCTGCTGGCACCGGCTTCCCGGCGGTGCGCGAGATCAAGCTTGTCGAACTGGGCGAGCAAATCGGCACTTCGTTGATGGACGAACCGGAAGCGCAGCCCGCGCTCGGGTAAGCCTGGCGCAGTAAAATTCTGAGACGCCGGGTCGTTATTAAGCGACCCGGCGTTTCTGTTCCTTAACCAGCCATCGCGCGCGCGAATTAAGTCGTTAGGCAAAATCCGCATCACCTCCATCATGTCGATCGCAACCAAAACCGGCGACGCTGGCGAGACCTCGCTCATGTACGGCCGGCGGGTTTTCAAATCCGACATGCGCGTCGAAGTCTACGGATGCGTCGATGAATTGAATGCCGCCCTGGGGATGGCGCGCGCCTTCGCCGAGGAACCATTCATTGCCGAAGAACTGCTCACCGCGCAAAAAGAATTGATCGTGGTCATGGGCGAATTAGCGACTGCGCAGGAAGATTTGCAGCGTTACCTGAAAGCGGGATTTCAGCTCACAACCGAGGCCATGGTCGATCGCTTAACCGCCGTGATCGACACGATGGAAAAGGATAAATCGCTGTATCCGAAGGACTGGGTCATGCCCGGAAACACGAAGTCTTCGGCCACTCTCGATGCGG
>CAXSCV010000003.1:24299-37891 GCA_964235895.1 uncultured Chthoniobacterales bacterium
CCGGGCTTCGAGTCGCGTGCGGACCGCCTGTCGGCGCGCGGAGCGGCGGGTGGCCGCGCTCCTTGCTGAAGACAAAAAATTCAACCGCGAAATCCTGCGCTATTTGAACCGATTGTCCGATCTCTGCTGGCTTCTCGGTCGTTACGCCGAGCAGCGTCAGAGACCGTGATCACTCGTTAGGGCAAACGTAAACTTCGATCGATCAACGCCGGTGACACTGCCTTTTGCGCAGGCGATTGCGGTGGGGTTTTCTGTTTTAAACGCGCGAACAAGGTGCTTCCGCGTCGTTGCCAAATCGCGGTGATGGGCTATCCGCGACGTCGGAAAAGATTGCGGATGTTTTTCGCTCCTTGGGTTTGGCTTTGGTGAACTCCGCACGGCGCATTCAAGTTGTCATCCTGATGCCGGCGCAGCGCGCCGCAGGCTGTCTCGTAGGCTGACGATTCACACTCATTGGAGAAGGCGTGATCACACCGCGCGAGCGAGATCATTCGTCGTCTACGCGACTCAGATGACGGCCTTGTATGGTTATCGCCCTAACGAGTCATCGCTCGCTATCTTGTTCAACTTCCTAATGAATTAGCCCGTCGTAATTTCCCTTAGGAAGATCGCGCGCCGCGGCCTCGGCATTGAGCTAGAAGTGCGAAGAATCAAGTTGCCAGCGACGGCGCGCTACTGCATCTTCCACGTCCGCTCCGCTCGCGCGGAGCGCTTACATTTTACCCTATGTCGACCACCACTGAAATCCTTCCCGAATTACTCGAAGCCGGCGTGCACTTCGGTCACCAGACCAAGCGTTGGAATCCGAAAATGAAGCCGTTCATCTTCGAGAAGCGCAACGCGGTTTACATCATCAACCTGGACGAGACGGTGAAGCAGTTGCAGCGCGCGACCGAGTTCCTTCAGGAAGTGACACGCCGCAGCGGAAAAATTTTGTTCGTCGGGTGCAAGAAGCAGGCGCAGGAAGCGATCAAAGAAGCCGCGGTGGCTTGCGGACAATTTTATGTGAACCAGCGCTGGCTCGGCGGAACGCTGACGAATCTGGCAACGATCCGCAAAAGCATCGGCCGTTTGAAATACATCGAAGACATCGAGAATTCGCCCGATTACAAAAAAATGGGCAAGCAGGAATTGGCCGCGCTTGGACGCGAAGCAGCGAAGTTGAAGCGCAATCTCGATGGCATTTTGGAGATGGGAAAATTGCCCGATGCCATGGTTATTATCGACACCACGCGCGAGCAAAATGCGGTTAACGAAGCGCGTCGGCTCGGGATTCCGACGGTCGCGATCGTCGACACGAATGCGGACCCGGAGGTGATCGATTATCCGATCGCTGGTAACGACGACGCCATCCGTGCCATTCGCGTGGTCCTGCAGAAGCTGGTCGACTCGATCGTCTCTTCCAGCGGAGAAGCGCGCGCGCGCGAGCAAGTCGAGATGGCGGGCGTATCCGCCTAAGCGCGCGGCCCGTTTTGGCGCGGGAATTTTTTAATTCGTTAGGTCGTTACGATCTAACGCAACCGATCTATTTTTTTTATGGAAATCAATCCTCAACTCGTGAAACAGCTCCGCGAAAAAACGAACGCGGGCATGATGGACTGCAAACGCGCGCTCGCGGAAGCGGGCGGCGATTTGGAGAAAGCGGAGGCTTCCTTGCGGACGAAGGGAATCGCCAGCGCGGGCAAGAAAGCGTCGCGCGCGACCAAGGAAGGCATCGTGGCGTCTTACATTCATTTGCAGGGCAAGGTCGGCGTGTTGGTTGAGATTAATTGCGAGACGGATTTCGTGGCGAAGAACGAAATCTTTCGCGAGTTCGTGAAGGACATCACCCTGCACATCGCCGCGGCGCATCCGCAGTTCGTTAGTCGCGACGAGGTGCCGGAGAAATTGATCGCGTCCGAGCGCGCGATTTACGAAGGCCAAGTCAAAGGTAAACCGGAGAACGTGGTGGCGAAAATCGTCGAGGGAAAATTGGACAAATTTTACAGCACCGTCTGTTTGCTGGAGCAGGGCTTCATCAAGAATCCGGACCAGACGATCAAGGAATTGATCGCGAGCAAGATCGCGGAATTAGGCGAGAACATCGTTATTCGCCGGTTCACGCGTTACTCGGTCGGCGAGCCGCTCGAGCAGACGGCGACGCCGGCCGCGGCCGCGTTAGACGAGGCTGATTAAACGCGCTCGTCGTTTCCGAGATTTCACAGAATCGACACGCGCATCGAGTCGGGTGTTTTCGTTTCAGTGGTGGCGCGATTCGCGCCAAGCCCGCACGAGATTTCGTCAGGCTTGTACCAACCCATAATCTGGAGAAAAGAATGAAAATCGATTCGTTGAGAACATTATTGGAAGAAGAGCTGAAGGATATTTACAGCGCCGAAAAGCAATTGCTCAAAGCGCTGCCGAAGATGGTGAAAAAAGCGACCTCGGAGGATCTGCGTGCCGCGCTCGAGGAACATCTCGAAGTGACCCAGGGTCAGGTGGATCGACTCGAAGAAGTCTTCGAAGCGCTCGGCAAACCGGCCAAGGCCAAGACCTGCAAAGCGATGCAAGGCTTGATCGAGGAAGCCACCGAAATCATGGGCGAAGACGCCGACGACGCCGTCATGGATGCGGGCATCATCGCGGCCGCGCAGAAGGTCGAGCATTATGAAATCGCCAGCTACGGAGCGGTTCGCACTTGGGCGCGTTTGGTGGGCGAAGCCGAGGCAGCCGAACTCTTGCAGGAGACGCTGGATGAAGAAGGCGAAGCGGATAAAAAGCTCACCGAGCTCGCGGAAAATTTCGTCAATCCGGAAGCGAACACTGATGACGACGAGGATGAACCGGCCATGCGCGGTAATAGCCGGAAGGTTTCGACAAAAGCCGCAACTAAAACGCGGCGATAACGAAGCGCGCGAGTTTCACGGCTCGCATTTTAAACTTCCTAACGCCATCGCAGTCCGCGTGACTGCGATGGCGTTTTCGTTTTAATTGCGGAACGTTTTGTCGATCGAAGGAGGTCGCGATGGGACTGAAAGAATATAAATCGAAGCGCGATTTCGCAGTCACGGCTGAACCTGTCGGCGGGAAGCCGTTGCCGAAAACCGTGAAGGGCGCGTCGCATTTCGTGATTCAAAAACACAACGCGACGCGACTGCATTACGACTTCCGTTTGCAAATGGATGGCGTGCTAAAATCGTGGGCGGTACCGAAAGGTTTGCCGTGGAAACAAGGCGAGAAACATCTCGCGGTCGAAGTCGAAGATCATCCGATCGAGTACGCAAATTTCGAAGGCGTGATTCCGCAGGGACAATACGGCGGCGGAACCGTGATGTTGTGGGATCGCGGAAATTATTCGGTCTTCGGCGAGAAGCCGTCGCAATCGTTGCGCGATGGGAAATTGCATCTCATTCTCGAAGGCGAAAAAGCGAAGGGCGAATGGACGCTCGTCCGCACGCGCATGGAAGCCGGCAAGCCGCAGTGGCTCATTTTAAAAACCGGCGGAAGCGTCCGCTCCCTTTCGAAAAAGCTCGACGACCAGTCAGTCGAAAGCGGACGCGCGATGCGCGAGATCGCGGAAGCGCGTGATGCAGAATGGCAATCGAATCGCGCAGAGAAAGAGAAGGCGCCGAAGCGCAAAATGGCGCGCGCGCGCAAGACGATTGCATTGGAGAAAAATTTGCCGCCGGCCAAGCCGCATTTCGTCGCGCCGATGAAACCGCGTTTGCTCGACGAACCGCCAACGCAAGGCGAGTGGATTTACGAATTGAAGTTCGACGGCATTCGGGCAATCGCGATCAAGGATGGCGCACAGGTAAGTTTGCTTTCGCGAAACCAAAACGAACTCGCGTCCCGATTTCCGGAAGTTGTCGAAGCAGTGAAAATGTTGCCGATCGACGATTGCGTCATCGACGGCGAAGTGGTCGCGCTCGATGACGAAGGCCGCTCTTCGTTTCAACTTTTGCAAGGCCGCGAGATGGAAAATGGGAAAGCGCAGCCGCTTTATTATTACGTCTTCGATTTGCTCCAAGCCGACGGGCGCACGCTAATTTCGCAGCCGCTGGAAGCGCGCAGGCAATGGGTGCGGAAGCTGTGCGCGGACGCGCCGGAAACGATTCGTTACTCTGGGGAAATCAGTGGCGAACCGAAGAAGTTGCTCGCGCAAGTAAAGCGGCTCGGCCTCGAAGGGCTCATCGGCAAGCAACGCAACTCGGTCTACGAACCGGATCGGCGCAGCGGCGCGTGGATCAAATTGAAGTGCCTGAACGAACAGGAATTTGTCATCGGCGGTTACACGCCGCCGGCCGGCGCGCGGAAACATTTCGGCGCGTTGCTCGTCGGCTATTACGAAAACAATCGACTCTTATTTGCCGGCAAAGTTGGCACCGGTTTCAACACCAAGTTGCTCGCTTCTTTGCATAAACAATTCCGCCAGGAAGCGCGGGAGGATTGTCCCTTTGCCGATCTTCCGTCGAAACAAGGCGGGCAATGGATCCAGGGCATCACGCCTTCGATGATGCGGAAATGTCATTGGGTGAATCCGGTTTGTGTTTGCCAGGTGAAATTCGCCGAGTGGACGCGCGACGCGAAGCTGCGCCAGCCGGTTTTTCTTGGGATGCGAGACGACAAAAAAGCGCGCGAGGTGAAACGCGAAGTCGCAGTTGACAGCGGCGGCTAGCATTCGTTAGGCAACGTCATGCAAAAGATCAATCTCGCCGGCGTCGAAGAATTTGCGTGGACGTCACCGAAGGGAAAATTTGGCGGTTTCTTCAAGGGACTTTCGGAAGCGCTCGGTCGCGATCCGATTTCGACCGATTTGAAATTGCGACATCCGTTCGACGTCGAGATCATGCGGCTTGCTCCGGGGCAGACTCCGTTTCCGTTTCATTCGCATAGCGCGCAGTGGGAATTTTATTATGTGCTTTCTGGACGCGGAAGCGCGCGGGATTCTGCGGGATCGACGCCGATCGAATCCGGCGACGCCTTTCTTTTTCGGCCAGAGGAGGCGCATCAGTTTACGAATGACGGGAGCGAAGATCTCGTGATCATGATTGTGGCCGACAATCCGTTCGGCGAATCGGTTTATTATCCCGACAGCAACAAATGGCTGGTGCGTTCGCCGGAGCGGCGTTTGATGCGTGGCGAGTCGCTCGATTATTTCGATGGCGAAGAGTGAGCCGCGGCCAATTTTCTTTGCCACGCCTAACGAGTTTCGCGGTTGGTTCAGAGCGAATCACGCGAAGCTGCCCGAGCAGTGGGTCGGATTTCATCGCAAAGGGACCAAGCGGCCAAGCATGACCTGGCCGGAATCGGTCGATGAAGCGCTTTGCTTTGGCTGGATCGACGGACTGCGCAAAAGCGTCGACGACTCGAGTTACATGATTCGTTTTACGCCACGGAAAGCGACCAGCACTTGGAGCGAAGTAAACATTGGCCGTGTCGCGATTCTAACCAGAGCGGACCGCATGCAACCTGCGGGACTGGCGGCGTTTCAAAATCGGCAGGAAGCGAAATCGGGTATTTACGCCTACGAGCAACGCCGGACGGCTGCGCTCGACCCGAACGCGGAGCGGCAGTTTCGGCGGAACGCGAAGGCGTGGAAATTTTTCCAAGCGCAACCGCCGTGGTATCGCAAGACCGCGATCTGGCGCGTGGTCAGCGCGAAGAAAGCGGAGACGCGGCAGAAGCGACTCGAGATGTTGATCGCGGATTCCGAAGCGCAGCGGTCGATCCGTGAATTGCGGCGCGCAAAATAACAGGCGTGATTTTCGCACGCGCGAACGATTGTCATCCTGAGGCGGAAGCGCGCCGAGGCCCTCGCTGAGGTCTTTGGCTCGGGCACTCGTTAGGCAAAACCAAGCGCCCTGTGTGAGGTCCTTCGTCGTTTTTGCGAATCAGGATGACATCGCTGTGGGCGGCGCGAAATCTGTCGCTTTGCGCGCGACTCTGCGTTGAATTCACGATTGATGTCTTCGAAAACGGTGCCGCTTTTGTTCGCGAAGAAATCGGGCATTAACGGCATGGGTTGTTTTGCGGCGGCGCCGATCGCGGCGCGACGGAAGATGGGCGAGTTGTTAGGCGAACGCATTCGCAACCGCGAAGCCGCGCGTCGCGTGGCCTGCGGCGGGAAGGTGCGCATTTGTCAGCTCGACGACGAGTGGAGCATCGATGCCAGCCGCGGCGGCGACGCGACTCGCTTCATCAATCACTCGTGCGCGCCGAATTGTTTTAGCCGGACGACGCGCGGCCATTTGCTCTTCTTCGCGCTGCGCGACATTGGCGCCGGCGAAGAAATCACTCTCGACTACACGCCTTCGCAACATCCCGGCCGGCGCTGCACTTGCGGGTCGGCGAATTGCCGCGGCGTGATGAGTTAATGACGCATCCGCTTTCCTTTCTCTCGCCCAAGACGGTGGTGCAGCGAAGTCCGATTCATGGCCGCGGACTTTTCGCGCGGGAGAAAATCACGAAAGACGAAATCGTAGCGGTGAAAGGCGGACACATCGTCACTGGCGAAACGCTGCGAGAACTGCGGCCGTTGCTCGGGCCGGCGGAGATTCAAATCGCGGACAATCTTTTTATTTATCCGGTTAGGCCTAACGAACGCGAAGGCGCGATGCTCTATAGAACCATTCCTGTGACGCGAACATCGGCGTGTGCGGCGGGATCACTTTTGTGGCCATGCGCGAGATCGTCGCGGGCGAGGAGCTGACGCATGATTGGGCGATGACGGATAACGACGATACCGCCACGAAATGCCTTTGCGGCGTCGCGAACTGTCGTGGAACCGTCACCGGCAAAGACTGGCAACGCGCGAATGTGCAGCTCCAATACGGCGATTATTTCTCGGCTTATCTGCTGGAGAAAATTCGGCGCGCGCGCGGTCTTTAGAATATCCGTGGCATCGCGCGGACGTACCCGACTACTCGTTAGGCGTTTCTAGCGCGGGCCGAAGAGATCCCGAATAATGCGCGCTGCCTCGGGTTCGCCAGTGCGGCGGTTGCGCGAGGGAGTTGTCCGCGGGCGACGCGCAGGCGATGGACTGTTCGCCGGCGTTGCACTCTCATCCGGCGATGGCTGAGGCGAGCCGCCGGCGGAAGGTTCGGGCGACGGCGTTGGAATTGCGTCCACCTGCACGATGGCGGCGCGCTCTTTGTAGATATTGGTTTTGTCGGTGCCATCGAAAGTGCATCGGCTGAGAATTAATTGATTCAACGTGAGCGCGCCGGCGCCGAAGACGCGGTTCCCGCCGAAGGCGCAATTCTCCAGACTAACGAGTGCTCGCCCGAAGTTTTTGCGCGGCACGCCCACCTGCACGCCGCGCAGGTTGTTGCGGAATTCGCAGCCATTCACCTTCGCTTTCGCTTCCGCGTAGACGAGCAAACCGTGATCACGATTTTCGAGCAGCTTCGCGTTCTTCATCTCTAACTGCGTATTGCGCTCCGTCACGACCAAGCCGTTTTCATTCGCGCGACATTCCACCTCTTCCATCGTGACCGCACTGCCGGCAAAAATTCCAACGCCGGTTCCGTTTTGCAGAAAGCGAATTTGTTTGAGCGCGGCGCGCGCGGGCGCGGTGTTTTGTTGACCGACGACCAAGCCCGCAGTGGTCGAGCCGGAAATTTCCACTTCCTCGAGTTTTAGATTTCCCGCGGCCAAAACGAAGATGGCGAACTGCGCGGAATTCCGCAGCGCGACGTGGTGGACGGTTGCGTTCGAGCCTTCGCCGGCGACGGAAATCGGCATGGTCGGAAATGCGGCCTGCCGGTTTTCGGTGAGGCCGTTCCCATTAAAAGTGCAGCTCTCGACTTCGAGCTGGCCGCCTTCGGTGGCCGATAGACCCTGGCGATTATTTTCCAGCAAACTATTTACGATCCGCGCGCGGCCGCCTTTCCGGATCGCGACCAAACCGTAAACCGCATTCGTGTTTGAGACGTCGCCGTTCTCTTTGAATGAGCTGCCGGTGGCGGAAAAAAACGCGCGCTCGTTTACGAAAATCGCGCTGGTGTTGCCGCTGAAATGGCAATCGTTCGCGGTGACTTGCGCGCCCTCGCCATTGAGCGACATGATGCCGCCTTCGCCGCTCGCGCCGTTGCGCTCGAAGGCGCACGATTTCAAATCGACACTTCCGCCAGAGAGCGTGCTGAGGCCGACGCGTGAATCCGAAAAGCTGCATTGCGTGAGGGCGGCTGTGCCTTGCTGAACGCGGAGCGCGACGCCGTTGTTCGTCGTGAAGTTGGTGCCGATGACTTTGAGCGACGACTTCGCGGAGAGCTGAATACCGACGGCCGTGGTCGATTGCACGCGGCAGCCATCGAGAGCCAGGTCCGCGCCTTCCGCGACGGAGATAGCGGGCAATTCGCCGATGCCGTTGCAAATGAATTGCACGCCTTGGACGGAGACGCCGGGCGCGCGGACGGAAAGACATTCGCGACCGTCGCCTTGAATGACGACGCCACCGCTGCCGACGAGATGAACCGCGCGGCTAACGACCAATCCGCCGGGATAAAGTCCGGGCGCAATTTGGATGGTGGCGCCGGGTTTGGCGTTCGCCAGTTCCGCCACCAGATTAGTCGTTAGGCCAGGATTGGGCGGCGGGATAAATGGCGGAGCGGTCGGCGCAAGCGTTGGCAAGGGCGCGGGCGTGGTGGCTGCGATCGATGCACTTGGGGCGGGAGTTGTTAGGCTGGGCGCGGGCGTCGGTTGCGGCGCGGGAGTGGGAGATTTCGCACCGCAACGACTGAGAGCGACGATGATGATTAGCAATAAAATCACGCCGGCTGCGATGGCGATGAAACGCGGGCTGAGCGAAATCGGCGCCGGAACCGGCCCGGGCGTTTCCTTCAACGACTCGTTAGGCTCTTTTTTCGGATCGATCGCCGGCTCCGCCACCACATGCGGAGCGCCACAATCCGGACAGGCCGGGCGTTTCACCGGATCGTAAATCCGACCGCAACTGCAGCGAATGCGTTTGGTCGTCATGGTGATGTTGCAGGCATGGCGGACGGTTGTTTTTCCCGTCGTGATTTTTCCTCGAGCGTGCGTTGACGAATGGATTCCGCGGCACGCCGCATCCCGTCGTTAGGCGGAAGCTCTTTCATGAGCTCGCCGGTCAACGCGAGAATCTCTGCTTCATCCGCCGGCGTGCCGGGATGGAGCTGATTCAACCGCGAGAATTTTTTGTTCAACTCCAGGCGCGTTTGTCGTGTGGCTTCGATCGCGGCATGATCCGCCCGCGGGGGTGGGGGAGTCGCGGTTGGCGTCGCGGGTGCGGCGCTGCCGGTCAGCCTGTTCCAGGCGGCGGCGCGTTCCGCTTCGCTCGCCGCTTTAAAATGCACGACAGAATTTTGATCGATCGAGACCGTACCGAGCAGCGTCCAAAAACGTTCCGGGTAGAGTGTGACTTGCGGTAACTGAATTGGCGGAACGAGCGATTCGTCATCCGCGATCGCGCCCCGGACTGCAGTTGCTTTGCGATGCTCTGGCTCGTCCATCAAACGCACGAAAAGAAGACCTTCGGAATTTGCCGGCGAGTCTTCTTGCATGGTGAAGCCGATGCCGCGCGCGTAGAGCATCGCATTGCGAACGGTATGCATGTGATCGAATTTTCCGTTAGCCCATTCCTGGAAAAGCGGGTTCGGATTCTTCTCCATTTGCGATGGCCGAAAGAGAATCACATCCAGGCGCTGCCCGAGCTCGTCGGCCCGCGCGATGATCGTAAACGGCTTCTTCGCTTGCAGCCGCGTTTTCAAATTTTGATTTTCCTGCGCGAGATTTTGGTTCTGCACTTGCAGCGCCTGACTTTGTTGCGCGAGTTGCTCCTTCTCGGCGTTTAATTGCGCGAGCCGCGTCTGCAATTCCTCCTTCTCCGCGGTCAGGATGTTGACGTGGCCTTGCAACGCCTTCACCTGCGCCTCGAGTTGACGCATGAGCTCTTCCATTTCCTGGACCGATTTTTGATCGGGCATGCGCTCTTTCAAATTGCTCAGCTCTTTCAGAAGTCGATCGGTTTCGTTTTGCGCTTTGCGCAATTCCAGACCCGAGCCCGGTGGAATGTAATAGGGCAACGCGACCAGCATCATGAAGCAGAACGCGCCCAGAGCTCCGCACAAAATGTCCAGCAAGGACATGTTGAAGATGTTGACCTCGCGGCGGCGCGCTCTCATCGCGGGCCTCAGCTATTCCTCGCTGTAGAGGCGATTAATCAAATTTCGCAGGGTGTAATCGCCCGCGTGATTCAGGGCCGACTCCTCTTTTTCCTGCACCAAATGCAGGATGAAAACGAGGAGCGCGCTCTCGATCAACGCCACCATCGTGCAGTCGAATCCGATCCCGAGCGTGCGCGCGACCTGTTTTAAATCGAGCGCGTCGGTTGTGCCGGCGGCGGAAAGCGACGCGCCTAACGAGTAAACCGTTCCGATGAATCCGATCGTCGGCACGACCCAGGCGATGAAGCGGACCAGGCCGTAACGCAGGTCGACGCGGTGACTCATTAATTCCAAATGTTGATTCATCACACCCGCAGCCTGCTCGACCGAAGAGCTGGATTGAAATTGCAGAACTCCGATGTTGATCAGCGAAGGGAGGAAGCCGTTTTCGTGATCGAACTCGCCGGCGACGCGCTTGCGGATCGGTCCCAAATCTTGCGCGACCAGGACGGTTTGGTCGTCTTCCGGCAAGTAGCGGAGGCCGAGGAAATTCTGCTCTCTGGTGGCGATGCGCCAGCGCAAGAAAAGATCTCCCAGGCCGACGAAGAAGACGATGTGCATCAGGTTCTGGATGGTGAACGGATAGAGGAAATGCTGCGACGGCTTGTCGAGCACGAGCACGGCCGTGCGCCCAGAAAGAATGAGCGAAAGAAATAAAATGAAGAGCACTGCGAGTCCGCCGAAGACCAGCAGCGTCTGCGTTCGTTTTGGTTTCGACCAAAACTCGGCAGCGCGTGGAGGAATGCCGGACGCTGCGGCGGGTTTATTTTTGGCAGAGACGGTCATGGAAATGCGAATGCTAGGGAAGTGATGGAAATTCGCGCAACATTTTATGGCGAAGTCGTTGATGCGCGGCTTGCCTTCGGCCGTTGTTTCTGGCCAGGTCTCGAACGCGCATAAGCGCAGCTGCCTAAAATTTCGCCATGTCTCTCGCACTTTTTCGCATCGGAACATTGCTTTGTTTTCTCGCCGTCGGGCTCGGTGCGTTTGGCGCGCATGCGCTCAAGCCGCTACTGGAAGCAAACGGCACGCTCGATATTTGGAACAAAGCGGTCCTCTACCATCTCGCGCACGCTGTTGCGGTGGTCGCGCTTGCGCTTTACGCGGCGGCGAATCGTGGCGCGATTTATCTGCTCGTGGCCGGCGTTTTGATTTTCAGCGGCAGTCTTTATCTGCTCGCGATCACCAATGTCCGGTGGCTTGGCGCGATCACGCCGATCGGCGGACTTTGTTTTCTGGCGGGCTGGGGCTGGTTATTCATCGCGCCGATTCGTTAGGCTAATCAAATTCGCCGGCCGCTAACGGCTGAGCAAGCTTGTCGCGCGCGTTCCCGCGCTGCTACGCTCGCGCTTTTCATGTATCATTCTCTGCTCGAGACGGAGCGGCCCGCGCTGACCGTGGTTGTTTTTCTCGCGACCTATTTCGTCACGTTGACCATCGGCCGGCTGATGAAGCGTCGCGCGGGCGTGCGGTTCGGGATTCTCTTCCAACTCTTTTGTCTGACGCTGGCGTTCTACGCCGCCATTTCCGTTTACGGTTTGCATGCTTCGTGGCGCGGACATGTCGGCGCGGCGCTGGTTTTGTTGAGCGCGGGTGTGGTGGTGGCGCTGGTCGATCGTTACGTCTGGGATCATTACTATGAACGCCGTCGGCAGACGACCATTCCACGGTTGTTGCGCGACTCGGTGGCGCTGCTGATTTATCTGATCGCGCTCCTGCTTGTTCTGAGCATCGGCTATCACGCAGAGACGCAGTTGAAAGGGTTGCTCGCTGGCTCGGGCGTGGCCGCGATCATCCTTGGTTTCGCCGCGCAAAATCTGCTCAGCGGCGTGCTTGCCGGCATGTCGCTGCAAATCGCGAAGCCTTATCAACTTGGAGACTGGCTGCGCGTTGGAAACGAGTACGGCGAAGTGGTCGAGATCAACTGGGGCCGGACGCGGCTGCGCACGAACGACGCCATTCATCTCGACATTCCGAACAACGAGATCGTCCGGCAGACGATCACCAATCTGCATTATCCGACCTCGCTGCACGCCATGCGCATTCAAGTCGGCGCCCCGTACGGCATTCCGCCGAGTCGCGTGAAAGACGCGCTTTTGCGCGCGACCACCCAGGCCCACGGCGTTTTGCCGGAGCCACCGGCCAAGATTTTCCTGAAGGATTTCGGCGAGTCCGCGGTCATTTACGAAATCAAATTCTGGATGACGAATCATGCGCATTTCAACGACATCTGCGACGCGATTCGCACGAACATTTGGTACGAATTCAAACGCCGCCGGATCGAAATTCCGTTCCCCATACGCGTGAACCTGCATGGAAAGCAACCCGATCCGATCCGCGTCCAACAGGATGTGCAGGCGCGCGCGCGCGCAATTCTGCGGACGCAGCCGCTCTTCACTTGCTTGAGCGAAGAGCAGATCAACACGCTTGCGGTCGAGGCAGGCGCGACTCATTTCGGCCGCGGCGAAGCATTGATCGAGGAAGGGAGCGCGGGCGATTCCATGTTCATCATGCTGCACGGAACGGCCCACGTTTCCGTCTCGAAAAATGACGCGCTCGTGCGTGTCGGCGTTTTGCGTCAAGGCGATTGCTTTGGCGAGATGTCGCTGCTCACGGGCGAGCCGCGCACCGCCACTGTTCGGGCGGAGAGCGACTGCGAAGTTCTCGAAATCAGCAAACCAGTCATGGGAGAATTGCTCCGGAATTCGCCCGCTTGTTTGAACCAACTGAGCGCGTTACTGGCCGATCGAAAACTCGAGACCGAAGGGATGTTGAAAGATGCGGTGGTCGGCGAACGCGAGGAACGCGAACGCGAATATGCCGCCTCTTTCGTGACGCGATTACGCACTTTTTTCGAACTCTAAAAACCCTCGCGCAACTGTTCCCGAAACCCGTCGCAAACGCTCCGATTAGCCGTTGCCAGTAAAGCAAAACTCCTTACAGTCCCCCACTTTCAACCCAGCCCATTATGACTCTTCTCGCTTTCTCGATTTTGGAATCCGGTGTCACGTTTTCGATGATTTTGGCGGCCGCTGGTTTGGTCTTCGCCTTCTTCCTCATCAAAGCCGTGAGCAGCCGTTCCGCGGGCAACGAGCGCATGCGCGAAATCGCCGGCGCGGTCGAAGAAGGAGCGAAGGCGTATTTGAATCGCCAGGTCATGACCATCAGTGCCATCGCCGTGGTCATTTTCATTCTCTTGTTCTTCTTTAAAGACGGCGCGACTGGCCTTGGTTTTCTCATCGGCGCGTTCTGTTCGCTTGCCGCTGGTTATATCGGCATGCGCATCGCTGTTCTGGCGAATGTGCGCACTGCGCAAGCGGCCAGCAGTTCGCGGACTTTAGCAATGCGCGTGGCGTTTAATGGCGGCGCGGTTACTGGCTTGTTGGTCGTCGGCCTCGCGCTTTT
>CAXSCV010000003.1:37901-83451 GCA_964235895.1 uncultured Chthoniobacterales bacterium
CTCATCGGTCTGGCTCTCGGCGCGAGTCTCATCAGCGTTTTCGCGCGACTCGGCGGTGGCATTTACACAAAGGCCGCGGACGTCGGCGCAGATTTGGTCGGCAAAATCGAGAGCGGTTTGGAGGAAGACGATCCGCGCAATCCAGCGACCATCGCCGATAACGTGGGCGACAACGTCGGTGATTGCGCGGGCATGGCGGCCGACGTTTTCGAAACTTATGCGGTCAGTTTGATCGGCGCGATTCTGGTCGGCGCGCTCACGCTCGCGTCGAATCCGGGCGCGATTGTTTACCCGTTTGTGCTCGGCGGAATTTCCGTTTTGGGCGCCATCGTCGGCATCGTCTTCGTCAACATCAGCAGCCTGAAACCGGGCAACGCGCTCATGGGCGCGGTCGGCGCGAGCGCACTCGTTTCGGCGGTTCTTTTCTGGCCGGCGACGCACATGATTTTCCCCGATGGCGTGGTTACCGCAGGCATCAATCGC
Organism: uncultured Chthoniobacterales bacterium; assembly: GCA_964235895.1. Lineage (GTDB taxonomy): Bacteria > Verrucomicrobiota > Verrucomicrobiia > Chthoniobacterales > UBA10450 > JACCTI01. The sequence continues at coordinate 38,385 of CAXSCV010000003.1, forward strand.
ACGGCGAACCATCTTTATTTCGCCGCGCTCGTCGGCCTTGTCCTGACCTTCGTCGTCGTCTTGATCACGAATTACTACACCTCGACCGCGTATCATCCGGTGCGGAAAATTGCCAAGGCTTCCGAGACCGGGCACGCGACCAACATCATCGCCGGTCTCGCGATCGGACAACACGCGACTGCGTTGCCGGTCCTTTGCATCGGACTCGCGATCTTGAGCAGCTATCATTTCGCCGGTCTTTATGGAATCGCGGTCGCGGTGATGAGCATGCTCTCGATGTCGGGCATCATCATCTCGCTCGATGCGTTCGGCCCGATCACGGATAACGCCGGCGGCATCGCGGTCATGAGCAATTTGCCAAAGGAAGTGCGCGGCGTGACGGACGAGCTCGATCAAGTTGGCAACACCATGAAAGCCGTGACCAAAGGTTACGCGATCGCTTCCGCCGGTCTCGCGGCGCTCGTTCTCTTCGGCTCCTATGTCGAAGAATTGCGCGCGCATTTTCTCGCGACGGGCCGCGCTTACTCTTTCGATTTTTCGCTGAACGATCCGAAGGTCATCATCGGTTTGTTCATCGGCGGTTTGCTCCCGTTTCTCTTCACAGCCTTCAGCATGGACGCGGTCGGTAAAGCGGCTGGCGCGGTCGTGCGCGAAGTGCGCCGGCAATTGGCCGCGAAGCCGGGGATTTTGCGCGGCGAAGACAAGCCGGATTACGGAACCTGCGTCGACATCGTAACCAAAGCGGCTCTGCGCGAGATGATTATTCCTGCGCTGCTGCCCGTCGTCTTTGTCATTGGCGTCGCTTTGATTAAGCCGCTCGGCCCGGTCGTTCTCGGCGGCTTGCTCGTGGGCACGATCGTTACTGGTTTGTTCGTCGCCATCGCCATGACCTCGAGCGGCGGCGCCTGGGATAACGCGAAGAAATACATTGAAGAAGGCAACCTCGGCGGCAAAGGCTCGTTCGCGCACGCCGCCTCGGTCACCGGCGACACCGTGGGCGATCCCTACAAGGACACCGCTGGTCCGGCGATCAATCCGATGATCAAGGTCGTAAACATCGTTGCCATCCTGATCATTCCGATTTTCTTTTAACTGAAGACCGCGGCGAGTCGCCGCATTCTTTACACGCGATGGAAGAACCTCGGGATTACGAACTCGTGGCCGCGGCGCAGCCGTTGGCTCGGAAGGAACCGGCCGCACCCGATCCGGGCGCGACGCCATTTAAAGTGGTGGTCGATCCGGAGATGCGTTTGAAGCTGCGCCGCGCCTTGATCGAGTTGATCGACTATCACGACGAAGCGCTGGCAGAGCATTTTTCCGAAGGCAAACTCGCGCTCGAATCCTACAAGGAATACATCGAACTTTTCGCGCGCAGTTTGAAGGAGACGATGGAAAGCCGCGAAGGCGTTTCGTATTTATTGCGCGCGGTTGGGTTCGAAGTGCGAGCGGAGGAAATTAATCTCAACCCCGAGCTGCGTTGGAAACGCGGCGTGCCCGGGGCGTTTGGTTCCAGCTTGTTGTAGGCGATCGTCGCGGGACGAAAGCCTAACGAGTAGTCTGGCGCGCCGGAATTAGTTCGCGTTCTTCCTTGTTCAATTTCTCGAGCGGAATCTTTTCCACGATCTCGCGCGCTGCGTCTCTTTGCTCGTTAGCCGCGAGCGTCGCCGCGTAAACCGCGCGCCAAATTGGCGGCGTGCGCGACCATTCAATCGGCGGACCTTTGAACTGCGCGAGCGCCGCAGCATTATCTTGCGCGCGCAAAAATCCCAGCGCAGCCATGACGCGAAACGAAAGGCGCGTGGGATATTTTGCGACCAGCGTTTTTGCTTTCGCGAGATTCCCTTCCAGGTCGACGCTCAACAGCAGGTTCAGGTAAATCAATTGCGCCTGCGCATTCACGTCATCGGGCGCGAGCGTCGATAGACGCTCCGCGACATTGCGCGCCGCGCCAGCGTCGCCATTTTCTTCGAGCAAACGTTGCTTGCCCCGTTGCGCGGCGGCGGCGTATTCCGGGAAACGACCGAGTTGATCGTAAGCTTTCGCCGCCGCCATACCGGAGTGACTTTGCTCCGCGAAACTGGCCACGAATTTGAGCTTGAACGGATCGTTCCCGGCAAGCGTGATCGCCCGGTCCCAATGCAGATCGGCATCGAAAGGAGACGCGCGTCCCATGGCGTTGCGCGCGCGGAAACTTTCCACAACCGCGGGATCGAGCGCGAGATCGGGACGCTCGAGAAGCGCGTCGATTTCCGGCCAGCGCTCGAGGTTGGCCAGCGCATCGAGTCGCGACAAAAGCAACGGCTCCGAAGCGACCGCGCGTTCTTCCGGAACTAATTCCAGCACGCGCGCCGATTGCTTGTGCAGATTCAACCAGCGCGCGAGTTCCGCCACATTTGCCACCGCGCCGACAGACCATTTCGCGATCGCATCGCGATAAATTTGCTCTGCGTTTTCGGGTTGAAGTTTTAATCGCAGCTCCGCGCCGAGCAGATCGGTAACCACGTCGCGATCCGGTAGCGCCTCGAGCGTGGCCAGCACTTTTTTTTGCTCGTTAGGCGACAACTCCGGCGCGCGCGCCAGCGCTTCGATCGCGGATTTTTGCCAGCGCCCCGGTTTATCGGCCAGCGACCAGAGTGTGCTTTTCGCTTCATCGCGTTGCCGGGCCTCGGTCGATTTCGCGAGAAGTTCCGCAAGCTGAAAACGCGGCGCATCGTCATTTGGCGCGCGCGTAACGGCGAGCCGCGCGAACTCGAGCGCTTTCGTTTCGTCGCCGTCCTTGCTGTAAAATTGCGTCGCCAGATTGAGCGTCCGCGCATCCGGCGAAGTCCGCAGAAGTTCCTGCAAAATTTTCTCCGCCGTCCGCACCGAACCGCGTTGCAAAAGCAACCCAACATATTCCTGGCGATCTGCCGCGGTGCATTCCGGCAGCCGCATCACTTCTTGCCAAAGATCGATCGCTTCCGGCCGCGAGCCGCGCGTCGCTAAACGGGCCGCGCCCGCGAGCGGTCGATAGCCGAGCGGATCGAGCTGCAAGGCCGCGCGGTATTTCGACGCTGCGTCATTTAATTTTCCATCGTGCACGAGCGCTTCCGCTTCCGTGGCGAGTTGGTTCGCGCGCCGTGCTTTTAACCAATGATAACTCGGCTTGCCGAAGACCAGGCCAAGCAGGAAGAGAAGCAGAATTGCGCTCCAAAAAACAATGCGCCGGCGCTGCGCACGTTCACGTTCGGAGCGCAAACTGCGCGCGGTGGTCGCGGCGGAATCGGAGCGGCTCATTGCGGTTTATATTTAAAAACGGATTGCAGCAGCGCCACCGCGATCTCCGCCGGGGGCGCACTTTCTTCGCTGAAAATACTGCAGGCCACGATCTCGGTTGCGGAATGCCGTTTGCCTTGGAGTTGCAGCGCGGGCGGCGGTTCGGCATCGCCTAAAACTTGCGCGGCATCGTAATCGAGCGAGATCGATTCGCCGTTCCGCCAGACGCCCCACATTTGAAGAGCGTGAAAATCTCCGCGCTGAAAACGGAAGGCGTAGAAGCGAACTTTCCGCCCGGCGAAATCGATCTCGACCGGATCGGGCGGGCCGCTCGACTGCCAGCCGATCCCGGGCATGCAAATGTCCGGGCGATGGACGAGCGCGAAGCGATTCCACGGCGAAGGTTTCCAGAAGAAGTGATAAAAATCGGCCACGCCGCGCGGGAGCTCGGCGTTCTCGCGATGAATGTATTCGCCGGAAGTCGGCCGCAGCTCGTTCCAAATTTCTTTTGGCACCCGCACGATGCGGTCGCCCGATTGCTCGTTAGGCGCGGCCGCGAAAAAAGGAGCGAGTTGTGTGCGATCGCGCGATTCCATTTGCGCGTAAACACCGCGCGCGGCGATCAAACCCGCGAGAGCAGCGATCGTGATCCAAGCGAACGCAGGCGAGCTCGGCGCGAGTAACGTTCGCAGAAATGCACGCGCGCGCGCATGCAGCTCGCTCAATGCCGGCGGCACTTTTTGTATTCGGCGCGCCGCCAATAATTTTCCCGCAAGCCAGATCGCGACGATGAGCGAAGTGATCGCCACGTTGCCGATAAGATCATGCACTTGCTCGACTGATTGCACGCCGTGCCATTCCGCCCGGAGCGAAAGGGCAAGCGTGCGCGCCAAATTGGTGAGCAACGCCGCCAAGATCGCGAGGATGAGCAACAACAGGCGCCGCGCCGGCCGGAGCAAAAACCATTCGCCCATGGCGAGCCCGAACATAATCCCGGCCTGAAGCGAACGAATTCCGCTGCACGCTTCTGTGATTCCAACCAAACCCGAGCGCAACGCGATAGCCGCGCCAGAAGTAACGGCTTCGATGCCGAGCCAATGCAAAAGTTCCGCGGTCGCGGCGGCAACCCAGCGCATGAGCAAACTGGTGATCGGTTGCTCGAGGCGAGCTGGCCACGGCACGGCGGTGAGAAAAAATGCGACCGGAAAAATTTCCGCGCGCCACAATCGAGCGCGACCGCGCCGCGCAAAAAGCGCGAGGCTAAAGACGATTGCCAGAAAACAAATGATCATCAGCACGATCTGCGGATGCCACATATCCTGACGTGCGAATTCCAATACGAAGACGACCGCAGCGGCGATCAAGCTCAGAGTGATTGTCCAGACAAACGAGAACGCGAATCCGTTTTGTCTCGCGGAAACATCGTGCGGCGGAAGCGCGAAATATCGCCGCAAACCAAAACCGAGCGCCAGAAACGGCACGGCCCAGCCGTAGGAGTAATTGGGATTTCCGCGCCAATCTTCCGCGCAACTCCAGATCGCCCACGCCCATGCGCCGGCAAATAAAAGCGGCGTCCACGGAACCGCGGCGGATTCGGCGCGGGGATTCACCGGAGCGGACATTGGCCTTCTATATCATTCGAACTGGTGGAGCGCGTGGACTGCGTCGGTAAAATACTTCCGCGCGCGCGATTTTTGTGGTTGACCCTCGAAAGCAAAGCTGGCTAGAAACGCACAGCCATTACCATGAAGAAATATTTTCTCCTCTCCTTCGCTACGGCCGCGGCGATTCTCAGCGTGCACGCAGACGTCATTCCGACCAATCTTTCGGAACCGGCTGAAGGTTCGAATTTTCGTTGGAATTATTCCACCAACGTGACGGTCGATCAGATGGTGAAAGCGGGCGATTACTTCACCATTTATGATTTCGGCAGTCTGGTGCCGGGCTCGAATTTGCAACCGGCGAATTGGGCATTCTCGACCTCACTCCTTGGCATCACGCCGTCGACCGTCCTGCCGCAAGACGACCCAAATGTCCTTAACCTCACCTGGACTTACACTGGCTCGACCGCGATTTCCGGGCAGTCGTTTTTAGGAATTTTCTCCGTACTTTCCGAGACCGATCAAATGCGCAGCGATAACTTTGCCGCGCATGCCACTCGGAACGGCGGCCCGAATTCCGGCACGAAGATCGACAACATCGGTACGGTCGGCGTGCCAGTGCCTGAGATGTCCGCGTTGACCCCGGTTATTGGACTTTGTGGCCTTGGCTTCATCGGAGTTTTCAGTTCCTATCTCCGTCGCCGCCAATAATAGGCGCAGCCAAATCGCTTTAAGAAAGGCCACCGTGATCTCCACGGTGGCCTTTTTTTTATCCAACCGAAAATCCGCGCGAAGTGAGCAAGGAAATTGCTCGTTAGTCCGGTGAAATTGAAATTTCTTGCGACCGGAAAGCGGGCTGCCAAGATCGCGTTCACCCCATGCCCACCGTTTTATTAATCGAAGATGACGAGGAAAGTCGGCGCGCCACCGGCGAGCTTTTTCGGCGCGATAAATGGACGGTCATCGAAGCAAGAGACGGCGAAGCCGGCATCGACCTCGCGCTGAAGCATCGGCCGGAAGTGATCCTGTGCGATTTGCTGATGCCGAAAGCGAATGGCTTCCAGGTTTGCCGCGCGATTCGCCAGCAACTGCAACCGACCAAGATCATCATCATCTCTGGTCGCGATTATGGAGTCGATCGCGCGAGCGCGGTCGAGGCCGGCGCGGATGAATATTTGGTTAAACCGATCACCTGGGAAATTCTCTCCTCGTCTATCGAGCGAATCTTTCCCGAGCTGCCGCGCAAACCGTTAACGAATAATCACGTCGAATTTCACACCCCATCGACTCGCGTGAAATTGTGGGGCGTGCGCGGATCGATTCCGGTCCCCGGTCCATCGACGGTTCGCTACGGAGGCAACACAAGTTGCATCGAGATTCGCGCGGAAGGAGAAATCATCGTCCTCGACGCCGGATCGGGCATTCGCACCTTGGGCATGGCGCTGGAAAGTGAGTTCGGTCCGCGCCCAATCAACCTCACGCTTTTAATCACCCACACCCATTGGGATCACATCCAGGGTCTGCCGTTTTTTCTTCCCGCGTATAACGAAAAGAATCGCATCCGCGTTCTCGGATACGAAGGCGCGCGGGCGGGATTGGCCACCATTCTGGCCGGACAAATGGAGACGCCATTTTTCCCGGTCAGCTTGAAGGAACTGGCCAGCCATATTGCCATCGAAGAATTGAGGGAGATGGAATTCTTCATCGGCAAAGTGCGCGTCTGTTCGCGCTTCGCGAATCATCCGGGCATTTGCGCCGGTTACCGACTCTATACTAATGCGGGATCGATCGCTTATTTCCCGGATAACGAGCCGTATGAATTGCTCAAATTGCACGGCGCCGGACGCGACCAATCGAGCGAAGAAGAAGCGCGCATTTTTGCCAAAACGGAACGCACAAAATTAGTCGAGTTCCTCGAAGGCACGGACGTGCTCATTCTCGACACGCAATACACTGACGAAGAATACGAGAAGCACATCGGCTGGGGACACGGCTCGCTCAGTCGCGTTGTCTCGCTCGCGCTCGAAGCAAAGGTGCGCAAGCTCGTGCTCTTCCATCACGATCCGACGCACGACGACGAAAAAATCGACGACATGCTGGAACGAGCGCGCTTGCTCGTGGTGGAAAGCGGCGCGCCGCTCGAAGTGGAAGCGGCTCGTGAAGGCGCGGAGATTTGGCTGACTTCGAAACTCGCGCCCGTGAACTGAGGCGTCGCGGTCGAGTTGCTCTCGACCCGAATCAGGACGATAGATTCCGCCGCTCTTGCCTCGTGGTGTAACGGTAGCACGAGAGATTCTGGATCTCTTTGTCAAGGTTCGAATCCTTGCGAGGCAGCCAAACCATTCGTTAGGCTAAGGTGCGCGGGCGAACCAGCCTAACGAGCAGCGCCGCAGTTATTTTATGTTTTACCAATTCGTTTCGGTCGCCGGCGCCCTCCTCATTCTTGCCGGTTACATCGCGCTTCAATTTGGCTGGCTCGGCCGGCACGATCGCTCGTTCAACATCGTCAACTTCGTCGGCTCCGCTTTGCTAGCCTGGGTGGCGATTGTCGATTGGCGAGTGGGATTCATCATTTTGGAATCGGCTTGGGCTCTTCTGTCCGTGCCCGGGATGTTCCGGCGCTCCACGCCAGCGGTGACGAATTAAATTTCGCCGCCGTTTTCCTGGCGGCGCGCACGGAAAAAACTACGCAGCAGCGCTCCGCATTCTTCACCGAGAACGCCGGCCGTGATTTCGCAGCGATGATTTAAAGTCGGCGTCTGCAAAAGATTCATCACGCCGCCAGCCGCGCCGCCGCGTTCGTCGGCGCAACCAAAAATAACCCTCCGCATCCGCACGTGCACGATGGCGCCGGCGCACATCGGGCAGGGCTCTTTCGTCACATAAAGGTCGCAATCGTTCAGTCGCCAATCGCCCACCGCCGCTTCCGCTTGCGTGACCGCGAGCATCTCGGCGTGCGCGGTTGCGTCCTTCAGCAACTCAACCTGATTAAATGCGCGCGCAATAATTTTACCGGCCTGCACCACGACTGCGCCGATCGGAACCTCCTCGGCTTTCAGCGCTTTCTCCGCCTGCCGCAACGCTTCCCGCATAAACTGCACGTCGCTCTCCTCGCCAAACATTGCCGTTCAATACAACCGCCGCGGCTGAAACCAGCGATCTTTATTTATATGAAGAAAATTCTCACCGCTTCCTTGATTCTTTTTTCTTGGATGATTTCGCCGGCCGGTGCGACCGAGCAGGAAATCGTCAATCGCTCTGCCAAAATTCTCCGGGAGTTTCATGGCATTCCGGAAAAGGATATTCCTCGCGACGTCATGCGCGGAGCCAAGGGCCTGGCGATTATCTCTGTGGTCAAAGTTGGTTTCGGCATTAGCGGCAAGGGCGGTGAAGGCGTGGTCGTGGCGCGAACGGGAAATGGATGGTCGGGGCCTTCGTTTGTCGGACTGGGCGGAGCGGGCGCTGGTTTTCAAATCGGCGCGCAACTGACCGACTTTATTTTTGTTCTTAATACCACTGCGGCGGTGCGCGCATTTTCCAAGGATGGAAACGTGGCTCTCGGCGCTGATGTGAGCGCAGCTGCGGGACCGGTCGGGCGCGACCTGCAAGCGAGTGTCACGCCGCGCGCGGCGGTTTACACTTACAGCCGGAGCAAGGGTCTCTTCGCCGGTGCGTCGCTCGAAGGTGCGATCATCGCGACGCAGAAAACTGCGAATGCGCGCTATTATCATCGGCCGGTCAGCGCGGCGGCGATTCTCTCAGGACGCGTTTCTCCGCCGGCGGGCACAGCGCGTTTGCGCGCGGCCTTGCGCTAAGTGCGAGACTTGCGGCCGCGTATTTCCTTTACAAGCGCGGAGACGGTTCGCAGGTTCGCGAGCGTGCGCAGTTTTTTCATCGCCAGCCTTTTGCTCGCCACGGCGTTGGATGCTCGCGCGCAGGTGCAGGAGCAGAAATTGGTCGATCGACTCCTACGACCGGACACGAATTTGCAGAACAGCGCGCAAGGAAAACAATTCAGTCCTGGCGGTTCCCTTTCCGCGAAAACGGTCGGCACGAAAAGTTTTTATGTCGCGACTCGGACGGAGGAAAAAACCTATTCCGGCGTTCCCCAGGTAAAAATGAAAGCGTTTAGCCTTCGCGATTCCACGCTGGCGCTGCCGCAGGCGAATCTGAAAACGCGCACCAGTCTAACGAGTCTTCAACGTCCGTATTCGATCCCTTCGAACTACGCGACGCATCAAACAATCGACGCCCGCAAAACCGTGGCGACTTCTAACTATTCCGATACCCGGCCCTTCCTGGTTCATGGGAAGAGCGAGAAATCCCTTAGCGCTCCCAATCGGCCGATGACCATCGATGAAGTGCGCGAGTTGCTGAACAAGAACAAATAGCGGCCAGTCGTTAGGCGCTGCGAAAATTCATGCAACCCGAAGAGGCTCTTCGTTTTCTCCAGGAAGACGCGGCGCAAATTATCAACGCGCACGAGTTGCGCGAGAAGCTCGCGCTCGGTCGTCCGTTGCGCATCAAGCTCGGGGCCGATCCGACGAGCCCAGATCTTCATCTGGGCCATTCTTTAACCCTGCGGAAGATGCGTCAATTCCAGGACCTTGGGCATCAGGGCGTGCTGATCATCGGCGATTTCACCGCGATGATCGGCGACCCGAGTGGCCGCTCGGTGACGCGTCCGCAACTCTCGCGCGAACAGGTTTTGGCAAACGCCGAATCGTATCGCGAACAGGCCTTCAAAATTCTCGATCCGGCACGGACGGAGATTGTTTATAACGGCGAATGGTTCGAGCGGATGAAGTTCGAGGAAGTGATTCGTTTGAACAGTCTGGTGACTTTGCAGCAGATGTTGCAGCGTGAAGATTTTCGCGATCGGATCGATCGACAGCAGCCGATCCACGCGCATGAAATTCAATATCCGATCATGCAGGGCTGGGATTCCGTCATGGTGCAGGCAGACGTGGAGCTCGGCGGAACCGATCAGCTTTTTAATATTTTGGTCGGGCGGGATTTACAAAAAGGACAGAGGCTTCCGCCGCAGGTCGTGCTCCTGTTGCCGATTCTGGAAGGGCTCGACGGCACAAAAAAAATGAGCAAGAGCCTAGGCAATTATGTTGGGATCAGCGAAGCACCGGCGGAGATGTTCGGGAAATTGATGAGCATTTCCGATGAATTGATGGCGCGCTATTACCAACTGCTTTTGCGGCGCGAATTGCCGGCGGAGAAGCATCCGCTGCAGGCGAAGAAGGAACTCGCGGGGGAATTAGTGCAAGCGTATCACTCCGCGGAAGCGGCGGAAAAGGCAGTCGCGGATTGGAACGCGCGCTTTAGTGAGCGGCGATTGACGGACGCCGAATTGCCATTTCTCGCAACAACGCAAAGTGACATAATCACGGTTGTGGTGAGCGCGTATGCGGCGTTAGGAATAACGAAGTCGCGCGGTGATGCGCGGCGCCTGGTGGAGCAGGGAAGTGTGCAGATTGACGGAGAAAAGGTGACGGATTCGAAGAGCACGGTTTCGTTGCAGGCTGGTCAGGTCTTGCGGCTTGATAAAACGCGCGCGGTGCGGATCGGCCTGTAGCTTTTTAGCGGCATCCTCACGAGCCGTACAAGAAAAGAGCGCGGACGAAATCGCCGCGCTCTTTACGATTCTAAAATTTAACTCGTTAGGCCGTCGCCGGCTCGAAGATCGATAACATCGCGGGCCGCTCGGCCACCGGAGCTGCGATACCTTCGAAGTGGGCGCGCAAGCTACGGAGTTCCGAAGTTACGAAGGCGTCGACGAAATGGAATTTGCGGTCGAGCCAGGAGAATAGCCTGTTCTTGATCTCATAATGCACGGCCAAGGTGACCTCGGTGCAATTGGAACGGATTTCCGCGAAATCGACCAAGCCCATCAAATCGATATTTCCGCCAGTCGACTCGAACGCGGCTTGGTTTGGATTATCGCTTTCCGCCGCTAACAAAACGGTCCGCGCTTCGAAGCCAAGCGGGCCGCGGAAGCTAAAGTCGACCGTCTTTGAGGAAGTAACGGTCGCCTTCGTCACCATGACGAACTGCCGCCGATACGATTGGATGCTGGAAAGCCGAGTTTTGCATTCCGCAAGCGACTGACTCATGTGCAAGGTTTTTTGTAGGAGCATATTAGTTGGTGGTTGTGCCAGATGAAATAGCACTAGCGATGCCAAGGCGTTTTCACGAGGGAAGGCGGACGAAAGTGCTCTTTGCAGTGTCACGATGCGTGACATTTTGTTTAATTGCGCGACACCGTAGAATCTGAGGATGTGTTTAACATCACGCGCCACTCGGGCGGAAGTTCGGTCATCTCCGAAGACAATGCGGGAAGGATAGGCACGTCGGTTATTGCCCGAAGGATCTCGCGATTCGTTTCGACGGCGATGTCCGTTGTTGGGCCAATCGTGTTGAGGACGAGGCCGGCACAGCTGAGCCCGCGCGCCTCGACATTTCGGAGCGTGAGCATTGTGTGATTCAAACAACCGAGCCGGTTCGCGACGACGATCAAAATCGGCAAGCCCATCGCGACGGCGAGATCGCTCCCAAAATAATCCGCGCGAATCGGAACCATCCAACCGCCCACGCCTTCCACGATCACCAAGTCGAAACGGCGCCGCAGCTCCGTTAAGCGCGCGAGCAAATGTTCGGGATGAATCTCTACGCCTTCACGCGTTGCCGCAGTCAGTGGCGCGGCCGCCGTGCGCAGCCAAACCGGATTCAATTCGTCGATCGTTAGACCTTCACTGCTCGCGCCCAGCAAAAGTTCCGCGTCTTGACGGTCGCCGCAGCAAATCGGTTTCATCCCCGCGGAACGGAGCCCGGCCGCCCGCGCCAGCCGCAGCAGGCAGGTGACGGTGTGCGTTTTACCAACGCCGGTGTCCGTGCCGGTGACGAAGAGGCTCACATTGAGGAAAGCAACCTCTCGTTAGGCCGCTCGCTCAGAAGCTTCCGCGGCGGCCTGGATCATCGAGAGAAAAATCTTCGCGCCATCACCGCTGCCGAGACGTTGGTTGCAAGCGCGATCGGGGTGCGGCATCAATCCGAAAACGTTTCGCTGCTCGTTACAAATGCCAGCGATGTTCTCGACCGAACCGTTTGGATTCGCCGCCGGAACGATGTTTCCGTTCGCATCCGCATAACGCAAAATCACCTGACGATTTTCATTCAACCTGCGCAAGGTCGCGTCCTCCGCGAAAAAACAACCTTCGCCATGCGCCACCGGCATACGCAGGAGCGAACCTTCCGGGCACCCAATGGTAAAAGGCGAATGCGCGACTTCCACGCGCGTGGTCACCATGTCGCAGACAAAACGTAGCGCGCGATTCCGAACTAACGCGCCCGGCAGCAGACCCGCTTCGCAAAGAATCTGGAAGCCGTTGCAAATCCCGATGACTAATTTGCCCGCGTGCGCTTCCTGTTTCACTGCCGCCATGATGGGCGAGAAGCGTGCGATCGCGCCGCATCGCAAATAGTCGCCGTAGGAAAATCCGCCCGGCAAAACGACGGCGTCGAATCCGGCGAGCGTTGTCCCTTTGTGCCAGACATATTCGGCGCGTGCGTCTGGCAAGGCATCGATCGCGGCGAAACAATCCTGGTCGCAATTGGAACCCGGGAATTTGATAATCGCGAATTTCATTGTCCGAAAACTCTATCGTCCCGTGCGTTTTTCCTGGTGATAATCATTCACCACTAAACAGGCGTGGATCACGCCCGGAATCCATCCGAGCAAAGTCAGCACCAGGCTGAGAAAAAAACTGCCTACGCGTCCCGTCATCAGAACCGCCAGCGGTGGCAACACCACGCAAAAGAAATAACGCAAGGCCTTCATTATTCCTCGAGCCGGTAGTCCTCGATCACTGGATTCGAAAGGAGATCGCGGCACAATTCCCGCAGCCGCGGCTCGATATTTTCTTTTTCTCCATCGAGATCGATTTCGAGATATTTGCCGATCCGCACATTGCGCACCTCCGGCATGCCGAGGTGCTGCATCGCATCGCGCACAGCCGCGCCCTGCGGATCGAGCACCGCTGCCTTGGGCGTGACGAAGACCTTCATTTTCATCGGTTCAATATTAACGTCGGCGCGCGAGCAACAAGTTGAATGTCGCGCGAGTTTTCGCTTCGATTTTATCTCCGCGATTTCTGTTAGCTGATTGACCATTTGCTCGATCTCGGCGTAAAAAATTCCGTGAATTTTCCAGCGGATCCTATTCTGCGGGGCCGCATTGTGCGCCTGGAGCCGCTCACCTTTGCGCACCACAACGCGCTGGTCGCCGCCGCCAATGACGGATTGCTTTGGCGGCTTCCTTTCACGGTTGTTCCATCCGAGCAGACCATGCCGGCCTATCTCAAATACGCCGTCGATCGACAGGCGGAGGGACGGGAAGTTCCGTTTGCGATCGTGCATCTCGCCTCCGGCAGAATCATCGGCAGCACGCGTTATCTGAACATCGTTCCCGCGCACAAACGCTTGGAAATTGGTCACACCTGGATCGCGTCCAGCTATCAGGGAACGGCCGCGAATCCCGAAATGAAATATCTCCTCCTGCGCCGCGCTTTTGAAGAACTTGGTTGTTTCCGGGTCGAATTTGTTACCGACGTTCTAAACGAACGCTCGAAGGCCGCGCTTCTCGGAATTGGAGCAAAAGAAGAAGGCGTCTTGCGCAATCACATGCTGATGCCGGACGGACGGCTGCGCGATTCCGCATGCTTCAGCGTCATTGAAAAAGAATGGCCCGAAGTGAAAGGTTTGCTTCTCGAAAGGCTCGCCCGAATCGAATCGACCATGGCTCTCCAGCCGGTCTAACAAACGCGACCGTTAAGCTATTGCGCCAAGACGCGAAGGCGATGATGTCGCAAAAAACGCCGGCGCGGGGCCGGTATTTTATTCTCCTCCATCGGCCAGAACGCCGGCAAGCCATCGCCCCGGCGCACGTTTGCGCCAGGCCGCGACCACGGCTTTCCGCACGATCGCGACACTGGCTCCGGAGAGATGGACACGCGTGCTTCCGTTTCGGCCCCACGCCCCTGCGGCCGGCGAAAATGTCTTCGGCGCCGCAGCGATCAACTCCTTCTGTTCGTTAGGCGAAAGCATCACCACTCCGTATTCCTCGTCGGCCGAAAGCGTGGCGAATATCTTTCCACCGACGCGAAAGTCGGGGTGATTCATGTGCGCGCTCTCGATCGCTTCTGGCAAACTCAACGCCAGTTTTCGGAAATCCGCGGCAGTCATACGGTGCAATCTAACGAGATTTCTCGTCGGCGATCACTTGCGCGTTCTGTTTGCGTGCTGGAAGAAGTCGAGCCTCGATCTGCCGCGCGAGATCGGGCGGCAGCCAGGAGACTCGAGCCGTTTCGCTCTGCAACTCGTTAGGCGAATAGAACGACAGGAGCGCATTCTTCTCGAGCAATTCTGGGAAAGCCCTAACGAGTGCTTCCGGAGTATCCGCGTCTGGACGCAGTTGGCGCGCTGATTCGAGGAGTTCCACCCAAGCGCGCGTCATGGTGAAGTGAAATTTCTCGGGCACGCCCTTTCGCGAAACAAAATTCTTCAAGCCCTCCGTCATCCGCCGAAGCGCTTCCTCGTAACCATGACGGAAGAGATAGAGCAAAGTCACCCGCACATGCATCGCGTGAGGGAAATCACTCAACGTTCCGGCTTCGAATCGGCCAATCAATTCGTCATCGGAGAGATTCGCGTCCATTACCGAAGCCGCGAAAATTCTCGTCGACTAATCTAGCTCAATAATTCCGTGTCTAATTCTCGCCTAACGACACAACTTTAGTCGTGGAAAGCCGAAAGCCGTGCGCCCTGACCCATGCGATGGAGTGATTCAGGGGTAACTTGTTCGAGCGGCTGGCCGTTGCTATCGACTTTCCCTGCCGGGGCATCCTCCTCTTCCCAATGTCCCAGCATGTGCGTGCCTGTTGGCGTCTCGACCCAACGATATCTTTTTTTCTGGGCCGGCGCTGCCGCCGCCGGACTCATATTAAACGTTACCAACATCGGCTTCGTCGCCGTCACCTTGATCTTCTGAGATGAACGCGCGCCCTGTGCGGAGATGGCGGTCAGGTTGTAAACGCCGGCTTCCAAGGTGGAGACCGCAATATGCCCGCGGGTGTCGGCTCTCTTCATCACGGGCGACATTCTTTTGTCGATGCGATCGATCCGAACTTGCGCGTTCGGCGCCGGCCGTCCATCCGCACCTTTGACATCGACCGAAAGAACGGCTTTTTGCCCGAAGGCGGCGCTCATTAAACAAAAGGAACTCGCGGCCACGACCGCCACGAAGCGTGCTGGTGAAATCATGCCTTTATTTTCCCAAAACTGATCGTGTCTGCCAACAAAATGTTATCCGAAAACAGCAAGGCTAAATCCGAGCAAACGATAAAAGCGTGCTGAAAGTTTCGAAGCCCGACAGCATGGATCGTTGCTAATTATTCATCGTGCTGGCGCTCGTCGTTACTTTCGTTCTTCATAAGCCCGCCAACTTCCAGCCGCCGAAATTTCCGTGACCGTCCTCTCGCAATTCCAAAAATTTCCCGGCAAATCGCGGCCGGTCGTCAGCACTTGTTTATACGGTTTGGTTGCGAGCTTGGCCGCTGTGGCTTTTCAGCTCGCCATCAGCTGGATTTATCGCCGCATCTATCTGGCGCCTAGCACCGGTTCGTTTTGGCATTTTGCCTGGATCAGTCTGGTGATCATAGTGGTCTCCTCCCTCATCGTCGGTTGGTTGCTGACTGCGTTTGCGCCGGAAGCGGCTGGCAGCGGCATCCCGCAGGTAAAGCTTTCCTACTGGAAGGAATTTGGGTTCGCACCGCGTCGCATCGCGGTGATTAAATTTGTCGCCGGTGTCGTGGCTATCGCCGGCGGGCAAAGTCTCGGACGCGAAGGCCCCACCGTGCAAATCGGCAGCAATCTCGCCTCCACTCTCGCTGGCTGGCTCGGTGTTTCAAAGCAAAGCCGCCGCGGTGCCAGCGCCGCCGGCGCCGCAGCCGGACTCGCCGCCGCCTTTAACTCTCCACTCGCAGCCGTCGCCTTCGTTCTCGAAGAAATTATCGGCGACCTGAACAGCCGCGCCCTCGGGAGCGTCTTACTCGCCTCGGTTATCGGCGCCTTTATTGTCCACGCCTGCATCGGCGCACAACCGGCCTTTGAGTTACCACCGGTGACCGACCCGAGCTGGCGCGCTTACCTTCTTATGCCGCTGGTGGCTGCGCTCGCCGCTTTGATTGGTGTTATTTTTCAACGTTCTTCTCTTTCGCTCCGGATGCGCTCTCGCAAGTTCACACTTCTCCCGAAGTGGCTCCATCCTTTAGCGGGCGGCCTAACGACTTGGATCGCCGGCATAACTATCTTTGCCGCGACCGGCCGGCTCGGCGTCTTCGCTCTCGGCTATGAAGATCTCACCGACGCCCTGGCGCATGGCATGGCATGGCGTCTCGCCGCCCTCCTTCTTCTCGGTAAACTTATCGCCACCATCGCCAGCTATGGCTTGGGCGGCTGTGGTGGAATCTTTTCGCCAAACCTCTTTTTCGGCGGCATGTGCGGCTCGGTCGTAGCTGGACTCGCCTCCCACTTCCTCGCGCTCAATCAATCCGACGACCTTCTTCTTGCCATTGGAGGCATGAGCGCCTGTCTCGGCGCCGTGGTCCTGGCACCCGTTACTGCTATTCTCATCATCTTCGAGATGACGCACCAGTTCTCAGTCGTTCCTGGTCTTATGATCGCAGGATTAGTTAGTCAGGCGGTCGCTCGATCACTCCTTAGGCACAACTTCTACGACGAGGTCCTTTTGCAAGACGGCCATCAAATGGAACATGTTGTGCCACCGCGCGATCTGCGCAGTTGGCACGGACTACCCATCTCCGCCATCGCCAACTTCAAGCCCGTTGTTCTGCAGGATCTAACCGAGCCGGCCTTGAAAGCGATGCTGGCCGAACATCCTTATCGTTACTTCCCGGTCATTGAAGCCGAGAGTATTAAGGGCATGGCTCCTCGCGCCGAGATCGAAGCGGCCGTCGCCGAGCAGCGGCCGCTCCGCCTGTTAACGGCGCGCGAATGTCGTCCAGCTGATTCCATTCGCGAAACGCAAACGTCGCTTATCGAATCGCCGAGCAACACTCTCCTTCTTACCGATCGCAACGGCGGAAAACTTCTCGCCATTGTTACTCTGCACGACATTCTGCGCGCGCAGGTTTCGATCAGCGAACGTTGATTGGCGCAAACCGGGAAAATCGATTCTTGGCCCGGGACTAGCTACATTGCTTTTCGAGGAACATACCCGTTACTAATGAGAAAATTACCCTTCATTGCCCTTTCACTAAGTCTTGCGCTTTCACTGCGCGCCGCGGACCTTCCAAAGGAATCCGACCTGAAATCCTTAAGCAAAAACTCCCTCGTCTCATTCGGTGAGGCTGTGAAGAAGAAGGATTTTTCCGAGTTCTACGACGACATTGCCGCCCTCTGGCAGAAGCAGACTACGGCCGAAAAGCTCAAGGATTCCTTCAAGAGCTTTCTCGATAAAGAAATCGACTTGCCCGCTGCGATCGAAGGAAAAGAGCCCATTTTCAATCAGCCAGCTGCTGTCGATTCCGATGATGTCCTCACCGTTCAGGGCTACTATCCGACGAAGCCCAACCGGATCGTCTTCAGGCTAAAATACCTTGAGGAAGACGGAGATTGAAAACTCGTCGGCATCGACGTGAACCTGAAAGAATAGCCGACCAAACTCGTTCTGCTTAGGGCTAAGGAGGCCTGACGATAGACTACCGCACCTCATAAACCTCAACCGTGGCGACGCCGGTGGTATTGTGCGCACCTCGCACAATAACGGTGTAAGCTCCCGCGCCAAGAGTAGCGGTAACCGCACTCTCGAGTGGACTAGCCGGCGCAAGACCTAATGCCTGAATCTGTGTAGCCTGGTAAGTGTCCTGTTGCCAATTATCGTTCGACATCACAATGTTGCCCTGACTGTCGTGAAGCTCGAGGGATGGATCGGCCAGCACGCCGCTGACCCCGGAAAGACTGGGACCCGCCGCCCGAACCACAACCTGTGAAGAAGCATTGCGCAGGATAAAGCCGGCTATAAGAACATTATCGCCGCTCTCGACCTGACCCCGGGTGGAAATGTTAGCCAGCCGCGATGCCGGCGGCTGACTATCGAGTTCGTAAATTTCAACAAGACCAACGCCCGTGCTGCCATTGGCTCCGCGAACGATGGCCGTGTAGGTGCTTGGTCCCAGGTTTTCGACCAGCGCGCTTTCTCGCGGGTCGTTAGGCGGGAGCGTGCTAGCGCGGATGAGCGCGGCCTGCGCCGGGTCGTCCTGCCAATTGTCGTTGCCGGCAAATTTCTGACCATCGGCGGTATATAACTCAAGCGTGGGATCGGCGAGCGGCGCCGGGACCGCCAGCGAAGGACCAAGAGCGCGAATGAGAACCTTCTTTACCGCGGTGCCTTTGATTATAGTGCCGCCAATAAGGACATTGTCGCCGGAGCCAACGATTCCACGGGTGGAAAGGTTAGCGGGGTAACCGGAAGATGAAGGAGATGTCCCAACGATCTGTTGGACCGCGCTCTCCGCATCGATCAGACCGTAGCCTTCGCTAGGCGAAAATCCGCTGCCGAGGATGTTAGCAAAGGCCCCATACAAGGTTTGGCCGGTGTTAGTCGTGGCGACGACCGAAGCGCCAGCCAGGAAGTCAGCAGAGTTACCTCCGGCACTGATACCTGCGAGGTCGCGATCGATCCCGAAAGAAATCGATTGGCCAGGGGTGAAATTGCCTCCGAAGCTAAGAGTAAGCACGCGTTGATCCGCGGAAACACTGGACGAGACAACGATATTGCCAGGATTATTACCTACCGTGAAGGGGAAGCCATTCGTGGCATTAGAATCAAAGACCAGCGACGTATTTGTCAGGTCGATAGTCAGCTGGCTCAGCGTCTGGCCAGGTTGTCCGCTAAAGGTGGCGGTAAAGAAGTTGGGACTACTTGAGCTGCTATTGCTATCGTCGCCTGAGGCGGTAAGCTGGATTGAAGTCGCCCCGTTGGAGGCTGTCGCCTGCGCGAAGGCCGGATCCAGATCGTGGGCGAGGGTCGACTGCTGCAAGTGGGAATGAATCTGCGCGCTCGTTAGTGTAGAAGGGCCGCCAGCGGCTTCCAGCAATAAGGCCGCGAAGGCGGCGGCATTTGGGGCGGCCGCGCTCGTGCCGAAGAAGTTCGGATAGCCATCGTTATCGTAATCCTGGCCGGTGCCAGTGGGAAAAAAGGTAGTGTCAACGCCGTCGGCGGCGCTGAAATCCGGCTTCAGGCGAAGCTCGGGCGTACTTAGGCGTTGTCCTTGGGAGTTGAAATAATAGGGAAGACTGCCTCCGGTAGAATTGAAGGTTTCCAAGGCTGGCTCATAAGGCCCAGGAGGCGGGTTAAGCTGCGTGAGGTTGTAGTTACCTACGGCGTTGGGTATATTGTTATAGACATAGGCAGCGATGCAGTTCGCATCAGCTGCTGCGGCATGGCCGAAGATGGAAATGTTATTATTATTGAGGTAGGTGCTGGTGAGGGTGTTTCCGTCCGAGCTGACCAGGCGGAGATGGGTCGCCACAGGTGGCGAAGCGGTTCGGAGACAGATCACCAACTGATAGCTGGTGCTCTTGCCAAGTTCGACAATCTCGACCGGCTCGTCGGTAGCGATGTTATTATCAGTGCCGCTGATAGATGAAAGATACTGGCCTGTGGAACTAAAGACGAGCAGGTTATAATCCGTGGTGACGGCACCGGCGTCAAAAGGATCATCCCATTGAAAGGAAAGCTCATGCCCATCCTCCGAACCGGTCGTAACAGGTATGGCAATGGCAGGCGCCGACGGCGTGCCGACGTTCTGGAATCCTCCCGCGTAAAAACCCGATGGGACCTGCGAAAGATTAATGTTACCGCGGTAGGTCTGGGCAGTGGTGGCTGAGATGATGTTCGCATTCGCGGCGTAAGCACCGGGACTGTTTCCGGCGGCAGAGAAGTAAGCCACTTTCTTACCTGCGAGTGTATTACTAGTGACTACGTCCTCGACCGCCCGGCTGATAATGCCATCGGAGAAGAACGGTTCGTCACCAAAGCCGATGTCGTCTACTATAATATCGCAAAGGCTGGCGGAGTTAGTTCGAAGGTTTCGAATGGCATTAGCCATCGCGACCTGGCTGTTCCCAGCGGTGGAAAAGCTAATTTTAGCCGCTGGTGCAATGTCATGCACAATCTCTGCCATGCCGCGACCTTCGTCGGCGACCCCGGAGCTCGAGTCGTCAGATAACACCACGACCGGCTGAGAGTAACCGTCCGGATTAGCCGGACCGGGCAAATCCCCTGAGGCTACGCCGGCGGAAGCGCGCGAAACTCCGCTGGCCTGATCATAGGAATCGGAAATAATGCCGACGCTAATACCTCGGCCAAGAATACCTTGAGCGGTAACTGTGCCGGGCGTATTCACCTCGCGCGCGTGCTCGACTACACTACTCTCGGCCGTGACCCTGCCGACACGACGGATCGGTCGGTGCGCGAGCGTTACGCTGCGGACACCGGGAAGCTGTGCCACGGCAGCGGCTTGTGAAATGGGTAAAGAGGCAGAGATTACGCCAGCGCGCCATCTGGTTTCCACCGCTTCAATCTCGAGATCCAGGTTACTTAGTTGCGCGGTAAGAGTTGTGGGAGCGACCTTGCCATCAAGGTAGATAGTTACCAAGACGCGGCCGTCTGCATCGCTCATAATCGACTTGGACGATTGAATCGTGTCTTTCGCTTGCGTTTGTTGATCTAAAGTAGCGAGTTGTCGCAACCCGAGACCGAGATTTTCCGGTATCGCGGAGGAGTCAAGACTTGCGCTGGAAGGCAGGTTTTGAGCGCTCGCGCCAAAGGACAGGAGTAGGACGCTGAGAATCAGGATCGGCTTCTTCATGATTAGAGACGGATTGAGGAAACACGAGGGATAATGCGCAATCTACGCATCTTTTAGAAATAATCCCGAGAAAATATACGCAATCCGAATTCTTTCGGTCGCGACTACTCGTTAGGCGAAATCTGAGCGCCCCGCGTGGTCGGGGGCGGAAATGGTGAAGACCGAGTCAGGTCTTAGAAGTCGACGGGGGCGGGCTACCCTTACCTGCCGAACCGCGGAACACGAAAGCTCGACTCCTCGTAGGAAGCGCCTGCGGTGAACTGAATTTTATCCGTTCCCACGGTGCCGATGATGTAGCCGCCGATATCGTCGCCACCGCGTCTGCCAATGGATTTGCCGTAGAAAAATCCGAGTTCGCCGCTGGTGTAAACTCGACTGAAGCGTTCATTCATTGCGCCTTCAGGTGGATCTTTCAACGGAGGGCGACGGTGCACGTTCGGCGTGTCCACCGCGCTGACAAAAGCGATCGGGGGAAGGTCGTTTCCATTCGTCAGGTCGATTGGCTCGCGTTCCATAAAAGAGCGAATCGGCAGGTCGCGCACCAAATCCGAACTATCGACTTTGTAAAAACGTGTCGGTTGCTCCAGAATAAGCGTGGACGTCCCGGAAAATTCTTTCGTGACAGGCAAGGGCTCCGAACTTCCATCAAGGCCGCTGCCGAGATCTTGCTGCGCCAAGGCCGAAAAGCTGAATCCCAGAAGTCCGATGCCCACACCAAACGCACGCCTCATCATGTGATAAGGCACATCGGAAATGGCAAAAGCGCCAGTGAAATCTTTTGCGATCGGTCCGTCGCCTAAGAGAACGCTATGAAAAAAATCGGGCGTTCCAAATCTCGCGCCGGGAGCTTTAACGAGGTGCCGGCTAAGGCCCGTCAATCGCGGAAGATTACCTGAAAAATTCAGCTTCGCGGAGAGTGGAGCCGGAGATGAAGAAGCATGGCAGAACGCTCGTGTCACAAGTTACTCCAATCTTCACGGCTGACTTTCGCTCCCATGTAAAGCCAGCTTTCTGGAGTTCAAATTCCCCCCGGCATACTCGCACGCAAGCGAACCGCCATCGCGTAGGTTATATAACTAAGATTTGTAGCCTCGACTGTTACACCCGTGCCACGCGGGCGGTTATTTGTTTGGCGCGATCACAATACCAGCGAATTCTCGGCTCGTAAGCCGGTGGAATCGCGCCAACGGGCTGTGATTTATGGGATCCGGCTTCGCCTGTTGACTTGCCTTTCCCGTGATCCTAGATGGGTAAGATGCAACACGAAATTATCGGAAGCACCATGCCTGTGCTTGAGGTGGAACTAGAGCCGGAGGAAAGTATCGTCGCCGTTTCTGGCGAGCTTTCCTGGATGACGAGCGCGATTAACCTTACTACTACTACACAATTCGGGGGCGGCGGTGGTTTGTTGGGCACTTTTAAGCGAGTCGTCGGCGGGGGCTCGCTCTTTATGACCGAATATCGCGCGCGGGGTGCGGCTGGGAAGGTTGCCTTCGCTACCAAACTACCGGGTCACATCGTCCCCGTGACCGTCGCGGCGGGACAGACCTATATGATCCATCGGCACGGCTTTCTATGTGCTACGCCGGGCGTGCAACTAAGTGTCGGCTTTCAACAGTCACTCGGCGCGGGCATCTTCGGCGGGGATGGCTTTCTTTTGCAGAAGCTAGCAGGCAACTGCGAAGCCTTCGTCGAGCTCGGCGGCGAAATCGTTACTTACGATCTCGCGCCTGGTGAGACACTGCGGGTTCATCCTGGGCACGTAGGTATGTTCGAGGCCGGAGTAAACTTCGGGATCACGCGCATCACAGGTATTCGTAACATGCTTTTCGGCGGTGACGGCATTTTTCTCGCCGCGCTCACGGGACCCGGACGTATCTGGCTGCAAACACTAACTGTCTCGAACTTTGCCCACGCTCTGGCGCCTTATTTGCCGGGCGCTGGAACCGAAGCTGCGGAAGTCGGCGCTGGCGCGGTCATTGGCTCGGTCATTCGAGGGCTAACGAAGAGCTAACTTTTCGGTTCGCGGGTTCATGGCGCGTTTCACGCTTTTTTCGCGGCAATTTCGATGGCTTTCCAGTCAGCCGGCGTAAGCGAGAGTTTGGCGGAAGCTACGTTTTCTTCCAAGTGTGGAATGGAGGAGGTTCCCGGAATCGGCAGCATAACCGGGGATCGCTGAAGGAGCCACGCCAAGGCCAGTTGAACGACACTGGCTTTGTGACCCTTAGCTGCAGCGGCGAGGGGACTGTCGGCCTTAGTAAGGGAGTTATTGCCTCCGCCAATCGGAAACCAAGGGATGAAACCAAGTTTTTCTTTCTCACAGTAAGCGAGAGTTTCCTCCGATTTACGATAAGCGATGTTGTATTCGTTTTGGACCGTAACGATGGGCAGAACTTTGCGCGCGCGTTCGATTTGCTTCGGCGTGACTTCCGACAAGCCGACGTGCCGAATCTTGCCGGCATCCTGCAAGGTCTTAAGGGCGCCTAACGAATCCTCGACTGGCACTTTCGGATCTATTCGATGCAGTTGATAGAGATCGATCCGTTCGAGCTTTAGGCGCTTCAAACTGTTCTCGACGCACTGGGTGAGATATTCGGGTCGGCCGTTAACTACCCATTGACCTGGTCCGGGCCGTGTGAAACCGCCTTTGGTTGCGATCACCAGTCCGGCGGGATAAGGCTGAAGCGCTTCTGCGATTAGTAACTCACTGACTTCCGGACCGTAGGAATCAGCCGTATCGATAAAATTTACCCCGAGCTCCAAGGCGCGTCGCAAAACTTTGCGTGCGTTCTCGCGATCGGGCGGCCAGCCCCAAACGCCGTCGCCGGTCAGGCGCATGGCGCCGTAGCCGAGTCGGTTGACGGACAGATCGCCGCCGATTTCAAAAGTTTGCGATGATAAGCTGGTCGCGGCCTCAAGTTTTTGCATCATAAGAAATGAACCTCCACTAAGAACGGCTGCGCTGCCGGCGATAGTTGTGGCTAGAAAGCTGCGTCGGCTGACGCCGCGCGGCATCGATATTGGGCCAGAAGTATTCCGCGATCTCGAAGCATCTCTCATATCTTTCTATCGATGAAACCGGTCATCTTTTCAATATTGCATGTCACTTGCGCCGCGCTGGCCTCTTACCATCTGCTCACGGGCGGGTGGTTGACCAACCGGTATCATTTGGATGACCCGAATATTGTTAACTTACTTATCGCGCTCTTCGAGATCTTGGCGGTGATCGCAGTCATCGTCTACTGGCGCTCGCGGTCAGCTCGATCCTATCGTTTCTTAAAGAGGTTATTACTCGGGCAAATCATCATCGGAGCGGCGGCGCTCTTATTCTTCTTGTTCTTCATGCTGACGTGGCATCCGAGGATGATGTAATGAGGAACCCGCGCGCGGCGGTAATTACTGGTTGGTTCGGTGAGCTTCTAGAGTAAAAACGTAGATGCCGAAGAGCAAAGAACTATGACGGAAACGGCGCGATCATGGCTTCGAACGATAATTGGAAGGAAACGCAAGAGGGCGAGATCGAAGCCACTGGGCTTCCGCCAACGAACGATAACGAGTCAGCGTCGTCGCGAGCCTCCCGGGCGGAAATTACACGGCGATCATGCGGGGAAAAAATCAGAGCACCGGTGTCGGGTTAGTCGAGGTTTATAATCTGAAATAAGAAGTCCGCGCGGCGGTTTCGATTTAAACGCGGGAGCGGCGGCGGCCGGAGTTGCGGGTGTATTTCACGGGCCGACGTTTGGGTTCGATTTTGTCGAGGCCCGTTCCGCTTTTCACTTCCATAATCTGATCGCGCAGGAGCGCGGCGCGTTCGAATTCAAGATTGGCGGAGGCGCGCTGCATGTCGTCTTCCAGTTCGCGCAACAATTCGGTCAAATTAAAATCGCCGCCGTTTTCGTTGATCACGGAAGAGGCAATTTCGCGACCGCGGAGAATGGTATGCAAACTTTCCTGGACCGCGCGCCGCACGGTCTGCGGCGTGATCCCGTGTTTCTCGTTATACTCCATTTGTTTGGTCCGGCGATAATCGGAAATGGAGATGAGCGCTTCCATGCTTTGCGTGACGGTGTCGGCGAAGAGAACGACTTCGCCGTTGATGTGCCGCGCGGCGCGGCCGGCGGTTTGGATAAGGGAAGTCTGGCTGCGCAAGAAGCCTTCCTTGTCCGCGTCGAGAATGCAGACTAACGAGACCTCGGGCAGGTCGAGTCCCTCGCGCAAAAGATTAATGCCGACCAGGATATCGAACTCGGCCGCGCGCAATCCGCGCAGAATTTCCACGCGCTCGATCGTATCGATGTCGCTGTGCAAGTAGCGAACTTTTAACCCGACGTCGCGCAGATAATCGGAGAGATCTTCGGCGGTGCGTTTCGTTAAGGTGGTGACCAGGACCCGCTCTTCTTTCTCCACGCGCTGCCGGCAAAGCTCGATCGTTTCGTCGATCTGATTCTTGAGCGGCTTGAGGGTGATTTTCGGATCGAGCAAACCGGTTGGGCGAATGATTTGCTCGACCACAAGCGGCATGCCCGGAGTGCGGACGTCGAATTCGTTCGGCGGCTGGTCGGTGCGAGAGAGGAACACAGGCATTTTGCCTGTGCGGCCAGCGGGCATTTTGCCCGGTGAATCGATCGGACTAAAACCCTGAGTGGCGGAAGTTGGTTCGCCGGCGACAAGGGCAGGCACCTGCTCGTCTTCGCCGATGCGCGCGCGTTTGTGCGGGATGTAGGCGGTGTTGCCGACAACGCTGTTTTGAATTTCGAACTCCGCCGGCGTGGCGCTGACATAGGCGAGCTGATTGGTCATGCCCATGAATTCCTTGAAATTAAGCGGGCGATTATCGAGCGCACTCGGCAGCCGGAAGCCGTATTCGACCAGCACGGTTTTGCGCGATTTATCGCCTTCGTACATCCCGCCGATCTGCGGGATGGTGGCGTGCGATTCGTCGATGACTAACAAGTAATCCTTCGGGAAAAAGTCGAGCAAGGTGAACGGTTTCGAGCCCGGCTGGCGTCCGCTGAGATGGCGCGAGTAGTTTTCGATGCCGTTGCAAAAACCCATTTCCTGCAACATTTCCAGATCGTATTCCGTGCGCATTTTCAGCCGCTGCGCTTCAAGTAAACGGCTTTGCGATTCCAACTGGACAATGCGGTGATCGAGCTCGTTACGAATGGAACTGAGCGCGCGATTTAATTTATCGGCCGGCGTGACGAATTGTTTCGCGGGATAAAATGTGATCACGCTCAACTGTTCGTGCGCATGACCGGTCAGTGGATCGAAGCGCGTGATGGCATCGATTTCATCGCCGAAAAATTCGAGCCGGATCGCTTCTTCATCAGCGGTCGCGGGATAAACCTCGACCACGTCGCCGCGGACGCGGAATTTTCCGCGCGTGAAATTCATGTCATTGCGCTCATAGAGCATGTCGATCAGTCGGCCGAGGACCGCCTCGCGCGTGATCTGCTGATTGCGCTTCACCGTCAGCAGCATGCGCAAATAATCTTCCGGCGAAGTCACGCCATAGATGCAGGAAACACTCGCGACCACGATGGTGTCGCGCCGCGAAAGCAGCGCGCTGGTGGCCGACAAACGCAAGCGCTCGATCTCTTCGTTAATCGACGAATCCTTCTCGATGTAAGTGTCGCTGCGCGGGATGTAAGCTTCCGGCTGATAGTAATCGAAATAGCTGACGAAATATTCGACCGCATTGCGCGGGAAGAATTGTTTGAACTCGGAGTAAAGCTGCGCGGCGAGCGTTTTGTTGTGCGAGATGATGAGCGCAGGTCGATCAAGTTCCTTGATCACATTCGCCATGGTGAATGTTTTGCCAGAACCGGTAACGCCGAGAAGTGTTTGATGGCGATTACCGGCTTCAATCGACTTCAACAATTTCGCGATCGCCTGGCTCTGATCGCCACGCGGCTGGTAATTCGATTCGAGCTCAAACGGCATCGAACAAAGTAGCATTCAGCGCGCGAGTGTCATTCGCGTGCCCCGTTGAATGCTGAACGAGATCGCGCGGTTACGGGATGACGGGATCGTCCTGCGTCCACATCACTTTGTCGGGACCGGCGGAACGAATTTCCATGTGATCACGCGAAAGTTGATGGAAAAAATAAGGCGTGCCCCAACGATCGAGCAGCTCGCCTTTGTCGTTAAATTTCGCGTCGGGGGGCGGTCCGAGTTGCGCTTGCTTGGGATTTTTTCCCATGAGCGCTGCCATGATCTCGGCGTTTGTCCCCACGGGATTTCCGCCGGTGAGAGTGCGGTAATCGCGGATCATCAGATTTACTTGATCAAGCTCGATCAGGACTAGTTCCGTGGAGGAATTCGGAACCGGCGGGGTCGTGGAAGCTGATGGTTTTGGTTTACTCGGAGGCGCGGCGTGGGGCGATGAAGCAGCAATCGAAGTGTCGTTAGGCCGAGAAATCCCGCCGCTCGGATTGCTCGAAATCGCAGACGACGATGCGACAGTCGTGCTCGCGGCTACTTTCGCGCGGCCGACGCTGCGCGGAGAACGTCGTTGAAAACGAAGCGCGACTGCAATGAAAAGGATCAAAGCAATCGCAACCAGAACGATGCGAATGAAATGCGTGCGCATCTCGAGTCGAGCGAACGGAGATCAGCTCATGAAACCCAGATCGGGCGCGGCGAACCGGCCGAGATTTGGAAAAACGGTGCTCATCTTCGAGCTATCGACGCCGAACCATTTCGCGAGGGTGGCGGCAAATTGATCGACCGAGGTTGTCGGAATCCAACGACCGGTGTTGGTGTCGTCCGGACCGCCAACCGCGAGCGTGGGCCACTTGCCGTAAGTCATCTGGCCTCTGACCGCGCCGCCCATGACAAGGTGGTGACTGCCCCAACCGTGATCGCTTCCGAGCGCGTTGCTCGGGAAGGTGCGACCGAAATCGCTATTCGTGAAAGCGGTCACGCGCTTTTCGAAATCGGGGTCGCCGTAGGTGGCGCCGATTTTGTGCATGGCGGCCTGAAAACAATTCATCGCCTGGCTGAGTTCGGCGAAGAGATTCGCCTGCGAACCCTGGATGACTTTCGCGGGATTGGCTTGCGTGGCGCCAGCATTACTGGTTTGGCCGGAGTGCGTGTCGTAACCGCCGATCTGGCAAAAGAAAATCTGTCGCTTCATGCCGAGCCCGCCCTGTGCGGAACTCCGATAACCGGCATCAATGATGCGCGCGACCATTTTGAGCTGCGACATCAAGGTGGAGGTGAAGGTTGGTCCGCCATTCGGAACCAGGATGCTCGGGAAGTTTTTTCCATCGTTGAAATAACTCGAAAGCAGGGTGGAATTGCCGAGAGAATTCCCGAGCATGGTGCCGGTGGCTAACGAGTGATCGAGCGCGGCCGCATAATTCTGCACCAGCATGTTCGTCTGCAATTCGTCGATGCCGAGCAGACTGGTGAACGCGTTCTGGCGCGCGGCTGCGAGATTGGTCGAGCCAAAGCCGGTTAAAGAAACCACGCCGCTAGTGCTGACGCCGTATTGTTGCACCACACCGCCGACTTCGAAGGTGTTCGCGCCCGCGAGCGAAATGGCGAGCGACAAAACCGATGCGTTGCCGTTGTGCGGATTGACCGTGTCGAGCAAATCGGCGCAGCGTCCGCCCCAGCCGGTCGAAGGCGGACGATCGGGAATGGAAGTTTGCCACTGTGTGACCTGATCGCTGTGCGAGAAAAGTTGCGGCGGTTTCGCGACCGCGCCGGAGTTGTATTGCGCTTTCGTCAGAGGATAGACAAGCGTGCCGGTGTTAAAAAGCGGCGCGAGTTTTCCCGTGTTCGTGTTGCCATTTACGGAAACGGGCGCGCCGTTAAACATGGCCTGCAACTCGGGACACGCGGGGTGAAAACCGTAAGTATGTCCGTCGCTGTTCAGCGAGTTGAGCGCGAGAGCGGTGGCCGGCCCGCCGTCGGAATTTGGAATCGCCAGGACGGGCGTGCGAATGATCGCATAGTTCGCGTATTCCGTCGGATCGGTCGGAATAAAAAGATTATTCGCGTCGTTTCCGCCAGAGAGAAAAATGCAAACGAGCGCTTTATAATCGTTGATCGCGGTCTGCGCCATGGCCGCGTTGATGAAGCGCAGATCGCGGATCGTATTCGTTAGGGCAGCGGTCCCGAGCGCGGCGCAGGCGGCCTGTCGAATGAATTTCCGCCGCGTGGTAAAGGTCGAGAAATGTTCCGGTTCCATGACGGCTTTATTTCTGAATGGCGTACTCGGGCGAGGTGAGAATGAGATGCACGATGGCGCGGACGCGATCGCGCATCTGCGTGGCTGTCGGGCCCGTGCCGGTGGTGGTGTAGGGGAAGTTGGTCGTGTTATTGACGAAGGTGAGAATGGTCGATTTGGTCGATGCGGTCAGTTGTCCGCCGGTTAATAAATCGCCAAGACGATCGACCAAAGCCGACGTTCCGGTCGTGCTGCCGCTGCTCGTGCTGGCGGTTTGCGCGGCGGTCATGTAGGGGCTGAGATCCATCGTGATCGTGCCGCCGCCGCTCCGATAACTCGTTAGGCCATTGGTGTTACTGGAGGAGAGAATGGCCCCGCCGATCGTGTTCGTGAGCGTGACGACGTTAGTGTCGGTGGTGAGCTGGAACTCCGGCGTGGTCACGTTATTGGCCGCGAGCGTTCCGGGGAATTTGTAATCGGGGAAATAAAAGTTGAAGACGGTCGGCGAATTGAGCGGCGTTTGCAGGAGATAGCTTTCGCTGTAGCCGACATCGTATTTGCTCGCCTCGAATCTCACATTACCGGAACGGGTCAACGGCGGCGGGACCAGCATATAAATAGTGGAGGTGCTGATCGTCTCGCTGGTCATGGTGGAATTCGGCACCACGATGGTGAAATGATCTTCATCGACCACGCTGGCGACGACGAATTCGCCATCGGTGTTTTTACTGCCCGCGCTCGGGCTGAACGCAACCCAGACGTGATCGTTCGCCTGCAGATTGTGATTGCTGACGGTGCTGATGGTAATCGTGGAAGTCGGGGGTGAGCCGACATTGCGGACGGCTTCGCCCGCGGTCTGACGTGGAATATAAACCACGCCGGTGGTGT
Organism: uncultured Chthoniobacterales bacterium; assembly: GCA_964235895.1. Classification (GTDB taxonomy): domain Bacteria; phylum Verrucomicrobiota; class Verrucomicrobiia; order Chthoniobacterales; family UBA10450; genus JACCTI01. Next base: position 68,273 of record CAXSCV010000003.1, read on the forward strand.
CGCTTGCCGCAGGATCGCTGGTGGTGACGGTGAAGTGCGAGGAATCCGGAAGCGACGCCACTGTATAAACGCCGCCGGTCGCCGCGCCGGAGAAAACTTGCAGATAAACCTTCGCGCCGAGGGCCGGCTGAACGGTTGTATTCACTGTAATTGTATTCGAGCCGGAGGTCTGCGCATACGGCGCGCTTTGAATTCCGGTGGCGTTGATGGTGAACGCGTTCGCGTTGATGACACTCGCGACCGAATAATTCTGCGTAGTCGGATTGTTAAATTGAATCGGCGTGTTGCCGGTGAAATCGAGGAAGATCGCGTTGCCCGAACTGAGAAGATGCGGCGTGCTGGTTGTGACGGTAATCGGAAGACTTCCGCTTTGGCTGTAGGTGCCGGCCGTCGCGACCGCTGGGAAGGCGCGCGCGGGACCGGTCAGGCGAAGGAGCGGCTCGCGCTGTTTTCCGGAAGTATTGGCTAACGAATTCGCGAGCGAAGTGCTGCGCGCTTCGCCATCGAGCAGGATGGCTTTGATCACGGCCTCCATGTTTCCGCGGACATGCTGCGCGCTGCCGTCGTCGTTAAACGTCTGCACGACACGCTGCAAATAACCGGAGCTGGGATTGCTCGTAACAAGGCGCTGAATGAGTTGGCGGCAAACAAACGGCCCGACGCTGGCATTGTTAAACATGTTATCGAGCGCCTTTTCCAAATCCTGCAGACAGTAAGTATCGAACGCGACTTGCGTTGGATCGGCTTCGCTGCCCGCGACCGGCGCGCCCGTCAGGCTGTAACCGCGGGCGGCGGGAATCATCACGTTATCGAGCAGTTGCTTTGCGCCGAGCTCGTGTTTCGTCGGGACCAAAACCATCGGATCAAGATAGTTGGTCGCTGGACTAAAGTTGGTGGGTAAGCGGCCGTTGCTTTGCAAATCCTGGCCGTAATTCCAGCCGGTGAAAACACGCGCCACGCCTTGCACCACGGTCTGGTCGTAGGTCGGGACGAGATTGCCTTGCGAATCGAGCACGAGCGTTCCATCCGGCCAGAGCCGATTCAGGCCTAACGAGAAGAGCTGCATGATTTCGCGCGCGTAATTTTCGTTTGGATGCAAGCCGGTGCTCAGGTTGCCCTTCTGATTTCCGCGCATGTCGAGATAGATTCCCATGGCCGGGGTGAGCGTGACCTGCTTGAGAATTTCGCGAAAATTTCCGAACGCGTTGTCGACCAAGGTGTCGTAAAAATCCGCCAGAATGCGGCCGTTTTTATTCAGCGGCCCGACATCGGAGACGACCATGATTTCGCTCAAGGCAAAGGCGACGCGCTGCCGCAATTGATCGGGCGCGTTGATCGATTTTTTCCACCAGGCGTTGAAGGTCAGCGTGCTCGGATAGGGGAGGGTCGGATCCGAGCTAACGTTCGCGAGCACATCGGGCACCAGCTCGGACGGCGCGAGCGGGAATTGGTTATCGAGCCATGCGCTGTAGCCATTCGCTTTTACGAAAGCGACATCGGTCGGGCTGGCGCCGAAGGTGGCCTGGTTTAGGAAACGCGCCGCGCCGGCATCGGTCGCGTAATCACCAGTGTTATATCCGGGATCGGCCTGCGCGACCGGCGGAGTTTGCGAACCGAAAACGAGCCCAAGATTCCCGCGAATTTCGCCGGCCGGATAATTGACCGTGTGGACATTGAAATACGTTTTGCCCTGTTGAATGCAGGCGATGATGTCCGGGGTGGAAAGCGTCCCAACCGGCTCAAGATTCCAAATGTATCCGCCATCCGGTGTGCGCAATTCCGGATGAAATTTATCGATGTCGTCGACATCGAAAATGATCTGGCTCGGGCTGTTGCCGAAGACTTCGTTGTGAATGTGATAACCGGTACGCGGCGAGCTGAGGCCGCTGAATTGGAAGTGCAAAATCGCCTGCGTTTGCGCGGAGTTGAGGCGGAGATTGGCCGAGCCAACGGCGGTGGTGGCGGAGACGCCTTGCGGCGCGAGGTTGGTCGCGTAGAGCGTGCCGGTTTGCGTGGAAGCGCTCGGATAATCGAAGGGCGAAAGAATATATCCGGGAACCACACCGCTCTGATCCGCGATCGGATCGGACGTGCCGGTTAAATCCTGCAACAAACCCACCGCGACGTTGTCGTTAGGCGTGCCGGTGCCTTTGTTGTGCAGGACTTCGTAATAATATTTGCGACCGGCGACGAGCGAGAGCCAGGGCGATTTCTGCGTCGTCTGCGCGCTCCAAACTCGCGAGCTGGTGCCGGGCGCGCTCACGACGGCACGGCGGACTTTGTTGACCGGCTCGCTGTCGTTGGAAATCCAAAGTTCGGCGTTGTGGCTGGCGGCGAGCCAGAAATAATAATCGCCTGTGACCGGCGCGGTGAAATAACCGCGCAAACGTTCGGCGACGTTATCGTTGTAAACGGTCTTGTCTTCGAGCGTGGTTAACGAGTTGTCGATCGCCGGTGGCGAGTTGATCGGAATGTCCGCGATCGTCGGACCTGTCACGCCGCTCGTCCAAATTTCGCGCGTGACCGCGTTGCCGGTGTTGAGAATTTGAATGTCGAGGATCGAACTCCCGCTGCCAAAAGTGCTCGTGGAAACGACCGCTACTTGATAGTCGCCCGCCTGTGTCGGCGTGCCGCTGATTACGCCGGTGTTCGCATTCAAACTCAATCCCGGCGGCAGCGGACCGCTGTTCGTGCCGAGCGCATAAGTCGTCGCGACGTTCACCGCATTGCTCGCGGTCACGTTGAAGGTGAAGGGTTGATTGACGAAACCGAACGCGCTCAGCGCGCTCGTGATCGATCCCGGCGCGGCCGTTCCGCTCGCAGGATAAAGCCGCTCGGTCGGGACGATTTGTTTGACCTGACTATCGCTGTACCAGGAAAGATGCGCCTAGCGGCTCGAGGTCGACTGATAATAATCCTACTGAATGTCGTAACGAACGACCGCTTTCAGATCGATCGCTCCCGTCCATTCCGTCGCGCCCTGATTGATCCATTTGTCCACGATCAATTGTCCGTTCACCCAAAGCTTCACGCCGTCGTCCGTCTTCGTAACGAAGTAATACGTCTCGGAATATTGCGGCTGCACCTGGCCCTGCCAGCGCACGGTGAAGTAAGTGGTGTTCACACCGGTCGGGAGCACGCCGGCAGTGCTGAAATTAAAATCGACCGTCGCGTCCGTGCGCAACGCTTTCAGATTTGCCGGGAGAAAAAGATTCGCGCTATACCCCGCGGCGATGGTCGTGGAAGTGTTGTTGTAATACGAACCGGTCAGTCCCGTGCCGGTGGCATTTCCCGCGGGATTAATCACCACGCTCGCGCTGCTCGGCGAACCGATCGTGTAACCGCCGCCCGCGACCGCCTTCAATGTCGCCGTAACGTTGCTTTGTCGTGCAGGATTTGCCTGCGGCACGATCGGCACTTTCACCGAACTCACCTTCGGCAGGAACGTCACGGAAGTCGGCGCGAATAAATAATCCGTTCCTTCGATCGCCGTTCCGCTTTTCTGCAACGGCACGGTAATCGAACTAAAATGCAACGTCCCGCCGCGGCTGACCGTGATCGATGCCGAACCTGCGGGCGCAGTTGCGGAGTCCGGTGGCTGTGTTGCCGTCGGCTCGGTCGAAACAACGGTCACGACATTTTCATTGGCCAGTTGCGCAAGTAGCGCTGTGTAATCGTTCGTCGACGCGCCGTCCGAATTCGGAGTTGTCGGGTCGAAACCGGTTACTCCTTCGGACCAATCGCTGATCCCATCACCATCGGTATCGACGTCCTGAACGACCACGCGATAAAAGGCATTTGTCATTTTTGGCGCAACCAACGTGAGCGCCGCGCCGGTTCCCATCGCTTGAACATTTTGGTCGAGCGGCGCCCAGCTTTTCTCCCGCAAATCCGTCGCGAACTGAAGTGTGTAGAGCTTGCCCTTCGCCGTCGGAAAACTGAGCGAAATCGTGGTCGCATCCGCAGTCGTGCTCGTGACTTCGATCATCGAACTCGCCTTCAACGGATTGGTCCCGCTGATCAGCTCGAATTGATTGCTTAATCCGTCGCCGTCATCGTCCTGGCTCAACCACGCCGGATCGTTCACCTGCGCGTCGGTCAAGCCGTAGATCATCTTCCAGACCGTCTTGTCGATGCTGGTGTCGATGGTTGCGAGCGCGAGACCAGGAAGCGCAATGACGCAGAGAATTGCGGCGGCTATTTGGCGGAAGTGGGAGGTTCGCTTCATCCAACCGACCTTTTGTTTCGTCGGCGCAAATTACTAAGCCGACGCGAGATAGTGAAGCAGCAAATTTTCGCCGCGAAACTATTTAGTGCGTTTCCGCGACTTTTATTTCTGGGCGCAACCGAGATAACGCCTAACGAGTGTTCGGCGGAAAAATGACTCGTTAGGCAAAAATCTCCTACCCGAGTCCGCGCTGCTTCAACTCCCAAACGCGCAGGGCCGCCAGGAGAAGGCTTTTCGTGCGTGTCAGTGTGCCAACCGCGGCCGGCGCTTTCGGCGACGGCGGAGAATTGGCTGCTGTGGTGGTGCGTTTACGCGGACGTCCGCGCCGTTTTGCCGTGGGAGTGGGCCGCGCGGCAGAGTCGCTTACTGGCAGATGACCGCTGCTATCCATGCCCTTTTTAAAAGCAGCTTACGGGCCACCTCCTAACGACAGGACGATTTCAAAACCTGCTTGTGCGTTCCGCCGTTCTCTCGTCAATTAGCAGCCGTCATGGCGAATCGAAAACTCGGCTGCTTGAGCATATTTTTATTCGTCGTTCTTTGCGCGAGCGTCCTCTTCAATATCGTCCTCGCCGTCGCCGCCTTTAATCGCTTCAGCGGCAATTCGCGCGAACAGGAATCGACTCCGCTTTTTCGTGAAACCGTGGTCGATCGCGGACATCACGGCAGCCGCGAGAAGATCGCGCTGATTGCTTTACGCGGCGTGATCAGTTCCTCGCTTCCAGGAAACGTCGGCGAATCCATGGTCGACGATATGCGCCTCGCGCTCGAGCAAGCACGCGAAGACGACAACGTGCGCGCGATCGTGCTCGAGATCGATTCGCCCGGCGGTGAAGTGACAGCTTCCGATGTTATCTACAACGCGGTCGTGAAAGCGCGCGCCCGAAAACCAGTGGTGGTTTACATGGATTCGGTCGCCGCTTCCGGCGGATATTACGTCGCCTGCGGTGGCAAATATTTGATGGCTAACGAGACCACGATCACCGGCAGCATCGGCGTGATCATTCAAACGCTGAACTACGAACAGCTCTTCAATAAAATCGGCCTCGCCTCTGTGGTTTTCAAAAGCGGCAAGTTCAAAGACATGCTTAATGGCGCGCGTCCGATCACGCCGGAAGAGCGCGAGTACGTGCAGAGCTTCGTCATGAGCACGTATGAGAAATTTCTCAGCATCGTAGCGAAGGAGCGGAATCTCCCCGCCGATAACCTCCGCAACACCATCGCCGACGGCCGCATTCTTTCCGGGCGCGACGCGCGCGATGATAAATTGATCGACGATCTCGGCCAAATCGAAGACGCCTTCCGCAAGGCCAGGGAACTCGGGCAGGCCAGCGACGCGACCGTGGTAAAGTACGGCGCGCCTTTTGCCTTCAGCCGTTTCTTCCGCGCGCTCGGCCAGAGTGGAAATTCAAAAATCGAGCTGACCTTGCCGAAGCAATTCGTCTCGCAATTAGAGTCCGGCCGCGCCTATTTCCTGCCGAGCTATTACGCCCAGTAGCGGCGATTTGCCAGCATGCCTAACGGCTTCTTTACAGCGCTGGCGGCTGTAACCAACGCGCTCTTTCTCCTCGGGGCGATTTACATTTATCTTTCGCTCGTTAGGCAAATCGCCGCGCGTCCGGACGGTCCGTTCCTGGATGAACCGGGTCATCGTTTCGGCTGGCCGGAAACCATTCTGGCCTGCGCGCTCGCGGCGCTTTTCGCGCTCAACGCTTTCACTTCCACGCAAGGCGGCAAGATCGTTCTGCAGACGAATGATCTGATCGCGAACGGGCTCATCTCCGCTGGTCTCTTCGTTTTTGTCGCGGCCTTTCTGAAACTGCGCGGCCGCGATGTAAACTCGTTAGCCGGTTTTTCCACTCTTGGTTTTTGGCGAACTCTCAGCACCGGCGTCGTGCTCTTGTTCGCGGCTTATCCGCTTATTCTTCTGGCCGATTTACTCACGCAACGCGTCCTCGGCGGCTCCTCCAGCCGGCAGGGAATCGTCGAGCTTTTCAATGATTCGCAAACGCTGAAACAACGCGTGCTCATCATTGTCCTGGCCGTCGCGATCGCCCCCATGGTCGAGGAATTTGTCTTCCGCTTTTTTCTCTACGGTGTGATCAAAACCTACTTCGGCCGCTTCGCTGGCGTCCTCACGAACTCCGTTCTTTTCGCCGCCGTGCACGCGCACGCTCCCTCGGCCGCACCGCTTTTCGTCCTCGGAGTTTGTTTCACCATCGCTTACGAATGGAGCGGCTCGATTCTTGTTTCGATGACCATGCATGCGCTCTTCAATTCCCTCACCTTGATCGCGCTCGCCTTTCCCGATCTCATTCAACAATGACCCTGCGGGAGCTCGGCGAGGACCGGCTGCTGCAACGCTTGCTCGCGGATTTGCCGCGTAACCGCGCGGTTGTTTCAGGCGCGGGCGATGATTGTGCGGTGGTGGAAATTCCCGGCGCGAAGAGATTCCTTTTGCTTAAAACTGATTGCGTGGTCGAAGGCGTCCATTTCACTTCCGCGGCCCAACCGAGCGCGATTGGCTGGAAAGCAATGGCCCGTCCGCTGAGCGATTTTGCGGCCATGTCCGGCCTGCCGGAGTTTGCGCTCGTAACATTTGTAGCGCCGCCCGAGACGACGGTCGCGTGGGTGACCGGCGTTTATCGCGGACTAAAAAAAGCCGCGCGCATGTTCGAGGTCGCAATCGTTGGTGGCGAAACCAGTCGCACGAAAGGTCCCGCGATCATCTCCGTTAGTCTCGTCGGTTCGGTCGAAAAAAACCGGCGCATCCTGCGCGATGGCGGCAAGCCGGGCGACGAACTTTTCGTGACCGGACGCCTTGGCGGATCGATCGCCGGCAAACATCTGCGTTTCCTCCCGAGGATCGCGGAAGCGCGTTGGCTAACGAGTCATTTCCGCATTCACGCCATGATGGATTTGAGCGACGGACTTGGCACCGATCTGCCGCGTCTCGCGCGTGCGAGCGGAGTTGGATTCGAGATCGACGGGGCCGCGTTGCCGCGAACTCGCGGCTGTTCGATTGAAGAGGCGATCGGCGATGGCGAAGACTACGAATTGCTCTTCGCGATCGCGCCTAACCAATCCAAAGAACTGCGCAGACGTTGGCGAAAAAAATTCCCGAAACTCGCGCTGACGCGCATCGGCCGGCTTGTTCCGCGTTCCGCACTCCGCGTTCCGAGTTTGCCCAGCGGTTATGTTCATTTCCAATAGTCCGAGTGCGACCATCGCCGCAGGCCAGGAGCTTGGTCGCAACGCGCAAGTTGGCGATGTCTTCGCGCTCATCGGCAACCTCGGCGCGGGAAAAACACAGTTCGTCAAAGGCTTCGTCGCGGGAGTCGGCAGCGCGGCGGAAGTCACGAGTCCGACCTTCACGTTGGTGCACGAATATAACGACGGTCGCGCTCCCGTTTATCACTTCGATTTCTATCGGCTCGATTCCGCCGAGGGTATTTTACGTCTCGGTTTCGACGAATATATCGAGGGCGACGGCGTTTCGATCATCGAATGGGCCGATCGCTTTCGGGAATTAATTCCAAAGCGCGCGCGTTGGATTTCGCTTTCCGTTCGAGGCGAATCAGAACGCGCGATCGAAGGAATCGACCGATGAAAATTCTCGCGTTGGAGTTATCCAGCGGGCAGGGGAGCATCGCCTGGATGGAAAATGAGATGCTGCTTTTCAGCGCGGAGTTTGCCAACGATCGAAAACATTCCGGCTTGTTTTTTGAGCACCTCGATCAATCCGTCGCGCGCTTCGGTGCAGCTGACCGCATCGTGGTTGGTTTGGGTCCCGGTTCCTACGCGGGAACGCGAATCGCGATCGCAGCCGCGATTGGACTGCAGGCCGTGAGCGGCGCTGAGCTGATCGGTCTGCCATCGCTCTGCGCATTTCCCGTCGAGGAAACAGACTTGGCAGTAATCGGCGACGCACGGCGCGAATCCTTTTTTTTTGCGCGCGTTTCGCGTCGGCGCTGCGTGGAAGGGCCGACACTTTTGACGCGCGAAGAACTCGTTAGGCAACTTGAGCTCCTCACGCTTCCCGTCGTCGCCACCGAAATGCTGAATGATTTTCCCAATGCGCGATTGCGTTATCCTTCCGCGAAAATCCTCGCGGAGATCGCGACCGATTCGCCGCCGGAGATAACTCGAGCGCCGCTGGAACCGATCTACCTGCGGGAGCCGCATATCACCCAACCGAAGATTACGAAATGAACGAGCATCGTTGTTGGGCGGAAATCGATACCGGTGCCTTGCGACACAACGCCGGTCTGGCGCGAGCGGACACCAAAGCGGCTTTGCTCGCCGTCATCAAAGCGAACGGCTACGGGCACGGGCTTGCGGCTGTGGCGAAAGCTCTCGCGGGCGAGGCGGAACTTTTTGGCGTAGCCAATTTAGAAGAAGCGCTCGAGGCGCGGATGGTTGTTCCGCACCCGATCGTTTTGCTCGGGCCGGCTTTGCCTAACGAGCGATCGGAGATCGTTAGGCAACAATTTATTCCGTCCGTTTCCAGCGCGGCCGAAGCTGCGGACTTCGCGCGACTTGCGCGCGTCGGCCCGGTTGAGCTCAACTGCAAAATCGATACCGGCATGGGCCGCATGGGCATGAGGGAAAGCGCCGCGCTCGAGGAATTGCGCGCGATCGCCGGTTTGCCGGGCGCGAAGATTCACAGCATTTCGACTCATCTTCCTTCCGCTGATGAAGACGTGGATTTCACTCGCGGGCAGTTGGCGCGATTCGCGGAACTCGTTAGGGCGATTCGCCAAACGCTGCCCGGCTCTTATAAAATCCACGCGCTGCCGAGTGCGGCGTGCTCGGCTTTGGCGAGTCCGCTTTCGATATCGTGCGCGCTGGCTTGATGCTCTATGGCGTCGCGCCCCAACCGCAGTTTCAGGATCAACTGCATCCGGCGCTCGCCTTGAAAACGCGCGTCGTTTTGTTGCGCGATTTGCCGGCGGGGAGCGCGATCAGTTACGGGCGAACTTTTACTACTAAACGCGCTTCCCGTTTCGCGACGCTGGCGATTGGTTATGCGGACGGTTTGCCGCGAGCCATTTCTAATCGCGATGCTTCTGTGCTGATTCGCGGCCGGCGTTGCCCGATTCGTGGCCGCATCACGATGGATTTGACGGTGGTCGACGTGACCGATTTGCCGGAAGTGGAAAACGGCGACGAAGCCGTGCTGATCGGCCGGCAAGGCGAAGAAGAAATTTCCGCGCGTGAAATGGCCGAGCGCGCCGGAACGATCGCCTGGGAAATTTTCACCGGCATTGGCAGCCGCGTGGCGCGTGTGTATTCATGATGACGCGATGTTTCAAATCATCTTCAACGAACTGAGCGCGGCGGAGATGTCCGCGTTGCCGAAAACATTGCAGCTCGATCTGCTGGCGGAATTTCAAATTCTCCCGACCGATCTGGACAATCTCGACAAGAGCAAGTTCGGGGTGATCGAGCGCGACGGAAAAAAGCTGCATCGCTATCGTGCGAAAGATTACCGCATCTATTTCGAGAAACGCGATGAAGGCATCACCGTCCACCGCGTCCTGCACAAGAACACGTTCCGGGATTTTCTTTTCCGCAGCAAACTGCCGATGGCGGAAGACGATCAACTCGGGAAAACGCGCGAGTTTTGGAAATTGATCGAGCAAGGCGAACGGACGGGGAAAGCCTAACGAGTGGTTAGGAAATGGGGGGCGAGTTCGTCGCGGGTCCTGTCGAGGTCACGGCACGTTGTCATCCTGAGCCGCGTCGACGGCGAAGGATCTCACAAAAGAGGACGCGAGGAGTTTGCGCGCTCGGGCGGGGGAATCCTCTACCAACTCAGCGGCTAACAAACGCCGACTGCGTTACTTCATCAAGAGCACCGAACGGCTGCGCTTGATTTCGCGCGTGATTTTGCGGTGCATGTGCGCCGGCATTCCGGTGACTCGACGTGGCAAAATCTTGCCGCTTTCGGTAACGAACTTCTTCAGCAGATCGGGATTTTTGTAATCGATGGCTTCGGTCGCGATGTCGATGCGACGGCGCGGCATCGTGCGATTAGCACGGCGGAAAGCGGAACGGCGTTTGGCGGTCTTTGGTTGCATGATGGTCTAACGAGTCTCCCGATGAAGGGTATGCCGTTTCATGAACGGATTGTATTTCTTTTTTTCCAAACGATTCGGCGTGCGCGGGCTCTTCTTGTTGCGCGTGCTCATGTAACGCGATGCCGGCATGCCGGCCGCTTTCGCTTCCGTGCATTCGAGAGTGATGATTTCCTGCGCCATAACTATTCCTTGCTGTCGTCCGTTTTGGATTCTTCCTCTTCGCCTTCGCCGCCTTCGTCATCGGTTAATCCGAAGAGCGAGGTGACGGATTGCCGCACGCGCGAAGCTTTATTTTGTTTCTCGAGCTGAGATTGGCATTCAACAGTGTAACGCGCGAACGGAATCGCTTCCAGGCGCGCATGCAAAATGGGTTTCCCGGACATCTCGCAAACGCCGTAGGTCCCGAGGTCGATGCGCTTGAGCGCCTGATCGATCTCATAAAGCGCGTCCTGTTCCTGCGAGAGAAGACTGAGCGCGAAATCGCGATCGTAGGCGTCGCTTCCGGCATCGGCCTGATGCATTCCGAAAGCGGAGGCTTCGCTGCCTTCAGCGCGCGCGCGCAAATTATCTTTCGCCACGCCCGCCATGGAATCGACCATGGCATCGCGCAATTGCAGGAGCTTGTCTTTCTGTCCGCGGACGAACGGATCGAGCCGTTTCTCTTTGTGATTGTTGCTCAGGATGGCCTGCGTTTCGGTCATCCGTTTGCCCGAGGATTTCACCGCGGCGCGCGAAGGTTTTTGCGCGGGCGCTTTCTTTGCGACGGCGGGCTTTTTTGTGGCGATCGTTTTTTTTGGCGGGGAAACTTTTTTCGGCGCGGCCGCTTTCTTAGGCGCAGTTTTTTTCTTCGCAGCAATGGTCTTCTTCGCGACTGGCCGCGCCGGAGCGGAGCGCTTCGCCGGCGTTTTCTTCGCGGGTTTCGAGGAAGATTTTTTCTTGCTGGAACTAGGCATATTTAGATGAGGAAAACCGGCATTTCTGGGCCGAGCGGAGGCTTAATTAAGGGCAATTGCCTTGGGACGCAAGGCGTAGTTTCGCCGTAAAACTCGGGTGTAATTTAGCCAGCGTTTCGCGCTGATTTTACGAACTCGCGCTCGAGTAATGGCGCAGCGCAAAACGCCAGAAGACACGCGAAATAATGACCGCGCAGAACGCCGCGAGCACGAGATGCAAAATAAGTGCGGCCGGTTGGTCGAGCGGTTTGACCAGCAGACGCGCGGGAATATTCGCGACGATGATGACCGGAATGATCCAGCCGAAAACGAAGCGAAAAATTTGCGGAAAGATCACGTCCGGATAGCGCGCGATGTGCAGGAAGTTGAAGTAGCCGTAAACCAATCCCTGTGCGCGCACGATCCAGAAACTGACCGCGGCCAGCGTGAGCATGATTGAGTAATGAATGGCCACGCCGAAGCCGAGCGCGAAGAAGTAAAGCAGCACGAAGCGCGCATCCGGGACGATGTGCAATTGGACTAACGAGACGATGACCACGGCCGCGCCGAGGAGCGCATTGAGAATGCTATCGAGCCCGAATTGTTTCGTGGAAACGGCGAACTGGCTGTCCATCGGCAGGACGAGCAGCGAATCGAGCTTTCCGGTGCGCACGAGCTCGGGAATGTTCGAAATGTTCATGAAGAAGAAAGCCTGGAAAAGCTGCGCGATGATTTGATGCGTGCCGACGAGCAGGACCACTTCCCATTTCGACCAATCGCCGATGCGATCGACCTGGCCGAAGATGATTCCGAAAAAGAAAATCTGTCCGACAAACCAAAGCACTTCGACGATGAGCCAGAGTACGAAATTTGCTTTGAAGCTCATCTCGCGGATGAGCGAGTTGCGCAACATGATGCCGTAGATTTCGAAATAACGACGCATCGCGCATGACTGGTTTCACACTTCTGCGCCGATGGAAACTCTGTAACCAAAACCCGCGCGCGATTGTCTGATTCCTTTTACCTTCCGATCTTATGAAGCGAACCGCTCTGCTCGTTAGCGCCATCCTGGTGGCGGCCGTGCTTTTTCTTTTTTGGCGGCGGCACAGCGCGGCGGTGACGGAGTATCAAACGGCGCCGGTTGCGCGCGGCGCGATCACGGAAGCGGTGACCGCGACCGGGACATTGAATCCGGTCCTGAACGTGCAAGTGGGCAGCCAGGTTTCGGGCAACATTCAAAAGCTTTTTGTCGATTACAATTCGCCCGTGAAAGAAGGCCAGGTCATCGCGCAGATCGATCCCGCGCTCTTCCAGGCGAGCGTCAATCAAGCGGAAGGCGACCTGGCCAACGCGCAAGCCGCCTTGGAATTGGCGAAATTAAATGAAGGCCGCACGCAAGCGCTGGTCGCGAAACAAAACTCCGCGCAAGCCGATCTCGACCAGGCGACCGCTGCGCTTCATCAGGCGGAAGCGAATGTGAAGATCAAACAAGGAGCGCTCGAAAAAGCGCAAGCCGATCTCGATCATTGCACGATCAAATCGCCGGTCGACGGGATGGTGATTTCGCGAAGCGTCGATGTCGGCCAAACCGTGGCCGCGAGTTTGCAGGCGCCGATTATTTTTACGATCGCGAACGACCTGACCAAGATGCAGATCGATTCCAACGTGGCCGAAGCGGATGTCGGCGGCGTCGAAGTCGATCAGGACGTCGACTTCACGGTCGACGCATTTCCGATGCGCACCTTTCACGGCAAAGTGGTGCAAGTGCGCAACGCGCCGATCACCGTGCAAAACGTTGTGACATACGACACGGTCATCGGCGTGAGCAATGCGGACTTGAAACTAAAGCCGGGCATGACCGCGAATGTGTCGATCATCGCCGCGCATCGCGACAACGTGTTGAAAATTCCGAACGCCGCCTTGCGGGTGCGTTTGCCTAACCAAACTCCAACGCCGAGCGCAAAAGCAAATCCGTCAGCGGGCGGACGTGGACATCCCGGCGGTGGCGCGGGCGGACGCGGCGGCGCGGCCGGCGGGAATCGACCGGAGCGGCGGATCGAGCGCACGGTTTATATTTTGGCGGGCAAAAAACCGAGCGCGATCAGTGTTAAAACCGGGATCAGCGATGGCGTTGCGACGGAAGTTTTGGAAGGATTAAAAGAAGGCGACGCGGTCGTAACCAGCGTGCTGGAAACAGGGAATCCGACCACGCCGTCTTCCAATCCATTTGGCGGCGGCGGTCGTCATTTCTAAAGGTGAACGAAACGGCCGAGCAAGCAGTCGTTAGGCTACTCGAGGTCGAGAAAACGTATCGGACTGGCGAAGTCGATGTCCTGGCCGTGCGCGGCGTTTCGCTGGAGATCAAGCGCGGTGAATTCGTCGCGCTGATGGGTTCGAGCGGCTCGGGCAAATCGACTCTGATGAATATTCTTGGTTGTCTCGATCGCCCAACGGCGGGCGATTATCTTCTCGATGGCACGAGCGTCGCGTCCTTGAACCGCGATCAACTGGCCGATCTGCGTAATCGCAAACTCGGTTTCGTTTTCCAAAATTTTAATCTGCTCTCGCGCACTTCTGCCTTGGAAAATGTCGAGCTGCCGTTGCTCTACAGCGCGACCAGCCTAACGAATGAAGAATTGCGCGCGCGGGCCGAGCGCGCGCTCGCCGCGGTCGGTTTGCAGGGCCGCGCCGACCATCATCCGAGCCAGCTTTCCGGCGGCCAGCAGCAACGCGTGGCCATCGCGCGCGCTTTGATTAACGATCCCGAAGTGCTGCTGGCTGATGAGCCGACGGGCAATCTCGACAGCCGAACCAGCGTCGAAGTCATGGATATTTTTCAGAAACTAAACGAACGAGGCATCACCATAATCATGGTCACGCATGAGCCCGACATCGCGGCTTATTCGCGGCGTAATGTCGTGATGCGCGATGGCAAAGTGATCACCGATCAACCAGTGGCGAAGCGAGCGAACGCGACTAACGAGTTAAAGAATTTGCAGGACATCCCGGCCGAGCCGGCGGGCGTATGACATCGCGATCATGAGACTCGCCTCGACCTTCAAGATCGCCGGGCGCGCGTTGCGCCGGAACAAACTTCGTTCCGCGCTCACTGCGCTTGGCATCATCATCGGCGTCGGCGCGGTCATCGCTATGGTCAGCATCGGCAACGGCGCGAAGGCGCAGGTGGAAGCGCAGATCGCCAGCCTCGGAGAAAACGTCATTCTGATTTTTTCCGGCAGCACGACGTCGAGTGGTATTCGGACGGGTTGGGGCGGGGCGGGAACTTTGAAAATCGAGGATGCGGAAGCGATCCGGCGGGAGATTCCGGCGGTCACGCGCGTGAGCGAAGAAGTGGTTTCGACCGCGCAAGTTTCGGCGGGAAATCAAAACTGGTTCACGCGCATTTATGGCGAGTCGGCGGATTATTTTGAGCTGCGCGAATGGGCGCTTTCGGACGGCGCGCCGTTTACTGACCAGGATGTGCGAAGCGCCAATAAAGTTTGCGTGGTGGGTCGCACGACCGCGACGCAGATTTATGGAAGCGAAGATGTCATCGGCCAGGTTTTGCGCATTAAAGGCGTGCCGTTTGTTATCACCGGCGTCTTGAGTTCGAAGGGACTAAGCCCGCAGGGAACCGATCAGGACGACATCGTCATCATGCCTTACAGCAGCGCGATGAAACGCGTCATGGGCGGCGGGACCACGCTCCGCAATATCAACGCCCAAGTCGCAAGCGCGCGCGAGCTTCCCGGCGCGCAACAGCAAATCATCGAGCTCCTGCGCCAGCGGCATAATATTCGCGCGGGCAAGGATGACGACTTCACCGTGCGCACGCAGGAAGAAATCGCCGCGACCGCCACCGCGACGTCGCGCGTTATGACTTGGTTGCTCGGCGCGATTGCCAGCGTTTCGCTCATCGTTGGCGGCATCGGAATT
>CAXSCV010000003.1:83461-89230 GCA_964235895.1 uncultured Chthoniobacterales bacterium
GAACGGACGCGCGAAATCGGCGTGCGCCTCGCAGTCGGCGCGCATGGCCGCGACATCCTCACGCAATTTCTCATCGAAGCGGTTTCGCTGAGTTCGTTAGGCGGCGTCATCGGCATCGTGCTCGGCCTCGCCTTGTCGCAGCTCGTTTCCGTGGTGGCGCATTGGCCGATTTTGATTTCGATCACGTCGATCGTTTTCTCATTTTTCTTTAGCGCGGCCGTCGGCGTTTTCTTTGGTTTTTATCCCGCGCGGGAAGCGTCCCGGCTCGACCCGATCGAAGCGCTCCGTTACGAGTAGCGGCGAAAGATTAACTCATGGAACAACCCAGCCGTTTTCAAAAACTGGTCGCCGAAGCGAAGCAGAACATCACGGAAATTTCCCCATCGGAAGCGCGCGAACGGGTCGAAGCGGGAGAAGCTGTTTTGCTCGATGTCCGCGAGGAAAGCGATTGGAAGGAAAGTCACGCGCGCGGCGCCTGGCACATGAGTCGCGGGCTGATCGAGCTTGAGATCGAAGACGAAATTCTCGATCCGAATCAACCGATCATCTGCTATTGCGGCGGCGGAAGTCGCTCGGCGTTAGTCGCGGAGACCCTGCAAAAAATGGGCTACACCAACGTGCGTTCGATGGCCGGCGGTTTCCGCGATTGGAAAATCGCCGACTTGCCAACGGAGTAATTTTCGCGGCGCGCAATCAGCCGCCGACGGCTTGGTAATGCCCGAGGCCGCGTTGCCACATGAGGCGTGCGAGGGCCCAGGTGGCGAGAAGCCAGGCGCTTTGGATGGCCAGGGCCTGATACATTTCTGCGCCGCGCAAGCGCTCCAGGAAAATGGCGATCGGGCAAAAGAGTTCGTAGTAAAACGGGAGCCATTTCATGAACGCTTGCACGGCGGCGGGCATGATATCGACCGGAAACATTTGCCCACCGAGGAAGTACTCGAACGAGTAAACGATGAAGACGATGGTCGAGATTTCCAATATCCAAAAGGCCATCATCGCGATGCTGTAGGTGATGAAGAACTGAATCATGGCCGCCATGCCTAACGAGACCAAAGCGCAGATCCAAACCAGCGGGTCGGCCGGAAAAGTGAGATAACGACGGAAGCAAAAAAAGATGAGTGCGATCGGCGCGATCGTGATCACGGTGTAAACGAGTCGGCCGCTCAGAAAGATGCTGAAGCGATACGCGAGATAGCTGAGCGGTTTGGTCAGAAAGGAATTGATCTGGCCTTCGCGAATATCGGAAGCGATCTGCCATTCATCCTCGGTCGGCGTGACCAGATTCGAGACCAGGATCATGAGCAGATAATAATAAATCATCGACCCGTAGTCGTAGCCGCGCAGGCCGCCGCCGCGCTCGTGAAACACCGCGCGCCAAAGAAAGACGGTGCCGGCGAGCGGGATTAATCCAAAGATCGCGCGCAGGAAATAATTCCAGCGATAAACGAAGGTGTTCTGCAGACCGAGTTTGAAGACGGCGAGATATTTGGCGGTCTGCATTTTTTTTATTCGTCCACAGATTTCGCAGATTTACGCAGATTTTTCTGGCTGAACGTTTGCTATGATCGAGCCGCTGTCATCCCGAGCCGCGTAGACGGTGAGGGACCTCGCACAGGGTGGTGATGTTAGTATTTGGTTGAAGTGAACCAAGCACCCCTGTGCGCGATCCTTCGGCGCTCTTCGCCAGCCTCAGGATGACATGCACGAGACGATCGACATCACTCGTTAGGCCATCGCTATAGACAATCGCATTCACCGGTCACCGCGTTGTTAGCTCGGCGGCGAGCCGGATGGCGGCGATCATGCTATCCGGCCGCGCGATATTTTTTCCGGCAATCTCAAAAGCGGTGCCGTGGTCGGGGCTGGTGCGCGGGAAAGGAAGGCCGAGCGTGAGGTTCACGCCTTCGTGAAACGCGTGCAGCTTGAGCGGAATCAAACCCTGGTCGTGATACATGCACAACACGCCATCCCATTCGCCCGCGGCCGCGTGATAAAAAACCGTGTCGGGCGAAAACGGCCCGGCCACGATCGCCTCGTTGCGCAAATTTTCGCGAAGTTTTTCGACTGCGGGCGCGATGATTCGAATTTCTTCGTCGCCCAGTGCGCCTGATTCGCCGGCGTGCGGATTTAAACCCGCGACCGCGATGCGCGGCGCGCGCTGATGGCGACCGCGAAGAAACGCGGCCAGCAACATTCCGACGCGCACGATTTCCTTTTCGCCTAACGAGACCACCGCTTTGCGCAACGGAAGATGCGTCGTCACGAGCGCGACCGTGAGCGATCCGCCGGTCAGCAACATGGCGAAATTTTTCACGCCGCAGCGTTCCGCGAAGAATTCGGTTTGGCCGGGAAACTCGAAACCGATTTGGTACATGCGCGCCTTGTGAATCGGCCCCGTCACGACTGCGTCGAGTTCGCCGCGGCGTGCGCTTTCCACCGCTTCTTCGAGGGCAGCGCGCGCGGCTCGCGCGGAGGCGATCGTCGGCTCTCCCGGAACACAATCGGGATACGTTCCGATCACGCGATATTCGCAAGAGGCCGGCAAGCGATTGGAAGCGAGCGCCGCTTTCACCACTTCCGGTCCGATGCCGGCGGCGTCGCCCAGAGTGATTCCGATCCGTCTCAAAGAAGCTGCGCGATCAGGAACAATCGCGGTTTTAAAAAGTGCGAATCGCCGCCTTTTGTCGCAAGCCGGCGAGCCAGTTTTCCTGCAAACGCTGCGCCTCTTCCTGCATGAGTTTTTTCTCCACATCGTCGCGCACTTGCGCGAGTGGTTTGGTCACCCCGCCACGTTTCTCATCGACGCGCATGATGTAATAATTGCCGCCCAATTCGACGATGTTGCTGACTTTGTTGACGGGCAAATTGAAGGCCACTTTCTCCAGCTCCGGCGCCAGTGTTTTGCGCTCGATCCAACCCCAATCGCCGCCGAGATCGCGCGTGCTGTCCTCGGAATACATCTGAGCCATCCGCGCAAAATCACCGCCGCTGACCAGCTTGCCCAGAATCTCCTCGGCCATCGCTTTTTGCGAAGCGGAATTTCCTTCGCTCGCTTTGCTCGGAACCATGATCATGCGCAGTTTGACCTCTTCTTTACTGGTGAAGAGATCGCGATGTTTTTTGTAAAATTCCTGAATCTTGGCCGGCGGCACGATCGTGTTCGGCTTCACATTTTTCCCGCGCATGGCCGAGACAATGATCTTCTCGAACTCATCCTTGCGGAATTGCGTTAACGAGTAGTTCTGCGCCTGCAGGGTTTTGATAAAAGTATTCCGATCGCCGCCGAAGTTTTCACGAATGATGTCCTTGATGCGCTGGTCTACGAAATAATCGGGCAGCGATAATTTTTCATCTTTGAACGACTGCACGATGAGCTGGCGATCGATCAAATCCTTCAAGGCGGAGGCGCGCACTTCCTTGATTTGCTTCTGCAATTCTTCGCCGGTGAATTGGGAGCGGAGCAATTTTTCGCGCGGGCCGACGAGCATGCGCACTTGCGACATGGTGATCACGTCGCCATTCACCACCGCCGCGATGCCATCGACCACTTCCGGATCGTTCGATGGAGCTGCCTGGCCGAGTGCCAGAAACGGAACGACAGAGCTGACGAAAAGGACGAGCAAGAGCGAACGGATCATTGATTCAAATCTTCCTGGTGAGTTCGAGCACTTCCGCAAGATTTTGGCCGATTTTCTCGGTACTAATCCGGGGGAATCTGCCACCGACAAGTATAAAATCCCCGTGACGAGTCAGCATCAGCTTCCCTTCACGAACCTCGACCCGGCTGATGCCGGCCCGGGCTGCGGAGAGTTTGATTTCGGTGAGAGTGAGCAAATTGTCAACCGCGCGCGGGAATTTGCCGAAGCGATCGCGCCACTCTTTGCGCAGGCGATCCCATTGCTCGCGCGTGCTGATTTGCGCGAGATTTCGATAGGCTTGAATGCGCAGAGTTGTGTCGCTGATGTAGCTGGTCGGGATGAACGCGGGCACGCGAACTTCCGCGCCGAGCTGCGCGAATTCGGCCTCGTTCGTCGCCACGAAATCGAGGCGGACTTCCACTTCCAGACGCGCGCGAAATTTCTCTCCTTTTAATTGCGCGACCGCTTGTTTCAGAAGCTGGCAATAGAGATCGAAACCAACCGCGACGATGTGACCGCTTTGCGCGGTGCCGAGAATGCTGCCCGCGCCGCGAATTTCCAAGTCGCGCATGGCGATGCGAAAGCCCGCGCCTAACGAGCTATATTGTTTAATTGCATTGATCCGTTTGCGCGCGGCGCCCACGGTCATCATCTCGCGCGGTAACATCAGATAGGCATACGCTTTGTGCTCGGCCCGACCGACGCGACCGCGCAGTTGATAAAGATCGGCCAGGCCGAAGCGATCCGCGCGATCGATGATGATTGTGTTCGCGTTCGGAATATCGAGCCCGCTCTCGATGATCGTGGTGCAAACGAGCACGTCGATTTTCCCCGCGACGAAGCGTTGCATGACCGCTTCGAGCTCGTCCGCATCCATCTGTCCGTGGCCAAATTCCACTCGCGCCTTTGGACAAAGCTCGACAATCCGATCGCGCACTTTCTCGATCGATTGCACGCGATTGTGCAGGAAATAAACCTGGCCTTGCCGCTCGAGTTCGCGGTTGATCGCGTCGCGAATAATTCGCTCGTCGTAACCGCAGACCACCGTCTCAACCGGCAGCCGATTGAGCGGCGGCGTCTCGATCGTCGACATATCTTTGACGCCGACTAACGAGAGGTAAAGCGTGCGCGGAATCGGCGTCGCCGAAAGTGTCAGCACATCGACCAGCTTGAAAAGCTCCTTGAATTTCTCTTTGTGCAAAACGCCGAAACGCTGCTCCTCGTCGATCACGACTAGGCCGAGGTCTTTAAAAACGACATCGCCGGAAATGAGCCGATGCGTGCCGATGACGATGTCGACGCCGCCATCGCGCAGCAGTTTCAAAACGCCGCGCTGCTCGGCATGCGACCGAAAGCGACTAAGCATTTCGATCCGCACCGGATAATCGAGCATGCGCTGGCGAAACGTCTCGAAATGTTGCTGCGCCAGCACCGTCGTCGGCGTGAGCACCGCCACCTGTTTGCCTTCCATGACCGCTTTGAAAGCCGCGCGAATCGCCACCTCGGTTTTGCCGAAACCGACATCGCCGCAGATCAAACGATCCATCGAACGCGCCTGTTCCATGTCGTGCTTGGTCGCGTCGATCGCCTTTAACTGATCGGCGGTTTCGCGAAAGGGAAACGAATGCTCGAACTCGCTTTGCCATTTGGTGTCCGGCCCAAAGGCGTGGCCGAGCTGCATCTCACGCTCCGCCTGCACCGCGAGCATTTTGCCCGCGTAATCGAAGATGGAAGCGGCGGCGTTTCGTTTCGCGCGAGCCCATTTCGCGTCGGCTAACGAACTGAGCGGCGGCGATTTTTTGCCGACGCCGACATAACGCGAAACGAGATACGCCTGCTCCAGCGGCACGTAGAGTTTTGCGTCATCGGCGAACTCCAAAACCAAAACCTCGCGCGCCGGTTCAGCAAATTTTTCCAGGCCGAGAAATCGCCCGACGCCGTGCTCGAGATGAACCACGAGATCGTCTTCGTTCAGTTCGCTGAAATCAATCTGCGCGCGATTGCGCGCGTGCTTCTCTGCGCGGCGCAAACGTCGCCGTCCATGAGTCGTTAGGCGTCCGAAAATCTCCGCCGCCGAAAGCATGACCAGCTTGCCCGCTGGAAAAACAAACCCGCGCGCGAGCGTTCCTTC